>NZ_JBEXQK010000033.1:0-70655 GCF_040612535.1 Streptomyces sp. NPDC006368
ATGGAAGCCATACATCACGAACATGTGCATGATGAAGAGCCCAGGTCAGCTCCAACCCGTACACATCTCCGCTCGGTAAAACGGACGAGGCGCACCGGACGTCGGGGCGGATCGGCAAGCCGTGGGCGATGGTCCACGACAACACCCGTATCCCGGCCTTGCGGCGTCTGTACATGACGGCCACGCCCCGGCTGTGGCAGCTGGACGAGGAACAGGAGCAGGGTGGCGCGCCGGGTGAGCTGGTGGCTTCGATGGAGGACGATCCGGAGGGGCCGTTCGGCAGCCGCTGTTACACGCTGACCCTGTCGGAGGCCATCTCCCGGGGCATCTGTGCGCCGTATCAGGTGGTGTGCGTGGACATCACCGACACCCAGCTCCAGGCAGCCCAGCTCCTGGGCGCCGAGGGCCGCTCGGACCAGGTCCGCGGGGCCCGGCTCGCCGCACTGCAGACCGCCCTGGTGAAGGCGTCGGCCGAGGAAGGCTTCCGCAGGACGCTCGTCTTCCACCACGTCGTCAAGGAAGCCGAAGCCTTCGCGACCGGCCTTCCCGACGTCGCCGCGCAGCTGCACGCCGCCGACCCGGAGCTGTACCCCAGGATGATCTGGGCCAACTGGCTGTGCGGGGAACACAAGCCCAACCACCGGCGGCGGGTTCTCGGGGAGTTCGCGGCCGGGATCGCCGCGGACGGTACCGTCGTGGAGAAAGGGTTCCTGGGCTCCGTTCGGGTGCTGGGCGAAGGGGTCGACACCAAGAACTGCGACTCCGTGTACTGGGCAGACGTGCGCGGCTCCATGCCCGACCTCGTCCAGGCCGTTGGCCGCGCCCTGCGGATGCAGCCCGGCGAGGGCAAGGTCGCATCCCTCGTCGTGCCGGTCCTCCTCGGGCCCGGAGAGACGGCGGACAACATGCTCACCTCCCGGGCCTACGGCGGGCTCGCCAAGCTCCTGGAAGCGCTCAGGGCACACGACACCCGCGTCGTCGAGCAGCTCGCCGAACAGCAGGCCCAAAGCCGCGTGCGGGGCGTACAGAGCCGCAGCGGGAAGCAGGAGGACCAGGGATCCGAGAGCGGCCAAAGCGACCGTGGACTATCAGTGCCGGCACGGGCACTGCTGAAATTCTCCACACCCCGCGACCCGGCCACCCTGGCCGCGTTCATCAACCTGCGCGTCCTCAACCCCGAACACGCCCACTGGCGCCGCGGCATCGAAGCCGCCACCATCTACAACCGCATCCGCGGCAACCTGAAAGTGCCGTTCACCTACCGCGTCCCCAGCCGCGACGACCAGGAGGCGGAAGGCGAGGGGTGGCCGGCGTCGCTCGCGGGGTTCCCGCTCGGGCAGTGGATCGCCGACACGCGCCGGTTCTACGCCCGCGGCGACATGGACGCCGACCGCGTCGCACAGCTTGAGAACCTGGGCATGGTCTGGTCGCACTTCGACGTCGCCTGGGAGGAAGGCCTCGCGGCGGCGCGCGGGTGGGCTGCCCAAGCGGGCCACCTCCTGGCCCCGCTGGACGCCACCTACCAGGGCTACCGAGTGGGCATCTGGCTGAAGAACCAGCGGGCCGCCGCCCGCAGGGCAGCCGAGATCGAGCAGCGGCGTGCCCAAGGGCTGCCGGTGGGGTCGACGACGGGGGCGCTGTCGGACGAGCGGCGCGAGCAGCTGGAGGACATCGACCCCTCCTGGTGCCCGAGGTGGCCGGTCGAATGGCAGCGCGCCTTCCACCTCGTCCGGCTCCACCTCGAGGCCGGCTGGACGCTGCCCACCGAGCCCGGCGACGTCATGCACCAAGGCGAAGACCTCGGACGATGGGTGCGCTCGGTCCGGCTCGGGTGGGACAAGCTCACGACCGCGCAGCAGTGGATGTGCGAACACGTCCTCGGAATCACACCCGCCAGCAAGGAAGAGAAACCCAAGCCACGCCGCACGCAAGCCGACAAATGGGCCCTCAACTACCAGGCCGCCAAGCAGTTCTACGAACGCGAGCAACACCTGAAGGTGCCCAGGAAGCACATCGAACGGATCACCGTCGGCGGCAACGACGGGAACGGCGGCAGCAGCGAGGACCAGGAGGTTCGGGAGCTCCGGCTTGGTGCATGGATCAGCAACCAACGTTCCCGGGCCACGACCCTGACACCCGAACGAATCGAACAACTCTCCAGCATCGGCATGCGCTGGACGTAGCGCGGAGGCGCAGCGGTGGGCCGGGCAGGACTTCTGCCCGGCCCCGCTGCTGTGTGGTCTCAGCGGCGGGTCGTGTACGTGTGCAGGATGTCGTCTCCGACGGCACCCCTCAGACCCGGTGACACCCCAGGTCATCCGATCGACAGGGGGCAACAGTCATGCCGGGCCCGGAGGCCAGCGGCCCTCTTGCAGGACCGCCAAGAAGATAACGGGGTGCGCACCGGATGTAGTGCCGGGCATCGCGGTGCGCGCGAGTGGCGTTCGTCGTCATCCGATGCACGGGGGGCGTCCACTCGGTGGATGATGTCCGGCATCGTCACCGCAGCCAGGCGCCTGAGTGCCGCGCCCGGGACAGAGCAAACGCATCGCGGCGCGCGGCCGCGTTGCCGATCCGGTTCTGCCAGCACCAGGACCATTAGGGCGACAGGGTGTTTCAAAGCACACTCCCGACTTCCGAGAGGGGAGTGGTCCGCAGGCGCGACAAGACAGTGGTCGCAGCGCCTGGCGGCGGGCGCCCGCCCGAGTGAGCTCTGGCTGAGGGCGCCGGCCCTACCCGTCTCCGGCCGATCCGGGTGGTGCGTTTCACGGGCCGACGTGGACGTACGGTGCCCAGCTCAGTACGGCCTGCGGCCGCTGTTCGTGGAGGGTGCGCAGTGCAGTGTGGAGGGCGGTCGCCGGGTCCGGGGGTTCCGGCTGGAGCAGGTGGTCGTGGACCAGGTCGGCGACCTTCGCCGCGAAGGCGTCATCAATGGGCCACAGCGTGCCGACGACGTCGCGGAAGCCTGCGAGCTGCAAAGCGGTGGCGAAGGTAATCGCCTCGTCGGCGAGGATGATGCTGCCGCGATGGGTCTCGCAGGCTGACAGAAACGCGAATTCGGCGCGGGTCAGCCGGAGGTTTGTGATGGCCCGCAAGCTCAGCGGCCCGTCGTGCAGAATGAGCGCACCGCGCGATGGGCGGGCGAGGTCCTGCTCTCCGTGGCAGGCGAAGTGGGCCCACGAGCAGCGGGACAGGGCGTCCAGCACGGCTGGCCCGGTGGCGGCCGCGCCGGTCAGGAACTCGACGTTCAGGTGTCGTCGGCGCAGGGCCCGGGCTTCTTCCCCGGCCGCCGGGAGGTCCGGCCAGCCGGGGGTGGAGGGTAGGGAGACGATGAGCCCGCCAGCGCGCCCCCCGGCCGCCGCACAGTGCCGTTCGCGAACGTGTAGCAGGGTGCGCAGGGTGGGTGTGTACGAGGAGATGACTCGGTCGGGCACGGTGTCGCCCTCGCCGCCCTGCAGGAAGCGTCCTGCGGCGTGCAGCGGCAGCAGGGTGAACAGCCCTGCAGGACACCACCACACGCGCGGGCCAGCGGCGTCAGCGCCGAGCGGCTCGGTGTACCCCAGCGTGGTTAGCACTGGTTTGGCCACGGTCTTCCACAGCCAGGAGAGGGTGTCGATGATCTCCTTGCGTGCCTCAAGCGGTGACCGCCAATCGCTCAGAGCCTGAGTAAATGTGAGTGTCCGCGCAGCAAGCTGCTGGTCATCGAGCGCCAGGGGCAGCGCCCGTACGCCGTCGCCGGTCAGGAGCAGTGCGGAGCACCCATACTGGCTCGGGACGAGGAGGACTACAGGGCCCTGAGCGGCCGCGGTGCGTACAGTGGCGAACGCCGGGGCACACAGGAAGTGGCCGAGCTTTGGCAAGGCGCGGATTTCGGCCAGGATCTCTTCCCGGATTCGGGCCAGGGCCACCCGGCGCTCGCCCACTCGCCGGCGCTCCCACACGTCCAGGGTGGCCGCGCCCGAGGAGCTCTGGGAGCCGTCGGGCAGCTGGTCGAGTTCGTCGAGGACCTGTCGGAGCCGGTCGGCGAGTTTTGGCGCCTTCGCACGCACGTCGACATGGTCGGTGCGGCTCTCCAGGACCTGGGCTAGCAGGATGCCACGTCCTTGTTCGAGGAGTTCCACCGCGCGTTGCGGTTGCTCGGCCCGTAGGGCGACGGCCGCGGCGTCCGTGGCAAGGCTCGGGTACTCGGCGATGAGGCGCTCGCGGTCATCGCGTTCCAGGCCACGCCACGCCGTCAGCTCTAACTGCTCCAGGGCCAGCGTGAAGTGGTCGAGGGCTTCGGTGTAGTTCCCCGTGCTGGCGGCGAGATGCCCGGCAGCGGCAGCGGCCCGGGCCCGGGCGTGCGCCGAGGCGGAGGACACCAGAGACGCATCATGCAGGGCGCGCAGCGCCGCGCTGCGGTCTTCGGAGGCTCCCGTGGTTTCGGCGAGGTCCGCCAGGGCGAATCCCAGGTCGGCCAGGGTCACGCTGCGTTCCGGATGGTTCTCGGGCAGCAGTGCATCCGCTTCCTGCAGCGCCTCGACGGCCTTGGTGAGGGCACCGGGCGCCGAGAAGTGGGCGGCATACCGGCGCAGGGACTGGGCAAGTTCCCGCAGGAACATCGGCCGCTCGTAGGCGTTGGTCGGGGCTGCTGTGATCGCCGATCGGGCCGCCTCGACGGCGTCTTCCAGATCCCGCTGGCACCCTTCGCGGGCGAACCGCTCTCGAAGCGCGCTGGCGAGCAGGTGCAGGCAGGCAGGCCGGTCGGGGTGGCCGTCGCCGGCGAGGGAGAGGGCGTCACGCAGCAGGGCGACGACTGGTCCTTGCCCATTGGTTTCGGCATCGAAAACGGCTTCCGCCCCGGTCGGGAGCAGCTCGGGGTGGCTTTCCAGCATGGCGGCGAGGTTCAACAGCCGGCTGGGCAGGTCCGGATGGTCGCGTGGGGTAATCCTGACAGCCTCGTGCCGGGCCGCCAACGCTTCGTCGGCGGTCTCTGTCCGGCCTGTGTGCCAGTGATAGTGGCTCAGCGCCGTGCTGAGGTTGGTCAGGAAGGCGGCGCGGTGCGGGTGGTCGTCGGGTGCCTCATATGCCGCTTCGCGCAGCATCCCCACCGCCAGGTCGAGGATGTCGAGGTCCCCGGTGCGCTGGAACCGGCGAATGAACGCGTGCCCCAAGCCTGAGCAGAATGCCAGGCGGTACGGGTGGCCCTCCGGAATCATCTCCCCGCCCTTAACGGTCACCACGACAGCCCGGTCCAGGCTGTCGGGGTTCCCCGTGTACTCATACCGGCGGGTCAGAACGTTGCCGAGCGTGACGAGGGCTTCCGCGCGCACCACATCCTGCCGAGGGTTAGCCCGTGCGGAGAACATGCACAGCTCGACGGCGTCGTCGAGCAGGTGCACATCTCCGTTCCTCTCTGCAGCCTTCAGCAGGTTGACAGCGGTCGCGGTGTACGCGGCCAGTTCCCTCTCGTCGAGCCCGTCACCCGCCGGGAGCCCTGAGGTGGCGTACACGGTGCGGAAGGCCTCGGGCACGCAGTGTGGAGCCACCGGGTGCACCAATTGGAAACAGAGAACGGCACGCCTGACGTCGGCCCGCGTGCCGTCGTGCTCGAAGCGATACCAGTGGAACGTCCCCAGCAGGGCCGCGACGTTGAACGCCCGCGCGGTCTCGGCCGGCTCGCTGAGGGGCGACAGCCAGTCGACCGCGTAGTACAACTTGTCCGCCAGCCGTTGGGCCTCCGGTCCCTGCAGTACCGCTGCGTCACCGCTGGAGGCATAGGCGTCGAGCCGGTCCTCCATGGCGAAAGTGAGATCCTCCGTGTTCACGATGCCCCCGTACGGCCGCCTGGAATGTCACCGAATGTATGACTGGTAGGTACGGCGAATGAGATTATTCGTTGCGACGTCCGGGGGAAGGGGGAACGGGTGAAAAACTCCGCTGCGGAGGCAGATGACCTGAGGTGGTTCTGCAACAACCTGTTGGAACTGCGCGAGCAGGCGCGCCAGGACGGATGGTCCACAGAACTGCTCGGCATGCTGGCAGAACTACGTGCCGGTACATTGCCGGCGACAACCGCCCTGGAACGGGTTTGCGATCGCTTGGGCCTGCCGGTGCGGTTGAGGGGGTACACCCCAGTGCCCGGCCAGGACCCCACAGTGCCGCCAAGCGGTGCCTACACGTGCCCGAGCGGGCGCTGTTCGCGGGTGGAACGCCGTGAACCGGGCGGTCTGCTGCCGGAATGTGCCGTGTTCGACGAGCCGTTGACTCTCGGATGAACGCCTTCCTGTCCGAGCTGGGCAAGAAGCTCGCCGAACGCTGGGTGAGTCTGCTGGTCGTGCCCGGCACCCTGTTCATCGCCCTCGCGGCGGCGGGTTCTACACTCGGTCACCGTCACGCCCTCGACGGGCGAATGCTTGACCATGCTGTCGAGGAACTCACCGCCCACTACGACCGGCGCCCGGTGTCGGCTGTCCTGCTGTTCGTGGCGATTCTGGTGGCGGCCGCGACGGCGGGACTTCTGGCTCGCGCTCTCGGTACGGCGGTCGAACGAGCGTGGCTGATCTCTGGGCCGGAATGGCTGACCGGCCGACTCACTCGCAGGCGCCAGGACCGCTGGGCCAGTGCCGCCGCCGATGTCGAAGAGGCCGCAGCCGCCGATCGGGCCGCCTTTCTCACTCGCATGCGCCAAGATCGCCGGGCCAGTGCCGCCGCCGATGTCGAAGAGGCCGCAGCCGCCGATCGGGCGGCCCTCTCCGACGCGCGCAACGCCATCGCGCTCACCCGGCCCGCCAGGCCGACGTGGATCGGTGACCGGCTCAGGGGCGTGGGTGCCCGAGTCCACGCTCAGTATGGCCTTGACTTCACGTTCACCTGGCCCCGCCTATGGACGCTACTGCCGGAAGTCTGCCGCAACGACCTGATCGCGGCGCGCGAGGCGATGGTCAGCGCGGCGACGACAAGCGGCTGGGGCCTGCTCTACCTCTGCCTGGGCTTCATGTGGTGGCCGGGTGCCCTAGCAGGGACCGGGCTGATGCTTCTGGGATGGCGGCGCGGACGGGAGGCGGCAGCCAACCTAGCGGACCTGACCGAGGCGGCCGTCGACCTCTATGCGGCCGACCTCGCCCTCCTGCTCGGCGTCGACCTGCCCTCGGGTCACGTCACACCCGCAGTGGGCAGGCAACTGAGCGAACGCTTCCGTAAAGGCGCGTGAAGCGACAACGCCCCCACCGGCAAGGGTGGCACGGCTTCAGCGAAACCGAATCCGGTTGCCGACGGCCGGAGCGGGCCCAGGCGGAGCAATCGCTCGGCACAGGCCACGGGGGTGAAAACGAGGCGGCAGGACGCGGACAGCGGCAAACGGCAGATGCCACCGAGACGCTGAGCGGCCAACACGACAGAACCGGAATACATCGACCGTTACGACCAGGCTACTCCCGGGCACTGGGCACCCCGAACACGAGCGGGCAAAGAGCGCACATGACACCGTTCGGGACACGTCGGTTCGCCGACCGGGAGCTGCTGGTCGACGTGAGCGCGAGCCCGGAGGGGACACTGCACCAGCCCGGTCAAGTCGGCCAGATCTGCCAGCGTGCGGACCCAGCCGGCCTCGTCGCCCCCCGGACCCGAGCAGGCCGCCACCCGCCTCCGGGTCCGCCGTGCCGACTTCGACTGGATGGTGCGACCCGCCGTACGCCCGCAAGCGGGCGTACGGGACGCAAGCCAGCAGCGTCCGGCGGGGTCGTGCCTGCCATGGGCTGCGGCGCGGCAGGACGGGTGGCTCCGCTGCCGGGAGAGCTGACGCTGTCGTTCCTGACGAGGCTCGCCGCCCGCTACCACCTCACCATCCGCGACCTGCTCGCCGCTGTCACCGACGTCGGCGGCCAGCAGAACCTCACCGGCATGCTGTACCTGGACAGCGAGATCCACCTCAACGCCCAGGCACGCGCCCGTGTAGCCACCCTGTGCCGTGTTCCACCACGGGTGCTCGAGCAGGCCCTGCCCGCATGGAGGCGGGAAGAACCGTGCGGCAAGTACGGAGCCGGCCCCGTCGGACGACTGATGCGCGGCGAGGAAGCCGTCGCGGCCTGGGGGCCGGCATGCCCCGCATGCCCCGCATGCACCGCCGCACGCACCGCCGCACGCACCGGACGCCGTGTACCCGCACGCCGGTACCTGACACCCGGAGAGCGGGTCTGCGCACGCCACCGATACTGGCTGCTGTTCCTGCCCGGAACCAGCGGCTTGCCCGTGCCTCTTGGCCCGTGCCCGGAGGTGGTCGACGCCCAGCGACGGCATGTCCAACTGCTGCGCCACTGCCCCGCCGGTGCGCAGGCCTTCGAAGTCGCCCGCGCCATCACCGGCTCCTGGCGGGGCCAGCCCTGGCCGGACGAGGAGCATCTGTGGCCGACCCGTCTCGAGGCCACCCGGCCCGCCGGCGCCGATCCGGGCTGGTGGAAGGTCACCGCCCGCGACCTGATCACCCATCCCGAGACCGTCGTCCTCGCACGCCTGCTGGCCGACCGCACCGTGCAAGAGCGCATCATCACTGAATCGCGCCGCCATCTCGATCGAGCTGGCAGGGCGGGTGCGGCAAGTGACTATCCGCCCCGAGCGAGCAATCACGACGGCAGGGCTGCGATCTGCCGACGGGCTGAGTCCCAGACCTCCTCGAACTGGTCAGAGGTCAGCTCCTCCGGATCGTGGCCTTCCCATTCAGAGACGGGTAGTTCTGCTGTGATCCCGAACCTGTTGTCGTACTCGTCGAGGCGGCCTGTGTCGCGGGCTGACTGCCATTCGGCGAGGGAGGCGGCTGCGATCGGGATCAGCTCAGGCCCTTCGAGCTCGATCTGCCGGGTTACCCAACCTTCGGCATCGACCTCGAAGTAGAACCAGACGTCTTCCTCGTCCCAGTAGCATCGCATCCATGTCGTCACCAGCCCATGATGACAACATGCTCTGTCTGCTCGCCGGGGCAATGTCAGAGCCGTGTTGGAGGATCACGCCATGCTGATTGCGACTGATGAGGCGGGCCGCGTGGTGAAGAAGCCAGCGATAGGCAGGATGCTGGCCAACCTTCAGTGCGGTAACGCGCATCTGGTCCTGGGGCGCGCGGAGGAGGACCTGGAGGGCAGCTGCTCTGTACCGACCAACGGGTGAACCGCAGCAGTCACATACGGCTCCGCCAGCTCCAGAAACGGACCACCGACCGCGCTCGGCAGGCCGGCCCACCGGACACCGGGCCGGTGCACAATATGTTGTCCACCGCGCTGCGGTACGCCCCTGCGCAACTCCACCGCCACGGCCGCGCGGGAGGGGGTATACGCCGTCGCTGCGGATGGCAAGCGGCGATGCCCGAGCTGCTGCTCGCCCACCGGGATGCCGACCACGACCGCCCCGGAGCCGGAGGACGAGCCCCGGTCGGAGATCGACCTGGGCGCTGCGGGGCCCTAAAGAAGTCGGGCACGCACTCGGGTGCGACTTTGCGACCTGGGAGCCGGTATTGAGAGCATCTTGCTGGTTGCCGAGGCGGGGGGCTGTTGCCGAGCCCGTTTGTGTGGCGGGACGCATTGGCCGACACGGTGGAGTATGTCCTCCGGCGTGACAGCGGAGCAAAATCCTGAATAGGTCGCTTCGGTCGCTAAGTGCGTCGCCGGGATTGCTACTCAACGACCGGCACACGTCCGGAGCGGCCGAAAACCGATTGGCAACATGGCAGTCACCGACCAGAACGCAGCCATTAAAGTGACCCAGAGTGACACTGACTCCACGACCTTCGCCCCATGCAGGGCGGCCTAGCCGAGTGGGATCCAGCCGCATATTGGCGCGTAGTGACATGCTGCTGATCGTCGTCGGCCTACTTGCCGCAGGGGGGTGATAGGTGCAACCAACCCCCGTAGCTCTTGGGCCGTACGGGGTTGCTGAGCACTTCAGGGCCTGTATCGCACTGTCCATCATCCGTCCTTGCTCGGACGACCGATGTATGCACCGCTGGTGCATCCAACGTTCTCGGAGGTCCGGGCATACCCGACGTGCGCCGGGACATTCCCGTTAGTTGAATTTCCAATTGATGACAGGCGCCCACGCGGCGAACGTCGATATAAAGTCAAACAGTATACTGTGATGCTGCTCACGCGGCGGGGTATTGATCGTCATCAAACCCGAAGATAATCTAACTCTGAGTGCCCGGCCGGACCGTCGGGCTACTATACGGGGAATACAACGGGGGAATCGTGGCAGACGGTGACCAGCGCCATTATTTGGGCTCGGCCTGTACGCGGGGACGAATGAAGTGCATTAGTTCAGCAGCATTTCGACACGTCGCCGTGCGGGAGCGCCTCAGCCGCTGAAGGTCATCAGGAGAAAGACCGGGTAGAGCACGGCCAAGCCACCGATGGTCATCCCGATTGCGCACTGGACGCGGTCGATCCGCTTGGTCAGCCCGATCGTCCCGAATGTCACGGCCAGGCTGCCGAAGAGCAGCGGGAACGCGATACCGACGTAGCCGGTGAACACTGCGGTGATGAGGGCGAGAGCGCCAAGAACGAGTGAGGCTCGCCCGTAGAGCGCCGTGGCGTCGTCCGTGGGTCGGATAGTCATATCGGGTTCCTCGCTGGTCGTCTTCAGCGTCGTCCAGGCCGCGGGAAAGGTGTCCCGCGCAGACCCCATGATGGCACTTCTCTCACATGTCCCCGGCCTGTATCACCCTGAAAGAAACCTGTGAGAGCAAGCTCACGCCCCTGTGTGCGAGGCGTAGCGCAAAGAAGGAAAACGGGAGGAAAAGCATGGAACGTCTGCGATGAAACTGGCTTCACTGGCGCTGGTGCCGATGGCACTGCTGACGACCGGCTTGCCGGCGGCCACAGCATCCGAGAAGGCCCCCCAGCCGGACACGCCGGTGTTCACCATATCCGCGCTGGCCGGTGACGACATGAAGGAAGTCTCCGGGACCAGCGCGCGGAGCACCAAGGACTTGCCCGCGTCGACGCACGGCTTCGGTGTGGCCCAGACCCCCTCGGGTGCGGCGGCCGTCGTCGACCGTTCCATGGTGCAACAGGGGATCACCGTGGCATATGGCGCCTCGTTCGTGGACCTGTCTTGGAAGCCGTACAAGACGGACGCCCGTTATGTAGTGATACGAGATGGTGTGCCGGCGGCCCGCCTCGAAGCTGGGGTGGCCGCGTTCCGCGACGTGCAGGTGAAGCCGGGCACCGACTATGACTACCAAGTGGTGCCGGTTCTGCCGCAGGAGGGGCACCCGGACGCCCGGCTGTGGGGGGTGAAGGCGTCCGTCCCGGCCTCCGACTCGCTGACAGGCCTGCGTAAGGAGGCCGCGTCGAGGGCCGCGGCGGCGGCGGTCGCCCGGACCACCACGCTGTCCTGGGTGACCTTTATCCCGCAAGCGAAGATCGCTGCCCCGGCGGCCGGCTGCGACTACGGCTCGAACTACCAGTTCGGGGGTGACAACCGTACGGCCTTCGACTGGAAGTCGAGCAAGTACCGCACCGCGGCGCACGCGACCGTCACGTGGAGCTCCAAGGCAGTGACGGGCAACGTGTCGGTAAGTCCCACCACCGTGTGCGACAAGCGGAACGGCCGCAAGGTCGCGACGAAGACCGCCAGTGCCAAGGACATGAACGTCAAGAAGCTGGGCTCGGGCAGCAACTACGTAGACGTGCGGATGGTCACGCACGCCACCAACCCGTTCTGCAGGGGGCTCGGAGGAGTCAGGGGGGCCATCGACGGGGCCATCACCATGCAGCTCACCACGAGCGGCAACTACACCATTCGCTCCGGAAAGCACCGCCTGATGCCGAACCACCACATCTATATCTACGACGGTGGACGGGTCACCAACGTCTACACACGCAGCTACAACAGCGCGGCCTGCCTGATCGGTTCGATCGCCTGCCCGGAGGCCGACCTGACCGGCTACCGGGGTAGCTTCTGATCCATCGGCTGAGAAACCCGGGATGACAAGGGCCCGCCGCTCGCCTCACGCGGCGGGCCTTTCCCGTCCCGCACTGCGCATCGGCTCCCTCCCACGGTCCGCGCCGGTCCTGCATCGCGACTGCCGCCGTTCCGCCGCCGCTCCCTCGCCGTCCGGCTGCCGCTTGCGGTGTCCGCAGTGCTGGCCCGCATCCGTGGCATGTCTGCCGCTGTACTGCCGCCATCCGGCCGCGCCACCCTGGTCCCGCCCGCTGTACCCGGCCGGCCCGCCGGTGCTGTGCCGCCGCTGCATTGCCGTCGTGCCGTTGCAGCCGTCGTCGGGGGCACGTCGTGCTGTTCCCGCCGCTCTTCTCGAGACCGCCGGGGTCTGTCGCTCGCCCGCATGCTGGCGCCGTTGAGTCCGCCACCGTTCTTCCGTACCGCCACCGCTGCTCCGCCGTCCCGGCCCCGCTGGCGACTCCCGGTGGCCCCGCGTACGCGCGGGCCACCGCCTTGTTCGGCTTGGGACAACCGGCAACCCCGGCAGCCGAGCACGGGTCCGACCACTTGCTCGAACGTTTCCCCGGCGAATTGCCCACCCCGCGCGACTGATACACCCTCGACGAGCGACTCGGCGTAGGGCCCCGGAGCCGGTACACCTCGCCCCATGATCACTTCTCTTTTCCGCGCCGCGGCCGCGCTCACCGTGCTGCCCCTGACCGCGCTGACGACCGCCCCGGCCAAGGCGGACGCGGCTCCCGCGCCGCGAGCCGTGGTGACCGTGCCGCTGGGCCAGACCATCGCCTCTCTGCCGATGCGGCCGAGTCCCGCAACGGTGATACCCGCAGCCTCTTCAAGCACTGGGTGGACGCCGGCCGCGGCGGGTGCAACACCCGCGCCGAAGTCCTGATCACCGCGGCGAGCGAGCCGCCGACCGTCGGCGCCCGGTGCGCGCTGACCGGCGGGGTGTGGTGGTCGATGTACGACGAGCAGCGGATCACCGCCGCCTCAACGCTGGACGTCGACCACATCGTCCCGCTCGCGAAGGCCTGGGACTCCGGCGCCAGCGCCTGGACGCCAGCGCGGCGCCAGGCGTACGCCAACGACTTGGACGCCGAGCGCTCCCTGACCGCCGTCACCGCCAAGACCAACCGCTCCAAGGCCGACCAGGACCCAGCCGAGTGGATGCCCCGGCCCAGGCCCAGCACTGCGCGTACGTCGGTGGTAGCGGCCACCGCCGCCGACCGCGGATCGACCAGCCCGGCCTACCGTCGTGTCGACGTTGCGGAGGCAGCGGGCTACCCTGCTGCCCACAGCATCAAGCCGGGGGGCGGCGTGGCGGTCAGTGGCAGGAATAGTGACGGCAGTTACGAGGCAGCGCTCCGAGAGCTCGGAGAGGCGCTCGTCGACCTGAAACGGCGACGCGGGGCCCCCTCTTACGACAGGATCCGCACCCGCGGGGTGAAGCATCTCGGCGCGCACTCGGCAGTATCGAAAGCGTCGATGAGCGAGATCTTCGCCGGACAACGCGGCCCCGCGTCGCTCGACCGACTGCTGTGGCTGGTGCGCACGCTGCTGTCGTACGACGACGGCGAAGAGATCGACCCACCCGAGCGGCGAGACCCCCGGCTACAGCCATGGCGGGAGCACTGGAACACCCTCGAAGCCCTGCGCGCGGCCGCCCGCCGCCGCCCCGCGCTCCCCGCTGCGGACATCCTTGAGCCGCAGGCACGTCAGCCCGCAGGAGCGGGCGCTAATGCGGACCCGATCGCGGACGACGTCGCCAAAGCGCTGGCCCAGGGTTCGACCAGCAACGAGCACGACGACCGCGTGCTGCCGCGCGTCACAGACGACGTCGCCGAGGAAACGGACATCGAGGCGGATCCGGACAACCGGAAAGCTCGCGGTTACGTGCTGCCCGACTACTCGGAATTCATCATGGCTGCGGCCGATAGAGGTGACCACCAAGAGGCACTGAAGCTGGCCACCTCGACTGTCACAAAGGCGGTTGACCATTTTGGTTTGGAGGACCCGCGCACTCTCACCGAACTGGAGTACCTGGCGCACACGCGGGGGAGGATCGGGGATGCGGTCAGCGCGAAAGCAGAACTGGTCGAGCTGCTTGCCGTACGCCAGCGAGTGCTAGGGCCCAAGCATCCCGACACACTGCGCACCCAATATTTCATCGCCGTCTACCGCGGCAAGGCAGGGGACGCGATCGGCGCGGCAGCGGCCCTCACTGAGCTGCTTCCTGTACGTCAGGAAGTACTGGGGCCGGACCATACTGACACCCTCCACACCTGGGAAGAGATCGCTGCATGGCGCGTCAAGGCAGGAGATGCGGCCGGCGCGGCAGCCGCCCTCACTGAGCTGCTTCACATCCTTGAGAGGCGGATGGGCCCGCAGGCCAAGTGGACCGTGGAGGTCCGAGGTGAGCTGGCCCGCTGCTCGAAGCTCGCTAAGCGACATGCTTTCGTCGACCGGCTCTTAAACAAGATCACTTAGCAGGGCTTGATCGAGCCCGGGGCCGCTCACTGAGGGCGCCCGATCAAGGAGCGCAGCGCAGGCACCGAGGAACCCGACGCAGTCAGACCAGCCAGCACGGCGCCCGCCACGGGCACTTGGGTCAGGACAGTCAGGAAACCCACCGTGATCCCAATTACAAATGCGGTGAGCAGGACGACAGTGGTGTGCAGGGACAGGAACGGCGGTTCCGGCGCGGAGTTCTCCCGGCTGGGGGCCGCTGGCGGCGTCATCTGAGTCACGTCAGCACCATGGCCCCGCACACGGCGGTGACCTGCATCAATCAAACAACGCCGACATCACCCGATCAGACTGCGTACGGCCTCGAACACCGCCAGGCTGTGTTCCGCGGTGTTCCGCCGAGGTCAACGTCTCGGCAGGACGCGCGCCACCCGGCAGCCGGACGCGCCGGGCACCAGCGGCCAGGGCCAGAGGCGTCCGCCAGGTGACGGGCAGCCTCGGCGGCCTGTTCGGCGTGCCGCTCAACGCCTGGTGCTGCCCGATCCGCCAGTTCCATGCCCCGCCCTGTCGCCGTCCGCTCCGAAGTTCTCCGCGCGAAGTGTCACACCGAGCCGATCTTCCACACCTGTAGGAGGTGAGAGGGGCGCCCGGCTCGAGGGCCCCGCGATCACGAGGGAGCACCGCCTTGAACAACCGTGACCACGACCACCAGGACACCCCGGGCGACGGGCCTGCCGGCGGGCAGCTTGGCGGGCGCCCGTCCGGGAACGGCCCCGGGTCCGCGTCCCGTCGCGCAGATGGCAACGAATCCGCAGGTGAGCAGCCTGGTCAAGGGGGTCTGGGGAGCAGGACACCTCTACTCCTGACTCCGATCCGGCGGAGGAAGGAGTGAGGTCTCTGACTTCCACCCCGCGTCAGCGTGGCCTGGCGATGGCCATGTTGGCCCGCGTGCGGATGGCGCGTTGCAGATCGCCACGGTGACGACCGAAAACCGGGTCGGCGACGGCTACGTCCGCAGGGCGCTGCGCGACCTGGAGACGCTCGGGTTCGTCGGCCACGGCAAGTCCGGCCGGAGCAACGTCTACCACCTGACGACGACCGGCCAGCGAGCGGTGCTGGAGGGCGGTGAGATCCCGATCCGTCCGAACGCGGCGACGGGCGAGAAGGCGATAGCCGCCGGCCTCGCCGAGCACGGCCTGGCCGTCACCGAGACCCTGGTGCAGTGGAACGCCGCCCTCATGGACTGGGACGTCGAGGTCGCCCACCCCATCGACAAGGTGCGCGGCGTCATCTCCGATGCGGTGCTGTACCGCCCCAACCGCGGCGCCAAGGTCGAGTTCGTCGAGGTCGACCGCTTCACGATGTCGATGTCCCGGCTCGTCGAGAAGCTGCACGCGTACGAGGCGTACAGCCGGGCGACGTACCAGGAGGGCGAGCGCGGCACGATCGGCACCACCCGTCTGCTGTGGCGGCAGCGGTACCGGCGCAGCGAGCAGTTCCCCGTCGTGCGCCTGGTCCTGGACAACGGCGACGAGGACGCGCTGAACCGGCGGGCCGCGCGGCTGGAGCGGCGAATCCGCGGCATCGGCATCCGCATCGACTACGCCCCGCTGCCGATGCTTCGGCGACCACGTACGACCAGTGGGAGTGGCGGGCGATCGGCTGCCCCGACGATCAGGTGAAGCGGCTGGCCGCGTGACCGGCCTGGGCGCCCCTCGTTGGGCCGGGCGCCCACGTAGAAGGTGCACCGAGGGCCCGGAGGCTGTCATGGCGACGTGCCGGGCCCTGGCCGTGCCGTTCGCTGGTCGCGCCCTGAGTCGCATCCTAGTGTCCCGAGTCGGAGATCCTTAGGTAGTTCCTGCTGGATACCTGGTGCATCGACGGCGGCCGATAGAGGTTGTGGCCAGCGGCGTTCGTGAGCGCCGTCGGATCTAGCGGATGGACCGCAGCCGACGATCTACCGAAGAATCTCTGACTCAGGTCACTAGGCAGTTTCGTTCGGATCACCGAGCGGACCAGAGGAAGATGCCCGCGATGTGGAGACCGGCCAGGTAGATGGTGGCGGTCTTCTCGTAGCGGGTGGCGATGCCTCGCCACTGCTTGAGGCGGTTGATGCACCGCTCGACGGTGTTGCGCTGCTTGTAGGTCTCGCGGTCGAAGGCCGGTGGCCTGCCGCCTCGGCTGCCGCGACGGAGCCGGTGGCCGCGCTGGTCCGCCGGGACGGGGATCACTGCCCGGATGCCGCGCTTGCGCAGGTGCTCGCGGATCGCGCGGGAAGAATACGCCTTGTCGGCCAGGACCAGGTCCGGCCTCGTGCGGGGCCTTCCTCGTCGACGGGGAACGCTTAGGCGGGCCATGACATCGGTGAAGGCAGGCGCATCGCCAGCCTGTCCGGCGGTAAGAACGAACGCCAGGGGTCGGCAGCCGCCATCGGCAGCGAGGTGGATCTTCGTGGTCAGTCCGCCGCGGGACCGGCCGATGGCGTGGTCGGCCGGTTCGCCGGCCGGGGCCCCTTTTTGCGGGCCCCGGCCGCATGCTGGTGAGCGCGCACGACCGTGGAGTCCACCGACACGGCCCAGTTGAGGTCCTCGTCCGCGTCGGCCTGGGCCACCAGAGCGGTGAACACCCGCTCCCAGGTGCCATCGACGGCCCACATCCGCAGCCGGTTGTAGACACCCCGCCAGTTGCCGTACTTCTCCGGCAGGTGAACCCACTGCGTGCCGGTCTCGAACTTGAAGGCGATCGCGTCGATCACCTCACGATGATCCCGCCAGCGGCCACCCCGCTTCGGTGTCCGGTCTGGGATGTAACGGCTCGATCCGCGCCACTGCGCGTCAGTCAACGGCACACCCGGACAACGGCCGATTGATCCAAACGAAACCGCCTAATTCCCAGGGGCCCAAACTCGTCGAAGGCGAAGACCCGGTCCGGGAGGTGCTCCAGGACGTGCTCGATCCCGTCGAGCTTGACGTCGCGTTCCGGGTCGGGGGACTCCTCCCAGGTCTTGGTGCGCTGGAAGGTGATGCCGCGGCGCAGCAGCAGGCACCGTAAGGCTTCCCGGCCGATGCGGATGATGCGTCCGTGCACGCGGCGCAGGCAGGCGGCGAGTTTGGGGATCGACCAGCGCATCATCGCCCGGCGGTAGACAGCGAACTCGCACTGCCCCGGCGCACAATCTTCTGCAGCTTCTGCCCTTCCTGGTTGGTCAGTCCGCGCACCCGCACAGGCTCGGCCACCACACCTCCAGTGGTCGGAACGAACGTCACCGCTCGCGAGGGGTGGCCCCCGGCCTTGGGCCCGCACGGTTTGCCGGTTCCCGGCAACCAACAGGGATGCGAAGTGTGCGCGGAGTACCCATGGTGCCGGGCGCCACCAGCGGCACACCATGCACGGGTGACTACTACGTCGAACTCCTCGCAGCTCCCGACGCTTCGCGGCGAGCGGGTCGCCTCCGTGATCTTCAGTGTGCTCCTGCTGGTGGCGGCCTGGATGGTGTTGTTTCCCGCGCGCGCCGCGTACGACGAGGAACTCGCCTACCGAGCCGCGGTCGACTGCGCCTCCCCGGCCAGCCGCCATGACGACGACTGCCTGCGGACGGTCAAGGTGCGCTTCGACCGGACCGACGGCGAGCAGGTCATGAAGAACAAGACCACGTACTGGCTGTACGTCACGGAAGCGGACGGCACGGTTGCTCGCGCCCGGCTCAGGGGCAAGCCGGAGAGCCTGCCGTTCTCCGGGCCGGGCGCGCTTTTGAAGGCCACGTACTGGCGGGGGGAGATCCGGTACGTCGACATCGGCTCCGTCCGCAAGTACGCGGAGGCGGACGTACGCGGCGACTACAAGCCCCTCCTGGCCCTGGGACTCGGCGTCGGCTTCTTCGGGGCGGGTTTCCTGGGACTGGGAGTCGTGTCGACGACCCGGCTTGCCCGGACCGCCGCCAGGCCGAGCCCCTGGAAGGGCGGTCTCGTCGTGCTCTTCACGCTCGGTCTTGCCGTGCTCGGCGCGCTCGCGCCGTGGCCCACCGACGGCATCGGGGCAGCGTTCGGGTTCGTCGGACTCGGCGTTCCGGTCGTCCTCGTGGCCTGTGCGATCGCAGCCCCGGTCATGAGAAGACGCCTGAGCCCCGATCGCACCGTCGCCGTGGCGACGCTCGTGCCCACCAAGGAGCGGCACTTCCCGGGCAGGGTCCACGGAGACGTCCCGTATGCCGGGAGCGGCGCCACCCTGGTCGTGGCCCCCGACGGCTCGCTGGCGTCCACCCCGGACCCGGCCGGTGTCGCATACCGCCGGGAGGTGCCCAGCAGCCTGACCCCGCTCCGGGTCCGTCCGGCGACCTGGACGGCTCCCAGCGGCGACTTCTACGGTGGCCCGGGTCTGCTGATCCTGGAGTGCGAGGACGACGGCGTGCCGGTGTACGTCATCACCCGCCGCGCGCACATGTCGTTGCTCCTGGGCGTGCTACAGGCACGGGGCGCCTGCTGACGGGTCGCGCTCCGACAGGTTCGCCGGGCCGAGACTGCCACCTGGCCCACACCCGCAAGGTGCGCACCGTCCGGACCAGCCGGGGCATCCTCGCCGGTTTCGAGATCGACGTGCTCGAGATCCGCCACCCCTCCCCCGTCTTCGGGGAGTCGGAGGAGGCGCTGCGGGGCCAGGGCGTCTCCGGGAGGAGCCGTCCTAGTCCCGCAGGACCTTCACGGCCCGGTCGAAGGCCGAGTCCTTGTTCTGGTCGAACTCCTCCGTGGTGAAGACCGGCTCGGTGAGGTGCGGCGGGATGCCCGCGCCGTCGAAGGTCCTGCCCGACCGGGTCAGCAGCTCCTCGTTCGGCAGCCAGACCGACATGCCGTTGGGGAGCTTGCGCACCATGATGTCCGAGAAGACGCCCTGCGTGGGCTGCCCGATCCGCACGGTCCGGCCGGGCCGGTCCATGAGGGCCTGGGTGAAGGTCTCTCCCGCGCTGACGGTCGAGCCGCCGGTCAGCACGGCGACCGGTCCGGTGTAGCGGGGGCCCTGGGCGGGCGTGACGTACAGGGGCTGGGGGCGCGTGTGCCGGGTGGGGTCCGCGGGAACGTTGCGGGCCCGCTTGGAGTAGGCGAGGTAGGGGGTGTCGGTCAGCCGCCCGGCGATGTGGAGCCCCATGGCGTCGGAGCCGCCACCGTTGATCCGCAGATCGATGACCAGGCCCTTCAGGTGTCGGGTGCGCTCCTGGCCGAGGACCGTGTCCAGCGCCTTGTCGAGCTCGGCCAGCTCGGCGGCGTAGGAGGCCTCGCCACCCGCGTAGCCGCCGAAGCCGGAGATCCGCAGGTAACCCTGCCCGCCGGGGAGGTCGGCGTAGGTGATCCGCCCGGCGGCGAAGTCCTGGAGGTTCCGGGCGTTCTTGAGGTCGCGCTCCACGACGAGCTTCTTGACCTTGGCGTCGAGCTTCCCGTCGGGCCGGACGGTGCCTGGGCGGACCTGCGCGAAGGCCCGGTCGGGGTCACCGTCGCCGTCGCCGTCGCCGTCCCAGACGGCGACGTGGGCGTCGTGGAGCGGCTCGACCATCTTGCTGAAGACGGCGAAGAGCTCGTCGGGGGTCGTCCCTTCGTGGACCGTGGGCCGGTACCGGTCTCGTACGGCGTGCCAGTCGATGCCCTTGGCGGCGAAGAAGGGGTAGTTCTCCTCGAAGGACTGCCAGAAGACGTCGAAGGCGGCGAGCGGACCCCCGGGGGCGGAACGCGTGCAGGCGTCGGGTAGTTCCGTCATCCGGCGCAGGTTCCGTTCGCCAACGTCGCCGTCCAGCCGTACGGAAGCGCGGTCGCGGTCCCCGCGGGTGCGCACGGTGAGGACGGTGCCTCCAGGCGTGGTGTAGGCGCCGGGGCCGGTCCGCTGCGCGGTGTCGCCCGCGATGCAGCTGACGGCGGTGGTCTGGTACTCCTGGAGGGTTCCGTTCCGGATGGACAGCACGGTGCCGTAGCCGTCGGTGCGCCAGATTCCGTCGGTGGCCGGCTGGTGGGCGGTGGCGGCCGGCGCGGCTGCGCCGACGAGGGCCAGGACGACGGCGGTGGCTGTGACGATGCGCACGATCTTGCCTTCTCTGTAGGCGACTTGCTGGGTACCGCCCCATCGTCGCCGACACGGGATCCACCGGGCCATCCGGCTGTCCGGCCGATCGGGGGTGTGGCCAGCCCCCGCTACCCGCGGTACCCGGGAACACACATCCAGGGGCCTGTTGTGGAAGTGCTGGTAGCGGTCGCTGTGGTTGAGTCGTTCCGGGTGAAGGAGGGTCGTGACTATTTGGGATGGCGCCTCGGCTGCCGCCAGCCATGCCGAGGTTCGGCAGTACTGCTCAGCCTCGGCTCAGGCTCCCGAGACCGCGGGTTTGCAGCCCGCCGAGCGATGGGACGAGAGCGGCGGGACGGCCTTCTACTGGCCGAAGGGTGATCCTGCGCTCGCTTATGGGCCCTGGGTGAACGGAATCGTCGTGTTCTGGGGATCCAGAGGCCCACGTCGGGGCTGTGGCCGCGCCTCCCTCGATGCGGCTGACAGCCCCGTGTTTGAGGCCGTGACATGGCTGCCCGTTGCCCCCTCCATCGCCCCTGGCCTGCTGGCCAATCTGATGTCGGGGTCGAGCGCCGGCACGGCCTGCACCAACGCCACGCCGAACACTACAGAGCGCTCCCGCGTACAGTCCGCCTACGCGAGCGGAACCCCCGCGCTCGCACCCACCGACCTGACCCTCATCGACGCGCCCTGACCACACGGCCGTCGAGCGGACGGGCTTCCCGGGGGCCTCGGCGAGATCACCGACCTCTACGCCGTGCCCTACGACGTCGAGGTCGAATCCGGGGCGACCAAGTGGCTTGTCACGCATCGTCGGTCGGGTAATCGACCTGCTGCCCGCCGGCCAGCACACTGTCCCCAACAGCTGATCTTGGAGGTGGCCGTGGGGCGTCGACCGAGTGTGTTCGTCCGGCCGCTGAGCATGGAGGAGGGGCGGAGGCTGCAGAGGATCAGCCGGAGGGCGAAGGGCCCGGTGAGACTCCGCCGGGCGATCGTGGTTCTGATGTCCGCCCAGGGTCAGACGATCAAGGACATCACCTCGCTGATGCAGGTCAGTGCGGACTACGTCCGCGATGTCATCCCTGGTCTTCCCGCCGACCTACGGCTCCTGGCTGAAGTGGATCGAGGCCGATTTCGCGGCCCTGCGCTACCGCACGCTCAACGGCACCGATCATCGCAGCCGCGACCGAGCAGAACGCGGCCATCGCCGCCTACGTCCGCTGGCGCAATGTCCGCGCGGAACCGAAGACGAACTTCGCACCCGAATCACGGATCCGATCGCGGACCGCATACCCAGCCAGGCCGACAGCGACCGCGCTGCCGGCTGCTCGGGTCGACCGTTTGGCAATACCTCTCACCGACGCGTGCTCCCCGTCCCACTCCCGACTGTAGGTAGGGGTGTTCAGTCGCCCCAGCGGCGGAAAAGACCGCTGGGGTACAGGCCAGTGTCGAGCGCGATCTCCAGCAGCAGTCGTTGCCGGGGTCTGTCGGATCGTCTCGACCGAGCGGCGCGGATGATCACGCGTCCTCTACCCTGACGGGGCTTCGACCTTCTCGAGCCAGGGGTGGGGATCCGTATGGCAACGCGCACGAACGACAGCACACCACGGGGGCCATGGCGATGGGCGCTCGCCGTGCTGGTCCTGATCGGTGTTCCGCTCGCCCTCGTCGGAGGCATCGCCTCCTGCGTGGCCTCCGAGATGGGCCACATGCCGGGTGACTCGATGGAGCGCGTCTGGGACGCTCCGCGCGACCGGAAGGCCGCCGAGTACGGCAACGCGGCCTGGGCCGTCGGCGACATCGTCGTCCGCAGCCGCTTCGACGCCGTCACCGCCTTCGACGCCGGAACAGGCAAGCGGCGCTGGGAGTATGCCGTGCCCGGGCGGGCCGAGATCTGCGCTACCAGTACCGCCGCTGACTCCGTAGCGCTGATCGGCCTCATGGAGGGCAAGGGCTGTGGCACCGTCGCCGCGATCGACCTGAAGGACGGCCGCGAGCTGTGGCGCACCGACCGCAGGCCGGGCTCTGGTGACGCGAAGGACGACTCCGACGTCGTCGCCACCGGGGCCGGCCTCGCCGTGCTCCTCGACGAGGACGAGCGCTGGCGCGAGGAACCGGAGGCGGGCATGCCGCCCGTGCTCGCCGGCGACCAGGCGCTCCGCGCCTTCGACCTGCGGACCGGCACTCCGCGCTGGAGGGCCGCCGTACCGAAGGGCTGCCTGCCGCGCCAGGTCGCCGTTGCGTCGAAGCAGGTGCTCGCCGCCCTGGAGTGCGAGACCGAAGCGAAGCTCGCTGCCTTCGACCCGGCCGACGGTAAGGAGCGATGGACCGTTCCGCTGGGCGGCCGTCGGCCCGTCGCGGCGAACTCCTTCATGTCCTTCCTGTCCGACGAGCCGACGGTGCTGAAGGTCCAGGAGCCGGTGGAGCACGGCGTGCACGCCTACCTCGCCTTCGGGCAGGACGGCAGCCGTCAGGGGCAGATCGACGTCATCGGCAGCGACGCGGCCGTCGCCGACGGAAAGCTCTTCGTTGTTTCCGGCGGCGTCGTCGCCTTCGACCTGGCGAGCGGGCGCGAGGTGTGGAGCTCGGACTCCTTCGGTGCCTGGCGGGAGATCACGGCGATGCACGTCGGCAGCGGCCGTGTGACGGTCTTCACCCGCGCCCGGAAGGGCCTCGACGAGCTGTATGTCTACGACTCAGCCACGGGCGACACGGTGGACGACCGCACCTTCGACCGTGACACGGACGACGGCAACGCTGAGCTCGCGGGCCTGTTCCGGTACGAGGACCTGTTCATCGCCGTCCGCAGGGGCGACGGAACACTACGGCCCTTCTCGGCATACCGGACCTGGTGACAACGGTCGGAAGGACTACTTCCGCGCCCCTTTGGCTACGACGGTGAAGACGTCAGAGCCAGCGGGGACGAGGGGCGGGGCGAGGCTCAGGAAGCCCGCCCAGCCATGCGCGGCGATGTCGGCGATCGCCCGGCGACATGCAGCGTCGCCTACGGTGCGGTCGAGGGGTTCGGCGGTGCGGCGCAGCTTCTCGGGGGCGCCGATGAGCCGCACGAAGCGGCCTTCGGGGTAGGTGTAGATGTAGGTGAAGCCGGTATCGGGGAGGGTGCGCCAGCCAGCTGGTGCGGGTCACCACGGGGGTGTGGGCTCTCGATTACCCGATCGGCGATGCGTGACAAGCCACTGGTCGACACCGACGGCGTCCTGCCGGCCATCGAACTGGAACTAGAGCGTGTCTCTTTGAGGTTGGTCAGTTGATCGGATGTGACTGTCCGGTTAGTAATCACTGATGCGATGTGGGACCGGATCGAGCCGCTGATGCCGGCCGATCCGGTCCGCGGTCGGCGGTGGGCCGACCACCGCCGGACCCTGGAGGCCATCGCGTGGAAGTACCGCACCTGCTCGCCCTGGCGGGACCTGCCCGACGAGCTCGGCCCGTTCCAGACCGCTCACAAGCGGCTGATCAGATGGGCCATGGACGGCACCTGGGAACGCATCCTTGCCGCGGTCCTGGCAGCTGCCGACGACGCTGACGACGACCTCGCCTGGACGGTGTCGGTGGACTCCACGGTCGTCCGAGCTCACCAGCACGCTGCCGGAGCACTCAAAAAGGGGCGGCTCACTCCGGGGAGCCCGCCGATCACGCGCTCGGACGCTCCCGCGGCGGGCTGAGCACGAAGGTCCACCTGGCCTCAGACGGCCGTGCACGGCCCCTCGCCTTCACCATCACCGCCGGCCAGGCAGGTGACGCACCCGCCTTCGAGACGGTGATGTCCCGCATCCGCGTGCCCCGCACCGGCCTGGGCAGGCCCCGCAATCAGCCCCTGGCCGTCCTGGCCGACCGCGCGTACTCCTCACGTGCCATCCGCGGCCACCTGCGGCGCCGGGGCATCCGCGCGGTCATCCTGCAGCCGTCCGACCAAGTCGGGCACCGCCTGCGGCGAGGCCGACTCGGTGGCCGTCCGCCGCCAGACGAGAGGGTACGCATGCTGCTGGAGGCGGGTGAGCATCTTGCCGAGGTGTTGCTGCCGGGCGTTCTTGTAGGAGGTCATGGGCACACGGGTGCCGGGGGGAACCGGGCGGGGCGATGGATGAGCCATGCGGGCAGCGGTCGGCTCGGGAACCTGGGGCTCGGCGGCGGCGAAATGCCGCACGTCATCCCACAGAAGATCAGCCACACAGCGTGCTGTCCGGCCGGTCGACCCAGGGCAGCCCTATTCCCTAGACCAAAGAGACGGCCCTCCCCGCGGCGGCGGACTGACCTCCAAAACTCATCTGGTCAGTGAGTGCGGGCGGGGCTCGCTCGCGTTCGTGATCACACCGCGCCAGTGGGGGCACAGCACCACAGCTGATACCGCTCCTGGATGGTACACACGTTCCCTGCCTGGTCGGCGGCCGCCCGCGTATACGGCCTGATGATCTGCCGGGCGACAAAGCACAGCCATGACGCCGCAATCGTCGTATTTGTGCCGTCGGCAGATCAAGCTCACTATCCCCGAGCACCGGGAGCAGTGGGCCCACCGTTGGCGCCGCGGCAGCGCCGGCGGTGGGCCAGCAGGGTTCGACACCTACATCTTTCACGGCACGGTGGCCGTCGCAGCACTACGCCTAAGGTTTGACTCCTGACCCACCGAGGAGTCTGTAGTACTCATGTTCACCGGACGACTCCGATTGCCTCGATCTCGATCATCCACTCAGGGTCGGCGAGTGAGGAGATCTCCACGAACGACTCCGCGAGGTGGGGTTTGTCCGGGAAGTGCTCCGCGCGCAGCTTGGCGAAGATGCCCTGCTGTGCGATGTCGGTGACGAACACAGTCGCCTTGACCACGTCGGCGAGGCTGGAGCCCGCGTTCGTCAGGACCGTCGACAGATTCGCGAGTGCCTGACGAGCTTGCGTCTCGAAATCCCCGGCGCCGACCGTGGCCCCCTGGGCATCAATGGGCGCCTGCCCCGATGTGAAGACCAAATTCCCGACTCGGATGCCGAGCGAGATGCCGGCCGACTCGTACCAGTCGTGCTCTGCGGAGACGCGCACACGCTCGGTAGCAGGCTGTGTAACGGGCATTGCTGACACTCCCTCAAAAATGCGCAACAGCAGCCGGGTAGCTGGGTCCAGCCCCGACTTGATCCACCTACGACAGCCACGGAACATCGAGATCCATTCCCGAGGGCTCACAGTTCACCTCGGCACAGGTCATGGTGCAGGGCCGGGGTGAGAGTTTCCCACGCACACGAGCGCGCCACATGTGTCGTCTCGCGGGAGGTAGAGCCCGCGACCTTGGAGGCTGTTGTGGCGCGTGATCGGATCGGGCTGGCTGAGGTGCTGGTGGCGACGGAGGCTGCCGCGCCGGTGGACTCCCTCGATCTCGTCGTCGCGCGCAACCTGCGGGACCGGTTCGGCGCGCGGTATGTGTCGTTTCTGTTATGTCGACATCTTGGGCCGGGCGTGCTGGGCCCATGACACCGCTGGCACACCTCCGGAAGACCGCGCCGAGCGGATCCCCCTCGCCGACAGCGGCGTCTACGACGAGGTTCTGCGTACCCAGAAGCAGGTGTGGGCGCCGGACAACGGGCAGGGGCCGCGGGTGCTGGCCCCGGTGACGAATGTCGGCTACACCATCGGCGTCATGGAGCTGTTCCTCACCGAGGTCACACCGCAGGTGCCGGAACCGGTGGTGGAGGCCGCGCACGCAGTGGCATGTCGGCGTACTGGTGATAGTGGCTCTGGCAAGATTTTCGTAGCCGGAGATCATCTCGGTGACACGGTCAGCCGGTCCGCATAGCGGGGGCGGAGGTGGGCGATCAGAACGACGCGGTGGCGGAGGAGAGGGGCGCCGGCGCGACCGGCCATCAGTCGTTTTTGCAGCTTGACGTCGGTGATACGGCCTTCGTTGACGCCGGAGTTGTAAGGGGTGGCGATTCCCTGGGCGACAGCGTGTCGGTCTTCGCGCAGGGCTCCGGCGAGACTGACAAGAGGAGTCAGTCCGCTGTGTCCGAGGTCGTCCAACCAACCCTGGAGGGGTGTCGCGTCGCGGTTGTCGAGCATGGTGGCGAAACGGCGGACCAGGTCGTGAGTCTGCCTGAGCTCAGGACAGTGGTCGAGGAGACGGGGCAGACGGTCGTTGATGCGGAGGTTGCGCCGGCTCGGGTGGGTGGTGATCCAGCGGGCGGCTTCACGCGGAGAAGGCGGCCGCTCGCGCGGCTCGTCCAGGGGCAGGCCCCGCCGGAGGGGTGCGACGGCCATCTTCACGCGCTGATAGTGGCCGAGGTAGCCCTTGGCCTGGAGTTCCTCGTGCAGGATCTTCGCGCTGTGCTGGCCCTCCTCCCAGCGTTGTCGCAGATAGTCGAGGTAGGGATCCAGACTGGAGGGCTTGCGGGGCGGGCGGCCCCCCACCTCCTGCCAGGTACGGGCCCGGGCGTACTTGCTGACCGTGCGGCGGTCCAGGCCGAGCTCCCGGGCCACGGAGCTGTGGCTCCGGCCGGTGCGGGTCAGGGCCTTGACGGCCTCGAACAGCCTGCGGGCATGGCGCCCGGCCCGGGTGTCGGCGGCGGTTTCCTCGGCCGATGCGGCGGTGGGTGGAGGCGAGGTCCTGGACGCGGCGGAAGAGGCCCTGCCAGAGATGGAAGCGGTCGCTGACCTGCATGGCATCGGGGGCGCCGGCCGCAGTGCCCTGCCGGTATGTGAGGGAGCCGTCGCGGCAGACGACCTCGACACCAGGGTGCTCGCGGAGCCACCGGCTGAGCTGTTCGGCGTCGCGTCCTTCCCAAAGTGTGAGCGGGAGCCGGGTGGTGGCGTCGACCAGGAGGGTGCCGTAGGTGTCGCCGTAAAGCGCGAAGTCATCCACCCCCAGCACCCGTGGTGTCTCCAGTGGCGGAAGAGGCACCCGCATCAGCTGAGACAGGATGTGCACCGCGAGAGCTTGGTGCTCAAGATCCGCAGCATCCGAGCACCGCCCCGGCCCGCCAGCGCCACACCGACCGCCTCCACCAGGCGCTGCAATTGTGGTGTGCGCCGCTGGTAGCGCACGGTCAGCCCCGCCACCTGCTCTGTGAAGGTCACCTTCGGGCACGTCGCGTTTTCACAGTACAAACGGCGTACGGACAAGTCGATACGCACAGGCCGGCCCCCGAGAGAGACGTCGGCGAGGCGCCGTACGTAGCGGCTGTGGCACCACCCGCTGAGCTGGCCGCATCCCGTACATGCCCTTGGAACACCGGACCTCGTGCGGGCGCGAACCGCCACGACAGCATCGGAGACATCGGCTGAAACCACCAGCACGTTGGCTAACTGCGGTAACAGACCGGCAAGTTCAACAAAGCACAGCCACACGCTGCCCGTGTGGACGCCCGCGTAATACCCCACGTGGTGTCGCGGTCACCACCTCAGCGTGACGGTGGAACATCGGGCTCGCCCCTTCCTCACGGCACGGCTGGGCACACTGATAGAACCCCGTCATGACATACCGGTTCACCGCCCGCGCCGCCAGGACCGAGATCGACCCTGACGGCTACTTCACCGAAGCCGTTCTTGCCGAGGGTGCTGATGGCAGCGGTTTCATCCTGATGTTCATGGCGGGAGAAGAGGAGCCCGATGACCAGGAGGTCGCCCTCGGGATGGACACACACTGCCTGGTCACGGCCGGGCAGGGCACCCCATACGGCTGTGTGCGGGAAGCTGTCCTGACGGGCGACGTTCTCCGCATCTCACTGGACGCTGGGCGTCAGCACTGGCCATTCGTCCAAGGTGGAGATCGCTATCGTCCCCGCGTACAACGGCCGCCCCTACCGGGTTCAGGAGTTCCTTCACGACGGCGGCGTGATCGGTGAAGCCGAAACGGCTGGCGAGGCTGTCGCTCTGGCAACCGGCCACCTTCCCGTGGGGCTCGGCCCAGCCGTCGCCGGACCTGACGACTCCCTGTGACGGGGGCCGGCACCTCAATAGGTCGGACACTGGTTTGGTTGGTGAGTCGGCGGTAGCCGATGAGAGTTGCGGCTATGCCGACGAAGGCGAGAAAGTATTCGGCCTTGCGTTCGTAGCGGCGGTGGAGCCGTCGGCAGCCGGCCAGCCAGGACACGGTTCTTTCGACTACCCAGCGATGCCGGCCCAGCCGTTGTGAGGACTCGACACTCTTGCGTGCGATGCGGTGGCGGATACCGCTCGCGGAGCCATTGGCGCAGGTGGTCGTGGTCGGAGCCATTGGCGCGTGCAGTTTCGCCGGCCTCCGCCGCCTGGGCCCGCGGCGGGATCGGATGGGCGGGATGCCGCGCACCAGTGGTTCCAGGCCCTGGCTGTCATGCATGTTCGCGCCGGAGATATGCCCAGGGACAGCGGCAGTCCGTTCCGGTCGCAGATCAGGTGTATCTTCGATCCCAGCTTGCCGCGGTCGGTCGGATTCAATCCGGTCAGTGGCCCCCTTTTTGCGGCCCGCAGGCTGACCAAGTCGATCGCGCACCGCGACCAGTCAAGCTCGCCCCACACTCCGGGTCCGTCGAGGATCACGCGGTAGAGCTTCGCCCAGACCCGGTCCCGGCTCCACTGGGCGAACCTGCGGTAGACCGTGGGCCAGGCGGGACCGAACACCGGCGGCAGCTACCGCCACGTTCAGCCCGAGGTCGCCACAAAGGTGATCGCGGCCAGGGCTTCACGGTCACCCGCTCGACGTCGCCGCCACCCTGCGGACGTATCACCACCGTCGGCGGCACCACCCGCCTCATCAACGCGCGGCCCGGATGAGGATGCCTGCGAGGTGGGATTCAGCCTGGCCAACGACCCAATGGTCCGAACAGGTCGACCTTGGGTCAGGATGGGCTCGTGATACCTCCCCGACTGTTGTGGTGTGACCCCCGGCCCATCCCCCGGTTCAACCGGCAGGAGCCGGTAACCACGATCGTTCGCGATCCCAGCTTCTACGAGCCGACCGAAGAAGATGACTGCTGGAGGTTCGGGTACTTCTGCCAGATGCATGACCGCCCTTACTGGCACGAGTCCTGCGGGGAAGGACCGCATCTCATTGCTCTGCACTGCGACGAGCACGGGCCGGAGAACATGTGGCCGCAGCCGAAGATGCTGATGTTCCCGGCAGGGTTCGTCCCCCCTCTGAGCGACGGGCAGCTGACCTGGGTCGCAGAGTGGGACGCCACCGAATAGGCAAGATCCAACAGAGACGGTCTAACTGATCGTTTCAGAATGAAGTTCGGGGTCGTCTCAAGCAGACGATGCTTCAGGCGAGTTGAAGCAGGCCGAGATGAAGACCGGCACGTATCTCGTAGCGGATCCGTAGCCGTTTGAACTGATGGAGGCAGGCGAAGGCGTGCTCGACACTCCCCCGCGTCTTGCCCACACCGGAGCCATGTGGAACGTCTCGGCGGGCGATCTTCGGTGTGATAGGGAGAACCCATGACCGACGCCGCACCTTCACGATTCCTGCGCCTCGTCCTCCGCCTGGACGCCTTCGCCACGTCCCGGACCGGGGGCATGACGCTGATCCCGGTCCTGCTCGTACTGGTCACCACCGACACCCTCGCGGGCTACGTGGCTGCGGGCACCCTCTTTGCCGCCCTCGTGCTCGCGGGTGTGGTTGGCCGCCGCCAGGAGCGGTCCAACGAACCTCTTTCGCCCTGAGTGGTCGCAGGTCAACAGGGTTTGCGTGGCTCGGACGAGGCGGCTGATGCGGTGAGTCGCGCCTCGGCCCGGCGCCAAATTCCGGGACAACCCTTAAGGTCGCGTCCATGACGAGGACCACGCCCGCGCGCCCTCTCGACGTCGAGGCGCTCTTCCCGGAACTGGCCGCCTTTCGAGGGACGACGACTCGGCTCCATCCACGGCCGGGCAGACCAGACCTTTCAGCCAGTTCCGTGGGCGGTCCTATGCTGTGGCCGGCGGACGAGCTGTGGCCGGTGTGCCGCGAGGCCCATGGGCGTGGGCCTGGGCGGCGCCCGGCTGACATCCGCCGCTATCGGCAGGTTCTGGCTTCCGCATGGGCCCGCGAGCAGTCTCCCGGCCCGACGGATGAGGAACGGAAGCTCTTGGGCGAGCTGCACCGGGAGCACCGGATCCCCGGGGCGTCCGAGACCGACCCGCTGCCGATGATCGGCCTCGCGCAGCTGTACCGGCGGGATGTGCCAGACCTGCCGGCAGGGCCGGGCGACTGCGATCTACTTCAAGTGTTCTGGTGTCCCTTCAACGCGCACGGCCCGGGCCGGTACGACCTGGAGCTGCACCTGCGCTGGCGGCGGTCGTGGGAGGTCGGCGAGGTGCTGACCGTGCAGCCGCAGCCGCTGGTCGTCGGGTCCGATGGCTTCGTGCCCGAGCCCTGTGTGCTGCACCCGGAGCAGGTGGTCACCTACCCGTTTGCCGGCCTTCTGCCGGAGAACCTGTGTGCCCGGATCGACGCTTGGGAGGAAGCCCTTGAAGAGGAAGCTGAGCAGTCGGCGGACGAAAGCACGACAGAGCCGCTCGGCTACCAGTACGACCTGTCCATCCCGCCAGGCTGGCGCGTGGGCGGCTTCGCCTCCTGGCACGCGACCGACCCGTATCCCATGGATTGTCTGACCTGCACGACACCGATGCACCTGCTGCTGGCCATCGACAGCTCGGAATGGGACGGCGGCAGCTGGAAACCGCTGGAGGACCGGAACCAGCCCACTCACCGTTGTGCCACCCCCACGGAGGTCACTGTGGGCCGCTGGGGTGAGCTCAACGTATTCGCCTGTCCCAACAATCCCGAGCATCCGCACCGCTGGAGCATCCAGTAACCCCTCGAGCCCGAGTGCTGTCGAAACGGAGTGAACAGAGCCCCCGGAGACGCGCGATGCAGGCGTAACCACGGCCCCTGGCGGATGTTGGATTTATGTGACCAAAACCAAAGAACGCGCCGAAGACACCTGCCCGCTTGTCTACCAGTGCCGTCTGCCGCTGTCCACGAGCACGGTCAGCCACCTCGCCGGTCTGCTGCGGCGCCACCTGAAGGCGATACGGTCCCGGTGGCGAAGCCTGCCTCCGGGGAAGATCGCGGTGATCGTCCTGGCCGTGCTGCGGCATGACCTGCGCCTGGCCGACATCGCTGGTGGCAACAACGTCTCCGAGTCGACCGTCCGCCGCTGGCGCGACGAGCTGATCGGATTGCTCGCCGCCCAAGCGCCACGCCTGGACCGTGCCCTGCAGAAGATCGCCAGTCAGGGTGGGGCCTGTGCGGCAGCGGGCGGGGGCCGGGCGGCGCGGATCGCGTTCTGCACGGCGAGGCTGGGGACCCGGGCCCGCTCGTACCGGCTCGACTCGCGGGGAGGCTTGCATCTCCTGGGCGTCCTTCAATGACTGGCTGACCGGACGGCGGCCGTCCCCGAACGCGACTCCGCGCACGCAGAGCTCGTAACGAGATCTTGGTCGCTGGGGCTGGTCGGACGTGACCGGTGTGATGATCTGGGGTCAGCTCGCAGGCTGAATACGTGAGTTGGGTGCGTCTCGCCGGACCTTCCAGGGCGCTCGCGGCGGCGTACGCGGGCATATGTCACGCCGCCGTCTCAGGCCTGTGTGCAACCCGTAGCGATCGGCGCGGCACGGTGAACGATTCGGACACCGGACTTGATCCAGAATTGCGGTTCGAGCAAGCTTTCGATCATGATCCGCCACTGGCCGTCTCAACTGGCCGCGGACCGTCTCACCGACCGACCCTGGGCGTCGATCAATCATCAATCGCTCCGAGACAACGGGGACACACATGAACCTCCGCCGCATCCTCACCACCCTAGGCACCGTCGCCGCCGCCGGCGCGATCGGCCTGGGCGCAGCCACGTCCGCCTCCGCCGCGACCACGCACACCGCCTACCTGTACACGAACGGCGGCACCAAGCACGGCGATTTCCGCGCCATCGAGCACAATGACGAGATGATCCTCTGCGACGTGAAGCGGGGCGGGTACGTCAAGGCTGTCGTCAGCTGGAGCGGCTCGTCGCGGTTCACCCTGACGGACGGCGACGACGCCAACAACTGCGCGTACTCGTCCGCCAGCGGCAAGGGCTACCCCGTCAAGCGCAACATCCCCGAGGGCGTCACCGTCACCGTCGAGCTCAAGAGCTACACGAGCGGCGGTTCCCTCAACGGCTCGCGGACGGTCAAGTTCGTCAACGACCACTGATTCGCGCACGAACAGTGAGCTGAGACCGGCGCCCAGCCAGGGCGTCGGGCACCACCACCTGTGGGCCACCGGGGACGCCCGGTGGCCCACAGGCCTTTCGGCACTCCCCACGGACCGGCTACTCGTCGCCGGCCCGTCATCCGTCCCTCCACGTGAAAACAACGGGGACACACCTGGTGCTTGCACCGCGATCACGATCCGGCCTTCTTGAGGCACCTCCAGCAGATGGGACTGCAGGCCAGCGAGAGGATGGCGTCGTGGAGTTCGAGGCGTCGTTCCCAGCGCACGGCCAGGCGCTTGAACTGGTGCAGCAGCGCGAAGGTCTGCTCGACGACGTAGCGGAACTTGCCCAGCCCAGCTGTGCAGGTCGAGATAGAGGGCGCGGACGGCCAGAAGGATGCCGGAGTCGTCCGCGCGGGTCCAACGCTCGTCGCGGTCCCACCGCTTGAGTTCGCCAAGCGCAAGCGGGAGATCCACCAGCGGATGTCCGACCGCATCCGGGTCCGCCATTCTCCAGCAGCGGATCGGGCTGGAGTTCGCGGAATCTCTGCGGGTAGTCCCGGAACTTGTTCGCGCGGAAGCCGGAGATCGACGGCCGGATGACCCGCAGGCAGAGCCGGTGGGTCTCGGCGAGATCCTCGCAGCTGCGGGCGAACATGTGGCCACCGGCCCCGCGTCCAGCCCAGCATTGCGCCCGGTTATGACCCGGACGACTTCAAGGCGGATCGACGAGCCCGAGCAGTGGGCTCAGTGGGTCGTGCCCTGCCCGATCCGGCCGCAGGAGCTCAAGGGGGCGCTGTCCGTGCGCCGGTAAGGGTGTCCCTCGTGCTCGAAGATCGCTCCGAGCTCGACCGCGCGGGCCTTCTTGAGCAGGCCCGTTAAGCCGCTGCTGCCCACCCTGGTTGCGCACGTCGAAGGTCGCTACGAGCACCCGGGCCGGACGCCCGTTCCAGTACAACTGCCGACGGCGGATCATGCGACGCTCGCCCCCGTGGGGTCCGGTCGGAGCGATCGGCGGTGATTCAGGAACCGCTGGTAGTTGGCGACGATGTCCTCGGCGAAGACCGCCCCCGTGATGCAGGCCATGTCACCCCGAAGCGCCCGCGAGCGTCGAAAGGTTGTCAGCCGGTCAGACGCCGTCTGGAACCGTCCGTCCCCGCCCTATGACGCGGACGGAAGATAAAGAACAAGGTGAGTGCCTGTTTCTGAACCTCATGGCGGCAACCGACGGTTGAACGCTCCCGCCATGAGACAACGCTCGGTGAGGTGCGTTGTCCTGCGGCCCTCGGTTCTTCCCCGGCGTCAAGGCGAGTGCTGCATCGGTCATGGTTCCGGTGACCGCGCTCAGTATCCGTTCCGGTAATCAGGAAATCTCGGCTTCCAAAGCGACAGCGTCTTTGTGTTTTCCTTGGTGCGACATTCATCCGCCTGTCGTAGTGAAGCTGTCGACGAGTGGTGAGTTGATTGGATGGTTTCCTCTGGACCGGCAGTAGCATCCGCTCCGACCGGTCAGAGGATCTCCCTCAGGAGGGCAAGTGCTCGCAGTTTTTGATAGATACCGGCGTGCTGGAATGGCGAAAAGAGCAAGTCATACCGCTGCCTTGCTCACCTCGACAGTGGTCGTGTTCGCCGGGGCCGGAGCCGCCGTGGCGCAAGACCCGGACCCCATCGAGGGGCTCCTGGGAGGCATCCTTTCCCCTCAGTACTGTGTTTCTGGGCAGGTCGGTGCCGCCAACAGGGTCAAGGGCAACCAGGAGAACGACTGCCACCAGACCTCGACAAACGAGGGGCTCCTGGGCCCCATTCTTTCCCCTCAGTACTGTGTTTCCGGGCAGGTCGGTAACGCCAACACGGTCAAGGGCAACCAGAAAAACGACTGCCACCAGACCTCGACAAACACGCCCGGCCCGACACCCACGCCAACTCCGACACCCACGCCAACTCCCACGCCGACGGCCGTGCCGATCTACAATTCGATTCCGGACGTGCTGCCCGGGAATGTGTCGTCCATGGCTTATCAGGCACAGCGTACGAGCGAGTTCGGTGATGACGTGCAGTTCGGCGGCACCGAACGCGAGCTGGCTTCCATGGAAGTCGTGATGTCGAGCTGGGCATGCGAGAGCGGCAGCATGACCACCTGCACGACCACTCCGGGCGCCACGTTCACCCACCCCATCACGATGAACATCTACGCGGTGGACGACTCTGGAACCACTCCGGCGCCGGGCGCCCTGCTGGCCTCCAGGACCGAGAACAGCAGCATCCCGTTCCGCCCGTCGGCCGACAACACCAACTGCACAGGCGGCAGGTGGTTCGACACCACCAACAGCACCTGCTACAACGGCTTCGCCTTCCGGCTGAAGTTCGACTTCCCCAGGGGTACCACCCTGCCCGACAGGGTCATCTGGACGGTGGCGTTCAACACGACGAACGCCGGGGCGAACCCCATCGGCACTGGTGCACCGTGCTACAGCACCCCGACCGGCTGCCCCTACGACAGCCTGAACGTCGGAGCGCGGACCTTCCCCGGGGCGCCGTACCAGGGCACCGACGTCGACCCGGACGCGGCATTCCTCGACTCCTCGGTCCCCTCGGCCTACTGCGACGGCGGTGCCGGCGGCACCGGCTTCCTCAGGTACGACTCACCCTGCTGGACCGACAGAAAGCCGCTCGCCAAGATCACAGCGGTCCAGTAACGAACCGAATCGCCGGATCCCGCGCAGGGCGACACCTTCGCATCAGCCCCGCCGCTGACTCGCATCGGCCGGTGGCCACCACACGGTGGTCACTGGCTGACTGTCATCACAGCTGCCGGGCCTTTGCTGTTCAGACGGCTTAAGCGGTGTCGGCCAGGATGCCGTCATCGAGGACAGGCCCCTTGCGGGCGGCGGCCCGTAGGGGCGCATGACAACGTCACTGCCCAGTCCGGTTTGCGCCGCGCGCGGGGGTATGGCGCATGATCAACAGGCTTGTCCTGTGGCAGTCTGCGGATCAGGACGACGATGACGTGGAGTCGGAGGTACCCCGCCCGTGGCGGCGAGCAGCAATCCCACCGTCAGGAGACGCCGCCTGGGCGCTGAGCTGCGCCGGCTCCGCCAGGCCAGTGGGCTGAAGAGCACCGAAGTGGCCGAGCGGCTGAGGGTCTCCCAGCCCAAGATCAGTCACATGGAGACCGGCCGCCGCGCGACCAGTCCCCGCGATGTGCGCGACCTGTGCGCGCTCTATGGGGTGACGGACCGGCAGGTCGTCGACTCCCTGATGGAGATGGCCAGGGAATCCGGGCAGCAGGGCTGGTGGCATGCCTACGGCGACATCCCCCAAAGCGTCTACATCGGCCTGGAAACGGACGCCGCTTCGGTCCACTCCTATGAGCCCATGGTGATCCCCGCCCTTTTGCAGACCCCGGCCTACGCCGATGCGGTCATCGGGGAAACGATTCCCCTGGTCACTGCCGAGCAGGCCGCCATGCGCCTTCGGGTGCGGCTGCGCCGCCAGCACCGCATCTACGACCCAGCCCGCCCGCTGCGACTGTGGGTCGTCCTGGACGAATCGGCCCTGCGCCGCGTCGTCGGCAGCCGAGACATCATGCGCGAACAACTGGAACACCTGCACGCACTCAGCACCGAGCCGCACATCACCGTGCAGGTCATCCCCCACCACGTGGGAGCCCACCCGGGCCTGTCAGGACAGTTCTCCATCCTGCGGTTCGCCGACAGCCCCCAGGCAGGGGTGGTGTACCTGGAACGGTTCACCAGCGACCTCTACCTGGAGAAGCCGTCCGACGTGCAGCACTACAGCGTGATGTACACCCATCTCCAGGCCCAGGCCCTCGCCCCTGACAGCACCCGCCTGCTCATCACCGACGCCATCAAGTCGTACCTCGAAGCGACGAACCACCCCTGATCGCCGCGGCCAGACGCGGGCCCTGACTGGCCGCTGACAGGCGCCGAACGAGTCGCACTGGCAATGCCGGCGAAACCCGTACCCGCCACCGCATTCCACCACGGTGTCCCGCGCGCGAGAACTCTCCCCCCTCCCGGCTGATCACGAGGCGGTCACGACGGAGGGGTTCTTCAAGACCGGCGTCACACGAGAACGGAGAGCCGGACCTGTAGAAGGTGAACGGCGTGATTGGCCCGCCCCACCTTTCAGGAGCACCCTGTGGCGAGCACCGCAGACGAGCCCGAGCAGCCCCTTGACCGGACCGGAGAGGCCCCCTCCGTGGACCCCTCCATCACCCCCTCCGTGCCCGTCGTCAGGGTCCGGGCGTCCCCACAGGTCAGGCCCGGCGGGCGAGGGGGCCTCGGAGCGCCGACAACCCTCATGTCCAAAGGCGTCCTACTCATAGGAAGAACTCGACCGAGCCTCGCCGCCGGGAGCTGCTGCAAGCGCTGGGGATTTTCCAGAGGGCGACGCCCGATCAGTTGTGGAAGTTGACCCGTCCGGACAACCAGCACGACAAGCTCACGCGGGACAACCTCCTGGATCTTCAGGACCACCACCTGGTGAGAATCGAATTGGTACGGGAAGACCAGCGGCAGGTGTGGGTGCTGACCCGGCGAGGACACGGCGAGGCAAAGAAGCTGCTGGAGCCGAAGGGCATACGAGTCTCGGCGCTGCGCGAGGAGAGGTACGACCCGGTCACCCGGGAGCTGCTCGGTGCCGGCTACGACGACCACGCCGCGGCGGTCACCTCGACGGCCGCCGGACTCCACCGTGCCGGGATCGGGCACCGGATCGGCTCCCAGACCGAGATCGGCCACCGGCTCGCAGGCGGCTATGTGCAGCGGGCGGACCTGTTGGTGCGGGCGCCGGAGGCCGGGGTGCCGGTGCTGCTGCTGGAGATCGACCGCCGTACCGAGGACGCCCACGACCTGGTGCACAAGCTGCGCCGGTACTGGGAGTGGGGCCGGCTGCTGCCGCGGGGCGCCGACAAACACACCGTTGACCTGGTCCGCTCGTGGCCGGGTGGTGTGCCGTCCCGGGCCGGTGCTTCTGTGCTGGCGCGGCGCCCCGCTCACCGGAGGTGTTCAGCAGGGGAGCGTGGTCTTCCCGGCAGCGCCGGTGGCGCCGGTGGTGCCGTCCGCGAACATCGTGGCGGCGGTGCCGTTGCCTCCGGGCTTGCCGGGGCATACCGGGCTGGCCGCGCCGCCGGCGCCGCCCGTGCCGCCCGTGTGGCCGCCACCGACGATGGAGGCGCCGCCGTTGCCGCCCTTGCCACCGGCGATACCGGCGCCGGCATCGCCGACGCCGCCCACGCCGCCCTTGCCACCGGTGCCGCCGAGCTTGGCCGCTCCGCCGTAGCCGCCGTTGCCGCCGTTGCCGTTGGCGCCCCCGGCGCCCCCGGCGCCCCCGGACCCGCCGACGCTGGCGATGCCGGTGGCGTTGCCACCAGCGCCTCCGGTGCCTCCGTTGCCGTGGGCACCCGCGGCGCCGCCCGTGCCACCGAGGCCGCCGACACCGCCGAGGATCCCGACCCCGTTGGCGCCGTTGCTGCCGGGTGCCCCGACGGCGTTGAGAATCCGGGCGCTGCCCGTGCCGGGCTGGGCGGAGGCGAGGGCGGGAGTGGCGGTCAGGCCGGCCACGGCGATCGCCGCGATCAGGAGAGTCCGGGCAGTGGCCGCGGTGCGCATGGCGCGCATGGTGTACGTCCTTTGTTTGTGCGGGTGGAGAGAGTCTCCACTCGACAACCCTCAACATAGGGAAGCGCGACACACTGCATACTCTGCGCATTGATCCAATGTCTGTAAATCGACGGAACCATTGATCTTTGGCTGTAAAGTCGCATTTTTGGATCGTCATCGACGACCTGCGCCTTCCGTCACCTCACCACCCGGGACACCAAGGAATGAACCGGCTACCACTGCACCGGTCAGCGCAGCTGAACACGGGTCACAACGATGTCAGGCGGTGATCAGCACCTTCCACCACCTCCGCGCGGTCCAGACCGGCGACACCGAGACCACCGCCGGGTTCGTCGCAGCCGACGGCGTGCTCCAGGCCCTCATGTCGACGCGGAGGTGTCGGCTGCGGTCACCGAGGTGGCGGGATGCCGGGGTGATGACAAGTCCGGAGGGTGTGGCAGGCGAAGTCGCAGGGGGGCAGGGAGCCACCAGTTGGCAGCACCGGCCAACTTCATCACAGCCGGTACGAGGAGCGGGCGGATCACCACAGCGTCCAGGATGACGGACAAGGCGACCGTGACAGCGATGCCCTTCATCATGGCCACCTCCGTCACCGCGAGCGCCAGGAGGACGACGAGGACCACGGCGGCGGAAGCGGTGAAGAGGGGCGCGGCGGCCTGGAGTCCCTCGGCTGTCGCACGAGTCGTGTCGCGAGTGCGGTGGTAGGCCTCGGTGATGCGAGCGAGGAGCAGGATCTCGTAGTCCATCGACAGACCGAAGGCGAGGAAGAACGCGATCAACGGCAGCATGAGGTCGGTGGTCCCCGTGACAGTGAAGTCACCGACCAGCCAGCGCAGATGTCCTTGCTGGAAGATGAAGATCATCGCACCGAAGGTCGCCGTCAGGCTGAGGAGGTTGATCAGCAGTGCCTTCACGGGCAGGAACAGGCTGCGGGTGAAGACGAGCAACAGGGCCAGTGTCGCGAGGGCGACGGCGGCGAGCCCGCCCGGCAGCCGTTGGAAGACCACAGTGCGGGTGTCGAGGAATTCGGCGGTGACTCCGCCGGTGATGGCGGGTGCGGGGCCTGGTTGGGCGCGGATGCTCTGCAGCAGGTCGATGCCCTGGGGACTGTAGGGCCGGGGTTTGGAGCTGATGGCCAGCCACGTGCCGCTGGGAAAGGTGAACTGCCGCAGCCCTGTGCACGGGCCCTTGGGGGCCGGGTCGGAAGAGCGTACGCAGACCGGGCCGAGGGGTTCCCCGTTCAGGTAGGTACCCGTGGCGGTGCGCAGCCCCTGCACCCCTGGAAGACCGGAGAGCTGGCGGGCGTAGGCGTCGAGACGGGCTGCGCCGTCACGGCCCGTCGGGTGCCAGTCGGGCAGGACGACATCGACCCCCGTCCCCACTTGCGGGAAGTCGGTGCGCAGGTCGTGCATGGCCCTGACCACCGGCGAGTGCGGGGGAAGGGCCCGCTCGTCGCTGAGGCTGAAGGCGACGTCTCGGAAGGGCAGCGCGAGCAGGAGCAGCAGTGCGCTGGTGAGGGTGAAGACAGCGAGGGGGCGGCGCATGACGACGGTGGCCAGTGCGCGCCATCGGCCTGCGCTTCGGGCGGCGCGGCGCCAGCGGGCGAGGACGTCACGGCTCGCCAGGCGCTCGCCGAAGCAGGCGAGGGCGGCCGGGATGATCAGCAGGGACGCCACCGCTGCCAGAAGGACGACGCTGATGCCTGCGATGGCCAGAGAGCGCATGAGGGTGAGCGGGAAGAGGAGGAGTCCCAGCAGCGCGGCGGCGACGATGCCTGCCGAGACGGCGACGGTCCGACCGGCTGTGCGAATGGCATGGATGAGGGCCCGATCGTGTGACAGGCCGGAGGCTCTTTCCTCGCGGTACCGGGCGACGATGAACAGGCTGTAGTCGACGGCCAGGGCGAGGCCGACGGCCGTGGTGAGGCTGAGGGCGAAGGCGGACACGGGGGTGACGGTGGTGATGGCGCGCAGGATCGCGGTGGTGCCGGTCACCGCGACGGCACCGACGGCCAGCGGCAGAAGCGCTGCGGGGACGCTGCCGAACACGAGGAGGAGCAGTACGAGGGTGGCGGGCATGGCCAGCAGCTCTGTGCGCAGCAGGTCTTGCTCACTGTGGAGTTGCAGCGCGCGCGTGACGGCGGCCTGGCCCGCGGCCCGGGTCTCCAACGGGCCGTCGCGCTCGGTGGCCCGGGCGAGCACACGTTCCGCGACGTCGAGCTGGGTGCGTTCGTCCGCCTCGAACCACAGGGCGACGAGGGCCGTACGGCCGTCGGTGGAACGCAGCAGCGGGTCGGGCGGAGGTGCGGGCAGGACCTCGGTGGCCGGGCTGAGTGGGCCCGTCCAGTAGGAGTCGACGGCGGTGACGCCCGCTTCGTGCCGCAGGTCCTCGACGAGCCGGATGCCGGCGGCGCGCGCCGGGGCGTCGTCGACGGAGTTGGTGGTGCGGGCGAGGAACAGAAGGGGCGGCATGCCGCCGTGGGGTGCCTCGCCGAGCATGCTGCGTACACGGGCCGACGGGGTGTCCTCCGCGATCCAGCCACCGGCACCGAGGTGCGCGGAAACGTCGCTGGACAGGAAGCCTGCGATGGCAACGAACAGTGCGGCGGCGGCCAGGACCAGCCGGTTGCGGCGCACGGTCCAACGGGCGAGCGCGGCGAGGGGGCCGGGGGTGTGCGCGCGGTCTGGGTGCTGGGACTGCTCGCACATCACGAGTGGCTCCTCCACGGTGCGGGGATAAGTGGGGACGTCGGCGGGATCAGTGGGTGGGCGGGGTCTGGTTGGGGGCTTGGTAGCCGAGGCGGATCAGCGCGCGCCTGGCGAGGTCGGTGATGCCTTGGGCGTTGAGGAACTCCAGCGTCGGCAGTTCGCAGCCCAGTCGGCGGCGGGCGGCGATGACGGCCTCGACGGCCATGAGGGAGTCCAGGCCGAGCTGGTCCAGCCGGCGGTCGCGGTCGAGTCGGGCGGGGTCGGTCTGCAGGATGTCGGCGAGGACCTGGGTGATGGCGTCGGCTGCCAGGGTGACGGCTTCGTCGGGGGTGGCGGTGGCGAGACGGTGGCGCAGGTGGTCGGGGCCGTCGTCTTGGGGGGTGTGGGCGGGGATGAGACCGGCTAGCCGGGGCGTCTGTACGGCCGGCATCATGCTGCGGATGCGGGCCCAGTCGATCCGGGCGGCGGCGCTGACGTCGGTGTCCCGGGCGATGGCGTCCTCGAGGGCGGTGCAGGCTTCGCGGGGGGTGAGGTTGTCCAGGCCGAGGCGGGTGAGCATGTCGGTGATGCCGTGGCGGGCGGCGTAGCCGGTGTCGCCGATGGCGCCCCAGGCCATGGTCGTGCCGGGCAGCCCGGTGGCGCGCCGGTTGCGGGTGAGCGCTTCGAGGTAGCCGTTGGCGGCGGTGTAGTTGGCCTGGTAGGCGTTGCCGAACCAGGTGGTGACCGAGGAGCAGGTGGCGAAGAGGTCGAGGTCGCGGTCGCGTGTGAGGGCGTCCAGGTGTGCTGCACCGAGCATTTTGGGTTCCAGGGCGGTGCGGAGGCGTTCGTCGGTGAGTTCGGCGAGCGGTGCGTCGTCCAGGGCCATCGCGGCGTGGATCACTCCGCGCAGCGGGTGGGGTCCGGTGTCGATGGCGTCCAGCGCCCGGCGTAGGTCCTCCTCGCGGGTGACGTCGGCCGTGTGGGCGGTTGCTTGGGCGCCGTGATCGGCCAAGGCTTGGATGAGGTCGTCGGCGCCGGGGGTGTCGGCGCCCCTGCGGCCCAGGAGGGCGAGGTGGCGGGCGCCGTGGTCGACGAGGCGGTGTGCGAGGGCGGCTCCGAGGCCGCTGAGTCCGCCGGTGATCAGGTAGGTGGCGTCCGGGGACAGCCGCAGGGGCGGGTGGGGCCTGTCGAGGGGCGGCGTCTCCTCGAAGGTGATGACGACCTTGCCGAGGTGGCGGGAGCGTTGCAGGGCGCGCAGGGCTTCGCCGATCCGGGCGGCGGGGTAGGGCAGGTGCAGCAGTGGTCCGTAGGTGCCGTCAGTGATCCGTTGTGCCATCTCGTCGAAACAGATGCCGGCCTGGGGCAGGCGGCTGGAGATGAGCTGGTGGGCGTCGACGCCGAAGAAGGCGATGTTGTTGCCGAAGGGCCTTAGTCCCAGGGGGGTGGAAGCGTAGATGTCGCGCTTGCCCAGTTCCAGGAAGCGACCGCCGGGCCGCAGCAGTTCCAGACTGCGGCTGATGGCCTCGCCTGCGAGTGAGTTGAGGACGACGTCGACGCCTCGGCCGCTGGTGAGGTCACGGACCTGTGCAGCAAAGTCCAGGGTGCGGGAGTCTAGGACGTGGGGGACGCCGAGCATGCGCAGCAGGTCGCGCTTGGCGGGGGTGCCGGCGGTGGCGATGACCGTGGCGCCTCGTGCCCGGGCGAGTTGGAGGGCGGCCAGCCCGATGCCGCCGGCTGCGCCGTGGATGAGGACGGTCTCGTCTGGCTGGAGGTGGGCGAGGCGTTCGAGGGCGTGGTGGACGGTGAAGTACACGACGGGCAGGGTGGCGGCTTCGGCGAACGTCATCCCGTCGGGGACGGGGCCGACGAGGCGGGCGTTGACGGTCACCTGGGAACTGAGGCTGCGGGGTGCGAGCGCGTAGACGCGGTCGCCCGGTGCGAGGTGGGTGACCGAGCTGCCGACGGCGGTGACCGTGCCGGCGCATTCGAGGCCCAGGGCTGGGCCCTCTGGCATCGGTGTTTCCGCTCCGGGCGGCAGGAGGCCTACGGCCAGCATGACGTCGCGGTAGTTGAGCGCTGCCGCTTCGACGGCGATGGTGACCTCGTCGTCGGCGGGCCGCTGCGGGCGGTCGGGTGCCCAGGTGAGCCGGGGCTGCAGGCCGGCGTCGTGAAGGCGCAGGGTGAAGGGCACGGGTGCGGGGGCGTCGTGGGTGTCGGTGACCGTGGGCAGGGCGACGGTGCGAGGGAGGAAGCGTCCGCCACGGGTGAGGACGACCTCGTCCTCGTCGGTGGGGTGGAGCAGTTCGGCCGCGAGGCGCCGGGCGTCGTCCGCGGGGCGGAGTCCGGCGTCCAGGGAGATGCGCCGGATGGTGAGGTGGGGGATCTCGTTGGCAAGGGAGCGGGTGGCGCCCCACAGCACTGCGTCCTGGGGAACCTGGGGTTGTTCGGGAGCGGAGTGGATGCCGCTGGGGCGGGTGATGATCCACAGGTTGGTGGTTGATCCAGCTGGCAGGTGCGAGGCGGTGCCGGCGAGGGTCCGTAGCGCGCCGAGACGGGTGACGGCTTGTTCGGATGCCTCGGAAGGGTCGGCGGCGGGGTGCCCGGCGTCGAAGACCAGGACGGTGTGGGGCGGTTGCTGGGCGCGCGCGAGCCGGCCCCAGTGCTGGGGGGCGTCGTCCAGGCCGGCGAGGTGGACGTCGGCGCCCGTGCCGGTGAGGGCGTCGGCGAGGGTGCGGATCAGGTTGCTGTCCGGGCTCTCGCCGGCGAGCAGCCAGCGGGTGTCCTGGGCGGCGGGCAGCTCACCGGGGATGGGGTCGGCGGTGGCGGCCCGTTCGGTGCGGCGGGCGCAGAGCACGGAGTACTCGAGACCGGGCAGGGGCGCGTCGTGTCCGAGCTGGGCGACCTCGTCGAATCCGCACTCCCGCAGCAGCGGTTGCCAGGCGTCTGCGGACAGCAGGGGGGAGTCCTGCCGGAGCGAGGTGTCGGTGAAGTCCCAGAAGCCGGCGAGGGTTCCGAAGCAGGGTGCCAACAAGCCGGGCTCATGGGTCTCGTGGGCGAGGAGTTGCCCGCCGTCGGCGAGGAGGTGGGTGATGCGGGCGAGGGTCGCGCGCAGGTCCCGGGTGGCGTGCAGGACGTTGGTGGCGATCACCACGTCGAAGGACGCCTCGGTGAAGCCCTGCTCGGCGGGGTCCTGGTTGAGGTCGAGGGTCCGGTAGTCGACGAAGTCGAAGTCGGCGAAGCGGGCCTTGGCGTGGGGGAAGAACCCGGCCGACAGGTCGGTGAAGGTGTAGGCGGTCCTTTCGGCCGGGAGGTGGGGCAGCAGCAGGGCCGTGCTGCTGCCGGTGCCGGCACCGACCTCCAGGATCCGCAGCGGCCGATCGGCCGGCCAGGTGCGGATCTGTTCCCGCACCAGGGTGCGCAAGAGTTGATTGTGGAAGCGGGGCTGTACCGCGTCGCTGTAGAAGTACTCGATCAGATGGCGATCTGGTTCGTCGAAGAGCAGCGTCAGCGGATCGCGCTTGCCGCGCAGGACGTCGGCCAGGTGCCGGCAGCATCGGCCGAACAGGGAGATTTCAACCGCTTGGTGGGGGAAATCTCGCACGAGCTGCTGGAACAGTTCCAGCGGCGGGGGGCCGTCCGTCTCGGGGAGGTGCCAGCGGGCGGGGCGGTCTGCCTGGGGCGGCCGGGTCTGGCGCACCAGGCCGCGAGTGGCGTGGGCGAGCAGCTCGGCCAGCCGGGCGTGCTGGGGCTGCATGCCGCCCGCCACCAGGTCACTGGTGTCGAACTCGGCTTGTCCCGGCGGCAGCAGCTGGGCGAACGCGTCGGCGGTCAGGCGGGAGCAGCACTCACGGAGGCGTTGCAGTCCGATCCCGTGGCCCTCTGCGCGCCAGGCGTTCTCCAGCCGGTCGCGGTGGGGCAGACATGCCTGGGCCAAGGCGGTCGGCGAGGGCAGGGGCACGGGCCGTGCCGGCTCGGTGGCGCTGGGGGCGGCGCGCAGCACGTTGACGAGGTGCTGCACGGGTTCGGTGGGAGTGTTACCCATGCGGCGCAGCCGGCAGCCGGTGAGTTCGAGGCAGACCTGGCCTTCGGTGTCGGACAGGGTGATGTCCCAGCACAGTTCCTGGGGGCTGCTCTCGCGCAGGCGTACGTGGATGAGGCCGGTCTGCGGTGGGGTGTGCCACAGGCGCAGTGCTTCGGCGGCGACCGGCAGGAACGGCAGGTACTCGCCGTCGACGGTGGTCAGGCAGCCACCCGCCTGCAGGGCTCCGTCGAGCAGCGCGGGGTGGACGTGGTAGTCGTCGGCGGGTTCGGTCAGGGTGTAGGAGGCGAGGACTTCGCCTTGTCCCAGGCGAAGGTCGGTGAGGACCTGGAAGGCGGGGCCGTAGGCGAGACCGGCGCGGCGGGCGCGGGCGTAGTGCTCGGCGGCGTCCAGCCGGGTGTGCAGACGCGCGCGCAGGGCGGTGGGGTCGATGGACGCCGGTGCGGTGGCCAGCAGACGCCTCACCCGGGCTCGTGCGTACGGCTGCCAGGGCAGGTCGTCGCCGGTGCGGGCGGCGATCTCCAGGGCCTGGTCGGGTTCGTGGAGGGAGACCTGCACGCGGACGTCGGTGGTGTCGTCGTCCCAGGGCAGGTCGAGGGCGCGGGTGATGAGGAGGTGGTTGACCTCGACGGGGGCGTCGTGGACGAGCCGGCCGGCGGCGAGCGCCATTTCCAGGTAGGCGGCGGCGGGCATGACGACGGCCCCGCCCACCTGGTGGTCGGTCAGCCAGGGCAATCGGGTGGGCTCCACCAAATTGGACCAGGCGGGGTGCTGGACGGAGACGCGTGCCCCCAGCAACGGGTGCTGGACGGGAGTGGTCTCACCGGTGACGCGCAGCCACCACTGGGGGTCGCCGCGCCAGTGCCGTTCGCGCTGCCAGGGGTAGGCGGGCAGGTCCACTGTGCGGCCCGGCCGGGGAAAGAAGGCATCCCAGTGGACGCGGGCGCCGGCGGCAAGCATCTGTGCAGCCGCGGTGTCGACGGCGGCGGGCCCGGGCACCGCCCGGGCGCAGGTGCCCATGGCCAGTACCGGCCGTTCCAGGTCCTTGGTGGCCTTGCGGAGGTAGGGCCGCAGGACCGGGTGGGGGCCGATGTCGACGAAGGTGTCGTAGCCGTCGTCCAGCAGGGTGTGCAGCGCCGGTCCGAACAGGACGGGTTCGCGGACGTTGCGCCACCAGTAGCGGGCTTCGAGGTCCTCGCCCGGGCAGGTGGTACCGGTGACCGTCGAGACGAACGGGATGCCGGTGGCGGCGGGGCGCAGCCCGTCCAAGGAGGCGAGCAGATCGTCCTGGACGGGGTCCATGGCGCGGCTGTGGAAGGCGTAGTCCAGCTCCAGCATACGGAAGAAGACCGCGCGCATGTCCAGGTCACGGCCCAACGCGCGGAGATCGTCCTCGGGACCGCAGACGGTGACGTCGTGGTCGCCGTTGACGGCGGCGATCTCCAGGCTGCCGGCATAGGGGGCGAGTTCCTTGGCCGCTTCTTCCGCGGACAGGCCGATCGCGGCCATGCGACCCCGGCCGCGGGTGGCGGCCTGCGCACGGCTGCGTTCGGCGACCACCCGGGCGGCGGTGCGCAGGTCGAGGGCGCCTGCTACGTGGGCGGCGGCGATCTCACCGACGCTGTGGCCCAGGACGACGGCCGGGCGGATACCACGGGCCTTGAGCAGTTCCACCAGGCCGATCTGGAAGGCGAACAGCAACGGCTGGGCGATCTCCGTGGCCTGGATGCGGAGGGGGTCGGCTCCGACCATCTCCTCACGTACCGACCAGCCCAGGTGGGGCGCGAGTGCGTCGTCGACCTGGGTGAGCGCGGCGCGGAAGATGGGCTCCTCGCGCAGCAGGTCCGCGCCCATGCCGGCCCACTGGGAGCCGTTGCCGCTGAAGGCGAAGACCACCCGGCCGTCCGTCACCGCCTGTCCGGTGGCGGTGGCGGTGGGCAGCGGGAGCGCGCCCCGACCGATGGACTCCAGCGCTTCGGCTGCCTCCTGGGCGCCGGAGGCGAGGACGACGGCCCGGTGCGGGTGCAGGGTGCGGCGGCGTGCGGCGGTCCACGCGGCGTCGTAGAAGCCCTCCGGATTTTCTTCCCGGAGCCGCTCGGCCATGCGGACGGCTGCGGCTTCCAGCGCCTCGGGGGTACGGGCCGAGACCATCACCGGCAGCGGGCCGCCGTGTTGCGGGGGTGGGCCGGTCACGGCAGCCGCCGGTGCGGCGGCGAGGACGGCGTGCGCGTTGGAGCCGCCGAAGCCGAAGGAGTTGACGCCGACCACCGGCCGCTGCTGGTCCAGGGGCCTGGCCTCGGTGCAGGGGTCAAGTCGCCAACTGTTGAAGTCGATGTGGGGACTCAGCGGCTGCGCGTGAAGGGTCGGTGGGATGTGTCGGTGGCGCAGGATGAGCAGGGCCTTGAGTAGCCCGGCCATGCCGGAGGCGGCTTCCAGGTGGCCGGTGTTGCTCTTGACCGACCCGATCGGCAGCGGCCTGACCGTGCGGCGGCTGCCCAGGGCTCGCCCGATGGCGTCGCACTCGATGGGGTCGCCCACGGGGGTGCCGGTGCCGTGGGCTTCGAAGTAGGAGAGGTCGTCGGCCGTCACTCCGGCCTGGGCGTAGACCTGCTCCAGCAGTGCCGCCTGGGCCTGGGCGCTGGGCAGTGCCAGTCCGGTGGTGCTGCCGTCGCTGTTGACGCCGCTGGCCAGGATCACCCCGTGGATGCGGTCGCCGTCGGCGAGGGCGTCGGTCAGGCGCTTGAGCGCCACCACGCCGCCGCCTTCCGCGCGCACGTAGCCGTCGGCTTCGGCCGAGAAGACTCGGCAGCGGCCGGTCGGCGACAGCATGGAGGCGGCGGAGAAGCCGGTGAAGCCGAACGGGCTGAGCAGGACGCTCACTCCGCCGGCCAGCGCCATGCGGGCCCGGCCCGCCCGCAAGGTCTCGCACGCCTGGTGGAGGGCGGTCAGCGCCGAGGAGCAGGCGGTGTCCACCGTCATGCTCGGCCCGTGCCAGTCGAGCAGGTGGGAGATGCGGTTGGCCGCGTTGGTAGCCGCGAGACCGGCCATCGTGTAGGCGTTGGGGGCGTCCGCGCCGGAGGCCTGCAGGTCGGCGTAGTCGTGGCTCGACATGCCGACGAACACCGCCGTGTCCGAGCCGGCGGTGGCGGCCTGGTCGATGCCGGCGTCGTCCAGGGCATCGACCGCCATCTCCAGCAGCAGCCTGTGCTGCGGGTCCATGCGCGCCGCCTCCCGGGGCGAGATGCGCTGGAAGTAGCCGGTGTCGAAGCCGGTCACGTCTGACAGGAACCCGCCTGCGGCCGTGTAGCTCTTGTTGCCCTTGCGCCGCTTCGTGTCGACGAATCGTTCGGGATCGAACCGGTCGGGCGGTACCTCGCCCACGAGATCGCGTCCCTCACGCAACGCCGCCCACAGGTCGTCCGATCCAAAGATGCCACCCGGCAGGCGGCACGAGAGGCCCACGATCGCCACAGCCGGCCTGTCGGGGTTCGCGGGGGCCACGGTCACGGAGTTCTCCCGGTGCACAAGGGGGTGGGCGGCAGCGGTGCGCCGCATGTAAGGCGGTCCGGCGATGTGTTTCCGCCGCCGAGGCCTCCGCGATCTTAGGGAGCGGAAGCACGGCCCTTTCACCCGTTACTGCATTCGGGGGAACGGTGCAGGCGACATCGGCGCGCATCGAGGGGTACTTCAGCCTGCCAGCGCCCGTGCCTGCCTTGGCGGATTCACCACTGCGGGTGAACCTGCGTAGCTCCTCCACCGGCCTCCACCTGCGGACATGCCGGATCGGGAGGTGGAGTGGCGTCAATCTGCCGCGCGTCGGCTCTCGGAAGGGTGACGGCAAGCCGTCGGCACACCGGCCGCCGGTAGGGTCGCCGTCGTCCCGATGCCCGCCCCGCAGGGCCCGCCACCTTCGCGTCCGCAGGCAGGTGGATCCGTGTCGCCGTCGCGCTCCCGCGCGGCGGGCACACCGAGCCGACGAAGGCCCGCCCTGAGGCGGCCTCGACGACGTTTCCGGAAGGTAGGCCATGAGCAGTTCACCGGTTGCCGCGCCAGCCGTTCGCACCGACCTGACGGCATGCGGCTGGTGGCGTCCGTGCACGGTGCAGGTCATCGGGGAGGTGCCGGCCGGGCAGCCGGCACTGCGGGCGTTCCTGGACCGTCTGGTCGCCTCGTTCGAGGTGCAGGGCCACACCGTTTTCGACCGCTCCCACGGCGATGTCGACCTGATGCTCATCTGCGGAGAGGTTCCGGACGGGCCCGATCCTCTGCGGGAGCGGATCCCCGAGGAGTACCCGCCGCTGAGCGCGATGCTGCGCCAACGCCACGGGCTTCGCCGCAACCCGCGCCACGTCGTCGCCGTGGTCGAAGTGCCGGAACTGCTCAGTGCCCTGACCCATGCCGAGACCGTCGCCACCGCCCGCACGGCCATGGGGCGGCTGGGAGCGGCCAAAGTCCTGTTCGTGTCGCGCGGTGAAGCTCCCGGCCAGGTGCGGGAGGTGACCCTGTGCACCATGGAGGGCGGACACCCCACGGAGGTGGACGACATCGCCGACCGCATGCGCGACCGGCTGGTCACCGCGGCATGCGCCCAACAGGTCGCCGAGGACTACGACACTGTTCGCGACGCCATCACCGCAGAGGCATGGCTGGCCGGCACCACCCCCGAGCGCCTGGCCGCCGCTGGCCGCCGGATGGGCGAACTGGGACTGCTGTCCCCGCCGTTGAAGGTGTCCGACTTCGTCTCCGAGCAGCTGGCCGACATGTACGAGATCTACATGGGGGTGCGGGGATTCAGCGAGGGCATGCTGTTCGCCTTCGACCCCGACCTCGACTGCCTGGTGGTCAGCGCCTCGGGTTCCTGGGACGTCGACAAACGGGCCCTGACGCGCGAGCAGGTCGTGGCCGTCGAACCGCGCCTGGCCGACGGCCGACGCCTGCGCGTCCTGGCCCCGAACGGCGTGCTGCCGATGCAGCCCTCGGTGGAGACGTGGGAGGTTTGCGCCCTGATGGAGGCGTGCCCCACCGTCCGCGTCACCAAGGACCAGTCGGGTACCTGGGTCCTCGACCCGAATGGGGAACGCGACGTTCCCCTCATCAGAGCCGGCATCCACGCCCACGTCGGCGTCACCTCCAGCGACGACACGGTGATCGAGACCGTGGAGGCGGACCGTGAGGAATTCCCCTACGGGTTCGGCTGCGGCACCGACCTGACCGTCGAGATCGCCCGCAACACTGTCCGCCGCTCACACGCCGTCAACAGCCCCGCCGACACGCGGACCTACGTCCGCTGGCCCCTGCTGTACCACGGGGAGATGGCCGTCGAACTGTGGAAGCCCGGCCTGCCCTCCCAGCCCTTTCAGGGCCTGCTCGACCTGTACGGGACGGCCGTACGGTTCACCCCCGACGACGTGCCCCAGCCGGTGTGAACGGACGCCAACCCTCCCCCGAAGCGAGAGGCCGTCATGCCCTCAGCGGTGATCACCGGTGCCACCTCGGGCCTCGGACTGGCCTTCGCCGCACACCTGGCCAGGACCGGTCACGACCTGACCCTGGTCGCCCGCACCGAACACGACCTGGAGAGCACGGCTGCCGGGTTGGGGCACCCGGGCCGCCGGGTCACCACGCTCGCAGCCGACCTGGCCACCCCCGCCGGCAGTCGCCTCCTCACCGACAGCCTGGCCGAGAACGTCCCGGACCTGCTGGTCAACAACGCCGGGATGGCCCTCGCTGCGCCCTTCCCCGCCGGAGACCTAGGTGAGGAGGAGACCCTCATGCAGCTGAACATCGGCTGTGTGCTGCGCACGACCCACACCGTTCTCCCCGCCATGATGCGCCGCGGCTCCGGCCGCATCATCAACGTCGCGTCCGTCGCCGCCTGCGGGCCGACCTGGCTCGGCAGCACCTACCCCGCCAGCAAGTCCTGGGTGCTCGCCTTCACCGAGTCCGTCGCCCGCTCTGCGCCGGTCAGGAGCAGCGGGGTAAGCATCATGGCCCTGCTGCCTGGCTACGTCCGTACGGCGTTTCACCAGCGGGCGGGTCTAGAGGTCGGTCGCCTGCCCCGGCTGATGTGGCTGAACAGCGAGCAGGTGGTCACTGCCGCCCTGCGGGACCTGGCCAGAGGCCGCTTGATCAGCATTCCCAGCCGCCGATACAGGGCCTGCGCCTGGGGCTTGCGCCACCTGCCGCGGTCCCTGACGACCGCGTTCAGCCTGGACCTCGCACGCGGCCGGCCGATCCCTCCCGCAGCCGGTACCGCCCGCTCCGTGGACACGGGGTGACCCTCCCGACGGCTCGCACCCACCAGACGGAGACGCCCCTCTCCCCCACCCGCGGCACACCATCCGGCCGGAGCATTGGCCGGGACCTCCTTCGCGGCAACCGGGCACTGCTCGCTCTGGCCGCCGCCCTGTCCCTGGCCTCGGCCGCCGCAGCTCTGACCGGGCCGTGGCTGGCCATGGATGTCACGGATGCCCTCACTCAACGCGAGTCGGTCATCCGTCCCGCCGTGGGCATGAGCGTCGCCGTCCTGGGCGCAGCCGCGCTCCAGGCCCTGTGCGGATGGCTGCTGGCCGGGGTAGGCGAGCGCACCGTCCTGCGCCTGCGCCGCCGGGCCATGGACCACCTCCTGCGGTTGCCTCTACGTACGGTCCGCGACGAGGGCGCCGGCAGCCTGACCGCCAGGGTCACCTCGGACGCCGTGCTGCTGCGCCTACTCATCGAGAGCGGCCTCGTCCACCTCCCGGTGGCGCTGATCGCCACCGTGGCCACGCTCGCCGCCATGGCCGTCATCGACCCCGTGCTCACCCTGGTCGCCGTGGGCTCCTTTGGCCTGGCCGGCGTCTGCGTCGCTCTGATGACGGCCCGTATGAAACACCTCGCGAGTGCCCAGCAGCGCGCCCTCGGGCATCTCGCCCAAGGCCTCACCTCCCACCTCACCGCACTCGTCATCGTCAAGGCCTGCCGCTACGAGGCCGCGGCCGGACAGAGACTCGGGCGTGCCGCCGCCGACGTACGGGCCGCGTGTCTGCCCGCCTCCCGTCTCCAGTGCCTCATCGGTCCGGTCGTGAGCCTGGGCCAGCAGGTCGCGGTCCTGGCCGTCGCGCTGGCCGCCGGGCAGCGGATCACGCGCGGGGAGTTGTCCCTGGCCTCCTTCAGCGGCTTCTTCCTGTACCTGCTGCACCTCTCCTCTCCCGTCGCCGTCGCAGCTGTCGGCATCGGCCATCTACAGACCGGTCTGGCTGCTCGGAGCCGCTTCCACCACCTCTTCGCCCTCGCGGCGGAGAGGGACTACAGCGCACCGCCCGCCACGCGACCGCCACCCCGCCGGGAAGTGGCGGCGGTGGTCTTCGAGCACGTCTCCTTCACCCACCCCGGGGGCAGCCCGGTCCTGGACCGCGTGAGCTTCCACGCCCCCGCGACCGGCCTGACCGCCCTCGTCGGCTCCTCGGGGGCGGGCAAATCCACGGTGCTGACCTTGATCAACCGTCTGACCGAACCCGACCTGGGCGAGATCCGTGTCCTGGGACGGCCCGCAGACAACTGGCCGCTCAGCGAGCTACGTCGGCGCGCCACCTACGTCGATCAGCACTCCACCCTGGTCGAGGGCACGGTCCGCGAGAACCTCCGCATCGGCCTCACGCGACCGGTCGACGACGAGGAGCTGGTGAACGTCCTGGAGACGGTCGGCCTGCGCGAGGCCGTCCTGTCCCTCCCCCGGGCCCTCGACACTCCCCTCGGCCGGTCCCTGGACCTCTCCGGCGGTCAACGCCAACGCCTGGCCGTGGCCCGCGCGCTTCTCACGGAGAGCGAAATCGTGCTCCTCGACGAGCCGAACTCCCAGCTCGACGGGGTCAGCGAACATCGCGTCAGCCTAGCCATCGATCACCTGGCGGCCACCCGCTGCGTCATTGCCGCCAGCCACCGACTGTCCATTGTCCGCAACGCTCGGCACATCATCCTGTTCGAGGAGGACGGGACAGTGGTCGCCGGCGACCATGAAGCCCTGCTCACCACCAGCAGCCATTACAGAGCACTCGTCGCCGGTGCCAACGCGCGTGCGCGCTACAGGTTCTGACCACACCCGTTGATTGGCTGAGGCGCGCCTCCCGCGGAAGGCCGCCCGGGCATGTCATGATCGCGGAGAAGTCACCATCCCGAGTCCCACGTGTCAGCGAAGTCCAGGCAAGCCCCTGCGTTCCCATAAATGAGGGCAGGAGGCGACACGCTTGGGGCATGTCGGCAGTCTGTGACCGGCTCTGCACTGTCGCAGCAACGCGGCACGATCCTGCAAATACACAATGCGTTCGATCCATCACTGTGGGTTTGGTGCTGAGTGAGGTCCTGGTACATGCTGCTGCCGTGACGGTATTGATCACCGGAGCCACCGGATTCCTGGGTTCTCGCATCGCCCACTCACTTCTGACCAACCGGAGGCAGCGGGTCATCGCCCTGGGCCGCGGGGAACTCTCGACGGTGCGCGCACGCACGGTGCGCGCTCTGCAGGCCTGCGGCGCGGGGGCCTTGGAGGAGCAGGCTCTTGGCCGTCTGCGGTGCGTCAGCGGGGACATCACACGTCAGTGGCTCGGGCTTCCGCCGGCCCTGTACGCGCGCCTGGCGCAGGAAGTCGATGAAGTGTGGCACTGCGCGGGGGATATCGCTCTGGCCGGTGAACGCGAACGGCTGTTCGCCACCAATGCCCAGGGCACCGCGCACATGCTGGAGTTCATTGACACGACAACCTCCGACTGCCGCCTGGTTCACGTCAGCACGATGGCTGTTGCCGGTGGACGAAGCCGCGGACACATCATGGAAGACGATCTGACGGACGCCTACGGCTTCGCGACCTTCTACGACGCGTCCAAGTACGAGGGGGAGAAGCTGGTCCGGCAGTGGGCGCGGAGCCGGCAGCGTGGGGCTGTCATCCTGCGCCCCAGCGTGGTCGCCTGCGACAGGCCTCTGTCCGACGGAGCGCCGGGCCATCCTCTCTCGGTGTTCGGGCAGCTGCTGGAGACGGTCGCTCGCGGCGGTGCACCCGGAATCCCGGCTCAGCGCCCCCAGGGAGCGCGTGTGAGGCTGCGGCTGCAGGCATCGCCGCGAGCGACGTTCAACATCCTGCCGGACTCTTACGCCACGGAGGCCATGGTCCGCATCGGATGCGACGCGCCGCGTGGTCCGCAGGACGTCCAGACGTTTCACGTGGTGCATCCCCAACCGACGCCGATGAGCCGGCTCGTCGGCGTGCTCGAGGACCACTTTCCGGGCTTGCGGATCGAGTGCGTCGAGGAGGTTCCCGATCCGACCGACGCCGAACGGTTCATCGCCTCGCATCTGAACGGCTTCCTCAGCTACTGCCGTCACGACCGCACCTACGACCGCACCCACACCCTGGCCGCCACCCCGGGCCTGGCCGAGCCCGCCACTGTCGATTCCGCGTACCTGCGGCGCGCGCTGGGCTTCGGGCCGCCTCGACCTTACAAAGCGCCGTCATCGTCCGCTTCCCGGCGTTAGCCGACAGTTCCGTCTTGTCCTGCATGTTCCTTTCCCATGGGGAGATCAGTGTTGTCTTCGCGTGTGTCGTTCCTGCCCGATGATGCTTTGGCGATCGTGGGCTTGGCCTGCCGCCTGCCCGGTGGCATCTCCAGCTTGGAAGACCTGTGGGCGGTCCTGTCCGCGGGCCGCGATGTCGTCACGGAAGTGCCGGCCGACCGCTTCCCGCCCGAAGACTTCGTGGATCCGGTACGGCGTCGCAACGGGCGGTCCTACACGGCCGCAGGCGGCTTCCTCGATGACATCACCGGCTTCGACGCGTCGTTCTTCACCGGCATCTCCCCCAGGGAAGCCTCCCGCATGGACCCGCAGCAGCGACTGCTGCTGGAGATGGCGGTCGAGGCTCTGGACGACGCAGGCCTGGACTCCACCGAACTGGAAGGTTCGGACACGGCCGTATTCATCGGCTGCTCCAGCCGTGACTACGGCGAACTGCAGGCGTGCGTGCCGGAGTCCGGCAACGCCTACACCGTCTCCGGGATGGCAGCCTCCATCGTGGCGAACCGGCTGTCGCACCACTTCGACTGGACGGGCCAGTCCGTCACTGTCGACACCGCCTGTTCCTCGGCCCTGACCGCCTTGCACCAGGCGTGTGAGCATCTGCGCTCGGGCCACTCCCGCATGGCGGTCGCCGGTGGAATCAATATTCTGATCAACCCGCAGGGCTTTGCAGCGTTCTCGGGCGCCTCCATGCTCTCGCCGAGCGGCCGGTGCCGGGCTTTCTCCGCACGGGCGGACGGGTTCGTGCGTGCTGAGGGCGGCGGGCTGGTGCTGCTCAAGCGCCTGGCCGACGCTCGCGCCGACGGCGACCGCGTCCACGGTGTCATCCTTGCCAGCGGCACCAACAACGACGGCCGCACCCCAGGGCTTGCGTTGCCCAGCAGCACCGCCCAGCGGGAGCTACTGCGCCGGGTGTATGACGGCGCCGGCCTGGTTGCGGACGATGTCGCCTATCTGGAAGCGCACGGCACGGGCACCCAGGTGGGCGACCCACTGGAGTGTGAGGCCATCGGCCAGGCCTTGGGGCGGTGGCGCCACCGTGGAGAGCTGCCCATCGGCTCGGTCAAGTCCAATGTCGGGCACTTGGAGGCCGCCTCGGGCATGGCCGGTCTGCTCAAGGCGCTGCTGGTGCTCAAGCATCGGAGGATCCCGGCGACGCTGCACGCCGAGGAGCTCAACCCGGCCATCGATTTCGCCGGCCTCAACGTCCGGCCGGTCACGCGCGGCGAACGTCTGGGACACGAGGGTCTTCCGCTGGCGGGGGTGAACTCCTTCGGGTTCGGCGGCGCCAACGCCCACATCGTGCTCGCCGCCCCTTCGCCGGACGTTCCCGGACCGGCACTGCAAACGGGGCGAATCACCGCAGGCTGCCTGCCCGTGGTTGTGTCGGCGCGTACCGGTGAGGCCCTTCGGGCCGCGGCCGAGCAGATGGCCCAGCACCTGCAGTTCACCGAACCCGAAGAGTTCTACGACTTGGCCTACACGGCGACTGTGCGTCGGCGCCGCTTCGAGCACCGCGCCGCCGTCATGGCCTCGACTCCTATCGAGGCGGCCGAAGCGCTGCTGGCTGTGGCCGTCGGCGAAAACAGCGACCGTGCGGTGACGGGCGTGGCAGGCCGGCCGGGGAAGGTCGCGTTCGTTTTCAGCGGCAACGGCTCGCAGTGGCCCGGCATGGGAGGTGACCTGCTGCAGGAGCCGGCGTTCCGCGCTGGTGTTCAGGCCGTCGACAGGGAACTGCGGCCCTTGGTCGGCTGGTCGGTCCTCGAGGAGCTGGCCGCGCCGGCACCGCGCCTGGAACTGACCGAAGTGGCGCAGCCTCTGCTGTTCGCCGTCCAGGTCGGTCTGGTACGGCTGCTGGCGTCCTACGGCATGGAGCCGGACGCAGTGGCCGGGCACAGTGTCGGAGAGATCGCCGCCGCCTACACGAGCGGCAGTCTGGATCTGCGGCAGGCATGCCAGGTGGTGGCCGCCCGCAGCGCGTCCCAGGCGGTGACCGCCGGGACAGGACGGATGGCGGCCGCCGCACTGACCTATGAGGCGGCGCTTGAGGAGCTGGACCCGTTCGACGGGCGTATCGAGATCGCTGGCATCAACAGCGACCGGGACGTCACTGTCGCCGGTGACGCCCAGGCCATCATCGAGCTGGGGCGGAAGCTGGCCGCGCGGGAGGTCTTCTTCCGGGAGCTCGACCTCGACTACGCCTTCCACAGCAGGGCCATGGACCCCATCCAGCAGTCTGTGAGGCAGGCCCTCACCGGGTTGCGGCCCGGCGGGCACCGGTGTGCCTTCGCGTCGACCGTCTCCGGCGGACTGCTGGACGGCCGACAGTTGAACACCGACTACTGGTGGCGCAACGTACGTGAACCGGTGCAGTTTGCTCGAGCGGTGCAGACACTGGCCGACGAAGGGTGCACGCAGTTCCTGGAGATCGGCCCGCACACGGTTCTGACCGGCTATCTTCGCCGTCTGCTGGGAGCCGAGGCGGTCGTGCCAGGTTGCCGCCGCGACCAGGACGCGGCTGCCGCGGTACGCCGTGCCGCCGCCCGGCTGATCGCCGCCGGGGCACAGCCGAAGGGCTGCTTCCCGCAGCCCGGCCAGGTGGTGTCGCTGCCTTCCTACCCGTTCCAGCGGGAACGCTGCTTCAACGGCCAGCCGGACTGGTGGGTGACGGTGCCGCAGGACAAGACGCTTGTCCACCCTCTGCTGGGACGCCGCGCCGCAGTCGCGGAACCGACGTGGCACCAGTCGCTGAGCACCGCCCGCCTTTCCTGGGTGACCGACCACCAGGTCGACGGCAGCACCGTCATGCCCGGTACCTGTTACCTCGAGGCCGCCCTCGCCGCCGCCCGGCACGCGTTCACCACGCCATGCGAGGTCACCGACCTGGACATCGTCCGGCCCCTTGCCCTCCCGCGAGAGGACGATCCCGCGCAGCTGACGGTACAGACCTCATTGTCCGTCGAAGATGGCATCGTGGCCTTCGCCTCGTGTACCGGCTCCGGCAGCGAGTGGACCCTCCATGCCCGCGGGCGGGCACGGCGCCTGCTCATGTCCCGCCCTGAGGCGCTCGACGTGGCCGCGGTCCGCGCCCGTCTTACCGGACCGGTGGTCGAGGCCGGCCCGCACTACGCGCACGCGAGACAGGCCGGCCTCGCCTATGGCCCCACCTTCCAGGTCCTCACCACCCTGCGCCTGGGAAACCGGGAGGTGCTGGCCGCTTATCGGCTGCCGCACACCCAGGACCACGAGGACTTCGAGGCCCACCCCGTCATCCTCGACGGCGCCCTGCAGGCCAGCGCTCCCCTGCTGGCCGCAGCCGCCGCCGGCCGCATGTTCCTGCCCGTCGCGATCGAGGCAGCCCGTGTTTGGGACAGGCTGCCGGAGACCGGACTGGTCCATGTGCGACTGCGCGATCTGGCCGGACTGGACGCGGTCGTCGACATCACCGTCACCCTGGATGACGGCTCTGTCATCGCCCAGCTGACCGGCTGCCGCCTACGCGGCGTCAGCTCCGGCTCCCACGGCACTGTGCAGGAACTGGTGCAGGAACTGCGCGCCGCCGGACGACCCGGCCCCGCATGCAGCCCGAGCCCGCTGCCCGCCCCGCAAGCACTGGTGAGCGCCACAGCCGCCCGGCGTGCGCAACTGGAAGCCCAGCACCCGGACGGGTACGCCGACTTCGCGCCGCGCGTGAAAGCCGCCGTCGGTCACTGGGGTGCTGCGGCCTTCAGCAAACTACTGCCAGGACGCGAGGAGTTCGGGACGGACGAACTGCTGCAGGCAGGAGTACGCCCGGGACATCTGCCCTTCACCCGCCTGCTGACCCGTCTGGCCCACCAGGCCGGGCTGCTGTCACGCGTACTGCCCCCCGATCCGGCCGCCGGTGAAGAGCGCTGGCGGTTCACGGGCGTGCCCCGCCCGGACCATCAGGTTCAGGAACTCGCCGCCCGCTTCCCCCAGTGGATCAGCGCCATCACCGTCTACACCCGCTGCGGGAGGCACCTGACCGACGTCCTGACCGGCCGTTCCGATGCCAAAGAGCTGCTGTTCACAGAAGCCGACCGGCACTTGGTCGAAGCGTTCTACGCCGACACCCCGCAGATGCGGCTGCACTCCCGCTACGCCCGCATCGTGCTGAGCGACATCCTTCGGGCCTGGCCCGAGGGAAGGCCGCTGCGCATCCTGGAGGTGGGCGCCGGCACCGGCAGCTTCACCCAGCACCTGCTGCCCGTCCTGCCCGCGCACCTGACGTCGTACGTCTACAGCGACATCTCGCCCGCTTTCTTCCCTCGTGCCAAAGCCCGCTTCGCCGACTACGACTTCGTCACCTACCGCACCGTCGATCTGAACACCGACCTGGACGAACAGGACCTCACACCGGGCAGCTTCGACCTGGTCGTCGCCTCCAACGTGCTGCACGCCACCCGCGACGTGCACGCCGCCCTGACGCGCATCGCTCAGTTGCTCGCGCCTGGCGGACATCTGATGGCTGTCGAAAGCCATGACGAGGACATCCTCGGACCCTGCTTCGGCCTGCTGGAGGAATTCTGGTCCTTCACCGACACCCAGGTACGCAGCACCCCGCTGCTCGCCCGCGAGGAATGGCTTCCGGCACTGCGTCGTTGCGGGTTCCGGGATGCGACTTCGATCGGCAGCAGCCAGGCGGAAGCCGACCAGGACTATTCTTTGATCCTCGCCCGCCGCACGCCAGACTCCGCCCCGTCCGGTGATGCGGTGCCCGCCTCGGACGGCGACGTGGAGGCCGACTGGTCCGTCGTCAGCCGCACTTCCCACAGTGAATTCGCCGGCCATCTTGTGCGGGCGCTGCAGTCCGCCGGCGCCGCAGCTACGCTGGCGACCACCGCAGCCGACAACTCGTCCAGGACGAGCCGCCCGCAACACGTCGTGGTCGTCGTGTCGAGTGCCGGCCACGACGGCGACGATTCTGCAGAGGCCATCACTCGGGCAGCAGAGCTAATCAAGACGGCGGCTGCCCAGTGCACCCCCGCACCCGACGGCAGGACGGCCCTGTGGCTGGTAACCGAGCCCACCGGCCTGTTCACCGGGCCCGACGACCGAGCTGGGACATCAGCGGTCAGCGCTGCGGTGTGGGGCGTCGGCCGGGTTCTGGCCAATGAACGGCCCCTGCTCACGGTGCGCCGCATCTCTCTCCAGGCGGGTGGTGACCCGGCCGCCGATGCCCACCGAGTGGTGCGCGAACTGCTCGCCCCCGGACCGGACGACGAGATCGTCCTCACCACCGGCGGAAGGTTCGTCCCCAGGGTCCGCGCCTGCCGTCCTCCCGCGCGGGCTGCGCGTACCAACGATCACTACCGGCTGCGTCTGGACCGCCCCGGCCGTGCTCCCCACCTGGTATGGGCTCCGACGGACGCTCCCACGCCGGCCCCCGGGGAAGTCGTGGTCCGCGTCCGTGCCGCCGCGCTGAACTACCGCGACGTGATGCTCGCCCAAGGCCTCCTGCCCGCCGGAGCCGAGCCTTCCACCGGCATCCCGCCCCAGCTCGGCCTGGAGTGCGCCGGCGAGGTCGTCGCAGTCGGATCCGATGTCACCGGCCTCGCCGCCGGGGACCGGGTCTTCGCGTTCGGACACGGCACGCTGGCCTCGCACGTCACCGTGCGCCCCGAGCAGACCGGCCGTATCCCCGAGCCCATGACGTATACCGAGGCAGCCACCCTGCCCGCTGTCTACCTCACCGTCCAGCACAGCCTGGAGACCTGCGCCCGTCTCAAGGCAGGCGAGACTGTGCTGGTGCACGGCGGTGCGGGCGGGATCGGCATGGCTGCTCTGCGCTACGCCCATCACATCGGCGCCCGTGTCATCGCCACCGCCGGCAGTCCCGCCAAGCGGGATCTGCTGCGCACCCTGGGAGCCGATCATGTACTGAACTCTCGCAGCCTGTCCTTCGCCCACGACATCCATGCCCTCACCCAAGGCCGCGGCGTGGACGTGGTGTTGAACTCGCTGGCGGGTGAGGCCATCGGTCGCAGCCTGGACTGCCTGCGCCCCGGAGGCCGGTTCGTCGAACTCGGCAAGCGCGACATCTACTCCAACGCGCCGTTGCTACTGCGCCCGTTCCGCAACAATCTGTCGTACTTCGCCGTCGATATCACCCGCCTGATCGCCGACTCCCCGCAGGAGGCAGCCGACGCCCTCCGCACGGTGACCAGCCGTGTCACCGACGGGATCTACCGGCCCCTGCCCCACCAGACCTACCCGGCCCCCGAAGTCCGCGACGCCATGGCCGCCCTCGGCCACTCCCGGCACCTCGGCAAAGTCGTCATCACCTTCACTGACAGCGACCCGGTCGCCGTCGAACGCCCCAGCTCACTGCCCGTGCTCGACCCGGCAGCGACATACCTGATCAGTGGAGGCCTCAGCGGCCTCGGCGCCGCCACCGCCCGCCACCTTGCCGCCGGCGGCGCCCAGAGGCTCGCTCTCATCGGCCGCCGGGGCTCCGCCTCCCCGGAAACCGCCGCCCTGCTGGACGACCTGACGCGCCAGGGCGTCGATGTCAGCGCCCACGCCGCCGACATCACTGATCGCGAGGCCGTCGCCCGCATCTTCAAGGACGCCTACACCGCCGGACGCCCAGTACGCGGCATCGTCCACGCTGCCATGCAACTGGACGACGCCCCCATGGAGGAACTCGACGCGGACCGATTCCGCAGTGTGCTGGCAGCGAAGGTACGCGGCGCAGACGTACTCGACGACCTCAGCCGCGACACGGACGTGGACTTCTTCGTTGCCTACTCCTCCGTCGCCGGCCTTATCGGCAACCTTCACCAGGGCCCCTACGCCGCCGCCAACCTCTATCTGGAGAGCCTGATGCGTGCGCGACGCGACGCCGGTCTGCCCGGCCTGGCCCTGGCCTGGGGCGGCATCAGCGACACCGGCTACGTCGCCAGGACCCAGATGAGCGACACCATCGCCCGCTCCGGTATCGGGTTGATCACCCCTGAGACGGCCCTGGCCGCTCTCGACCGGTACCTGACTGCATCCGTAACGCCGACGGTGGCTGTCGGCGTCGCGGACTTCGAGCGACTCACCCACATCCTTCCCGCCCTCAACGCCCCCCGCTTCGCGGCCCAGCGGCCGCGGGTGTCCGGCACCTCGACGACGCAAGCGGCCAGTGACCTCCGCCAACGTCTGGCGACAGCCGACGACACCGGACGACTTGCCCTCATCGCCGAGGCCCTCACCTCACTGGTGGCGGACATCCTGCAAACCAGCCCCGACCGCGTCAGCACCACGGCCGACCTCGGCGATCTGGGCCTTGACTCCCTCATGGGAGCTGAGCTGAAAGTACAGATGCAGCAGACCTTCCGCTGTGAGCTACCGCTGATGGAACTCATGGCTGCAGCCACGCTCAACGGGGTCGCAGAACGGGTCGACCGGCTCCTGCGCCAGAACACACGGGCCCGACCTGAGCACGCCGTGCAGTCGCCGACCACCTGACGAAAGAACTCAGCCCGCCCAGCCAGGGACCCGCTGCAGCAGCGACCTCGCGGGTCCCGGGGCACACCCGCGACGTCTCGACCACCGGGCACCGTCCTGACCAACGCGCACCCGGCGCACAGCCCCGCTCCGTCGCAGGCAGACGTCATGCTGCAGTACACCGCCCCTTCGACGGAATCCGCAGGGACGCGTCACCTGGAACTGAACCCTGTCGACCGCCAACAATCGTCCGGTTTCCCATTCCTTCCACTGCCCGATCCCCGGCCGGCGAGACAGTGCCGGAGACGGCATCGGTTCCGTTGTCCACGCCGTGAATGGGTAGCCACGGACGCCGGTGGCCGGTTACCAGGGTGGCCGATCCGCCCTCATGGCTCTCGCCGGAGCAGGACAGCGCTCCACAGCCGTGGGAGGGCCGCCGCTTGGGGCAGCGCGCCGTCATAGAGCACGCCGCACCGCACAATGCCGACAGCCCGTGTGAAGGATACGTAGCACAGCCGGTTGTTGTAGAGGCTGCCGAACATGGATGCGGCACACAGCGGCGCGCCCAGACAGGTCGGTGTGGCCCGTAGGGAAACGCTGCTCACGACGATCGGGGCCGATCTCCTGGCGGTGAACGCGTTGCTCGCGCGTTCGCCCAACCAGGTCGGAAGGAAACGCGTGGCCAGGCGGAAGGCGTCGCGCGTCCGGCTGGCGCGCACCGCGTCGGTCTGGCGGTGTACGTGGGCGACGGCCTGGTCGAGATCGGGAACGGAGCAGGGCAGGGTCACCCGGTGGCTGCCCAGATGGTTGCCCAGTGCGTGGCGTTGGTGTTCCTGGCGCAGGGACATGGGCATCAGGGCGTGCATGTCGGGGCAGGGCCCGTCGAGTGCTGGGTGGCTGCGGTGCCAGTGCCGGAGCGCTTGCGCGAGGGCGGCCAAACATACGTCGTTGGTGGTGACTCCGTAGGACATGGCCACCTCGCGTACGCGTGCTTCGGGTACGTCGTGATAGATCCATCGGGTGTGGTGCGACGGTGGTGCCTGCAGCGCGGCCCAGCGGCCCTTCGGGCGCACAGCGTCCCAAAAGCCCCGCCCTGCCAGCAGAACCCCTTTGGGGGTGGGCGCAGCGGGACGGTGCGGGTGCGGACCCGCGGCAGCCTGGTCTGCGAGGAGAGCGAGTACGGCGTGAGCTGCGCCGACCCCGTCCTGGATGCCGTGGTGAATGCGGTAGCAGATCCGGAATTGGCGGCGGGCGGGGTCCTCCAGCAACCACATGTCCCAGGGTGGATGCGGGTCGCTTGGCAGGGAGCGGTGCAGCAGTTCGCTGGTGGCCGCGTTCAGTTGCTCCGGAGGGAGGATGCTGTGGTGGAAGTGCGCCGCCTTGTCGAGGGGACCAGTGGCCGATAGCCACCGTTGCCGACCGGGGGGAGGAGCGAGGAGGTTCAAAGCCGGCAGCCTCGCGGCGCGGTCCAACACCCGTGTGGCCAGGTGTTCGCGGCCAGGGGCGGGGCCGTCGAAATCCAGGATGAACCCGGCCGCAGTACCTTGCTTCAGAAACAGCCGGTCCAACGGTCCGCTGATGTGGGTCCGGCGGATGGTTGTACGGTTTTTGTCCGCCAGGTCGGCCTGGATCACTGGGACCGCACCAACATGCTCATGGTCTGCTCTCTGGGATCGGGCGACTGGAAGCGACGAGGCCCGAACCATCCGCACGGTCGGACCTGTGGCTTGTAGCCAAGGTGTTGGCTGGCAGCGCACTGTCTTCGCGCCCGATGATTGCGCGTCGGCGGTATCGAAACAGTGGGGACACTACCGGCCGGCACATGCAGATGCGACGACCTGTCACCCGTTCGGGGGGGCGCGCCTCCGTACGACTGCCCCGGCCCGGAGGGCCTCGTCCGGTCCTGGGCCCCGCTTCCGACACCCGAACGTCCTCATAAGCCCTCGAACACCGCCGAAACCGATGCTCACCATGGCCGACGGTGCCGGTCAGGCGGCAGGCTGCTGACCGCGACGCTGCTGGCGGGTCTCGTCAGTGCGTTCACCGCTCTGCCCGCCCACACCCGGCCGGCCGACGTGGCCGGCCCGCATCTGCGAGTCGGGCACACCGCACCGTGACCAGGAACGAGGAACGCACCAGCGGCGCCGACATCGGCGTCGTCGTCGATATAGGCGTACCCAGTCGGCTTCAGCTGCGGATGGGAGAGTTCATCCAGGTGAAGAAGTCCGCCGCGCTGACGCCCGGACGCACCGGACGCACCCGACGCGAGGACACCTGGACCATCAAGCGCCGCCAACTGCACGACCTGCTGGAGCACAGTGCCAGCGCGGTGTACTGGCTGATCCGCGCCGCAGGCGATGTTCTGGTCGTGCCAGCCAAATACCTCGCGGCCGCCGGGAGCGGGACCGCACGCCCTTCCTCCAAGCAGTTCACAGTCGGCTGCACGGCCGTCCGCCACACCACGGTACCCATGGAGCAGTACCTGCCCGATCTGATGGTGGTTTGTGGCTCGGAGGCAGCAGCGACCTCGGGCGGGTGGTTGCTGCCCCCCGGCGAGGAGCCGACCCCCTCCGAGGGACGCCTCGCCGACGGCACTCACCCTGCCGGCGGCACCTCCTGTCGGTCTCTTGACGGGACGTGGCCGGGGCGCTCTGGCAGCGTCCGCATCCTCCTCGTGGAACGAAGACCCGCACCCGGGTCACAGTTGGACAGGTTCGTGCCGGCTAGCGAGACGTGGCAGCAGAGGCCGTCCCCTGCTGCCGATTGAGCTTCTCGAAGACACGGTCGCGGAGAAGCTCGTACTCCTGCCCGAGCCTGCGGGGAACAGGCGGGCGGTGAATCACGATGCCTCCGGTGACGATCTCCTCCGGCCCAAACTGCTCGCGGGTGAGGTCGATCTCAAAGCCCTTGCTCAGGCGGTTCCACCAGTGGTAGTCCACACGTTCTCCGTTGACGTGAACCTCTCCCCGGATCAACTCTCCTCCCAGCAGGTCATTGAGCACCATGGCGGTCACCCCGCACTGGTCCCGGGCGGGATTGTCCTCGGTCCATCGCGATCGGAACTCAGGAGTGCACGTCTCGGCACTCCAACTGCTGCGAACGGCTCGTTCGATGTCGGTGAGAAGCAACGGTGTCATGCCGGTAATCCTCACAGCCCGCACTGACAACAGCCGGACGCTGACAGACACGGCAGCCGACTTGTGACTGGGCGAGATGGTTGTCACCTGGGCACGACACCTGTCACTGCGCATCTGGGAGCCGCTTGAGACGAGCAGCCGATCTGGTGGCTGAGCATTTGACTTGGCGAGGCCGGGCAGTTCAGATGGGGGGCGAGTAGCAGCCCCATTGCTGTGTGTGCGGTGTACTCCTTCAACCTGCCGGGTGCTGAGCGAGGGACCAGCGGACGGGGTGACCGCCGGGGCCGTCGGTGAGCCAGGGCGGTGTGTACGCCGAGCAAGACATGCGCAGGCCAACTACAACGCCCTGAACCGCCAAATCGGCTACTCAGCCCCGCCAAGTCACGCGCTCAGTACGCCAGATCGGCTGCTCAGTCTCACCGATATCGGTGGCAACGATGCCGGACGGAAGAGGTCGTGTCGCGCGTATGAGCTTTCACCAAGCGGGGCAGGTCGCCGGCCTGCCCCCGCTTGACTGCGGAACGACCGCTACCGGGAGTGACGGAGTTTTTTGCCTGTTTGCGGAGGTGGGCGGGCTGTCGGTCACGGCGGCGACTGCGTCGGCGGCTGTGGCGTGGACGGGCAGGAGTGAGTCGACGCCGGTGAGGGTGAGCATCCGCATCAGCCGGTCAGGGACGCAGGCGAGGCTGAGCGAGCCGCCCGCCGCCTGGGCCGCGTGCCAGATGCCGATGGGCTTGCGCGGGCGGACAAGGCTCGCGGGCTCCGACATCTCAGGCGCGGCGCCGGGGTGGCGGGGCGCCAGGTCCGCACCGCTTGTAGGTCCGCAGGCCGCCTCCGGGCGTGGGCCTGGAGGGACAGCGGCCACGGTGGCCAGGTCACGACAGCAATGTCTCGTTCAACAGGGTCCGTAGAGTCGGGATGCTGCGCTTGACCCGAGCGTGGGCCGCCTGGCCCGCAGGGGTGATGCGCAAGCAGGTGTCGCAGGACCGGCTGACCAGGTCGTCGGCAAGGAGGGCATCCGCCTCGGCTTGGAGGTCGTCGCCCGGAAGAAGGTACGGCTGCAAAAAGTCGCTCAGTTCCTGGAGGGTGCGGCCGGGGGCATCGGCTCCCAGATCATTCGGGGCCAGGTAGCGAAGGATCCAGTACTGCGGCTGCGTGAGGCCCAGTGACGCCAGCTGGCGGCGTATGAAAGCGATGCGGTCCGGCTCTTCTGCAGGCATGTGCACAGGGTTCAACCTCAAGCCGGGTCGAGGTCAAGCGAGAGCCGACGAGCGGCACCCTGCTGCCGCATCCGGCGAAGGGTGCGCAGACGGCGGGCGAGCGGTGGCCGCACCGGTTCCCGGCCGGCGCGACCCTCACCAGGCCGGCCCTGGCCCGCAGCCGCACGGGCCAGGCGCCGGAGATGGTCACACGGCGCAGGCTGAACGTCCTGGCTGGCGGCCGGCCTGTCGCGCAATGACGTCTTCGGCCTGAGACCGGACCTTCTGCGACACCTCCCAGGCCTCGACACCATTGACCCTCCTGCGCCACCGGCTTCGCGGCATCACGGAGCAGTGAACCGTGAACTCACGCTCCCGGAACGTGAAGTCAGTCGTGACAAGGACGACTACGTCAGCACGGCCGACACAGGTGTACGTGTGCGGCGCGGTCGCCAGCTTCGCGTGCCCTCTCAGCCCGGCGGTGAAACGATCGGCAAGGTCGCCAGCGGTAAGTCCGTACGGGTTGATCCCCGCGATCTCGAACCGGTGGTGGCCCTCGGTCATGTCAGGTGTCATGGGCCTACCGACACGGCGGGCCGCGAGCTTCGCGGACAGCAGGTGAGCCGTGGCCAGCGGGACCGGGATCAGCAAAAGGGCGCAGGCAAGCACGAAGCCGAAGGATCCGAGGGACTCCCCTGCGCTCACGTCAGGATCCGGCGCCAGGCTTGCAGCGAGGAGCGCGCCCGCCAGGACGCCGACGGCCGTGGCCAGGACGAGAGCGGCGCGCAGGGTGCGCAGCCATATCAGAAAAGGCGCGGAATCACGCAAGACCGTATACCTCAGCGGGAATGTATTCAGAGCAGGACCGCGGAGGGCCCTCCTGAAGGGGCAGGTGGCCGGCGGTTGCCGACCCGGCAGTATCCCAGTGCCCTGGCACCCCCCTCCACCGCGGCCCGAGAGCGGCACACCACCAGCGGACAGCGGCGGGACGCCCGCCAACAGGCGGTTACCGGGGGCCACGGCGGCAGCCCCGCGGTGGACGACAGCCTTGCATCGGCAGCGGTCCCCCGCAAAACGGCACCCGGACAGCGGCACGCCGACGCATCCACACCTGTAGGACGGCGCGGTGGCGGGACTGGCGCAACAAGCTCGCTGGCCGTGCGCAGGGCCGTCGCCGCAGGATCGGCGCTTCCACTTCTGCCTGGCCAGGCCGGTGAACAGGTCGCGGAGGGGTGGTCGAGCGCCCAGCGGGTGACGACCGTGTCATGGCGGGTGATGGTCATGACGTGGAAGACGTCGGCCGCTCGAATTCGAGGCGCCAGCCCTTGCTGTAGCCGTAGCCGGCGTCCGCGGTCACCCACCGAAACGGGATCATGTCCGCGACCGCCCGGCGGACCATCGCCCTGGCCATCGCGACCTTCGTCTCGAAGCCGGCCTATCGTCGATTCCGGCCCGCCGGCACCGGTCCCGGTCATCCCTCCAGAAGGTAGGCAGACAGAGGCGGCGGTCGATCAGCGTCCGTCCGCGATCGGTTGCATAGGCGAGGAAGACGCCGATCGGTACTGATCGCTTCCATGGTCGTGGGCACCGAAGAGGGACACACCGACTACTTCCGCGCCGACAAGGCATGGCTGTACATCGTGATCCTGACCGTCGGCTACATGATCAGCCGTGGGCTGGCCAAGTCCGGCAGTCGCGACCCCTACGACGAGTCCCACCAACCCGGCGGGGAAAGGCAGCATCCGGTGTGCTGTACGCCGCGGCCCGGCGTGTGGCGCCTGGCGGAGCGGATGAGCGCGCGTCGCGACCAGTACGTTGGTCGCGGCGCGCGCTTGGCCATGCCCCCGTGCCCTGCGGGAGGAAGGGCCGGCCCGTGCAGTGCTAGCCAGCTGTTGGCGCCGCCCTGGCGAGCGAGAGGTTTCAGGCGGTGGTGCGGTTGCCTTGACGGTCGGCGAGCGCGGCCTGGGCGCTGGGGTAGGCGGGCAGGAAGGTGTCCATCCCGGTGACGCTGAGCAGGCGGCCCAGCCGGTCGGGGATGGCCGCCAGGGCCAGCGAGCCGTCGGCGTCCTTGGCGCAGCGCCAGATGCCGACGAGGGCGCCCAGCCCTGAGGAGTCGCAGAAGGTGACGCCCGACAGGTCGGCGACCAAATGGGGGTGGCCGTTCGTGATGAGCTCGAGGGCGCGGGCCCGCACGGCGGGTGCGGCGGCGATGTCGAATTCACCGGACAGTGCGATCACGGCCAGGGTCCCGTCGGTGTGCGGGACATCGATGTGGAATGCGTCGGTCATGGGCGTCGGTTCTCCTGCCCGACAAAGACGTCGGCGGTCGGGGCGGCGGCGCTGTGAACGGTGGTGGTGATACCTGCGGGAGCGGCATCGGGGGTGGGGACGGACAGGGCCAGCAGGGCCACGTCGTCGCGTTCGGTGTCGGGGAGGGTGTCCAGGAGCGCGACGGTGTCGTCGATCAGGGCGCCGGCACTGACCGGCGCCGGCCGGTGGGCGAGGAAGTCGGTCAGGCCCGTGTCGTCGAGCATGTGGCCATCGGCGGTGCGGGCCTCGGTCAGGCCGTCGGTGTAGAGCAGCAGTCCCTGGCCGGGTGCCAGGTGCAGGGTGCGTGAGGTGAAGGTGGCTTCGGCGATCGCGCCGACCAGCATGCCGCCCTTGGCGCGGACCGCCTCCACCCGTACACCGCCTTCCTCGGTGGGGCTCAGGTGGTAGGCGGGCGGATGGCCGCCGGTGGCCAGGGTGACCGTGAAACCGCCGTCTGGGGCGGGCTCGAGCACGCCGAAGATGGCGGTGCAGAAGCGCGTCCCCACCGCCGGGTCCAGCAGCAGTGCCGTGTTCAGGGCATTCAGGGCGGCCGTCGGGTCGGCGTCGACGAGGGCTGCGGCCCGCAGCGTGTAGCGGGTCAGTGAGGTGACCGAGGCGGCCTCGGCGCCCTTGCCGCACACATCACCCAGGAAGAACGACCACCGGCCCCCGCCGACGGGGAAGACGTCGTAGAAGTCGCCGCCCACTTCCTGCGGGGAGGCGGTCTTGTAGTGACAGGCCAGCTCCAGGCCCGGTACCGCGGGCAGGACGGGAGGCACCAGGGTGCGCTGCAGGGTGGAGGCGAACGCGGCGATGGCCGCCTTGTCCCGCTCCGCGCGCTGCCGGGCCTCTTCCTCCGCCTGGCGCTTCTCCTGCTCGACCTTGCGGCGCTCCTGCTCGGCGCGCACCACGTGCAACGCCGACAGCCGCAGCTCAAGCTGGTCGCGCACCACCGCCGCCAGGTCCGCGAGCGTGGCCGAATCCGCCTCGCTGATCTCGCGGGGGCGAGTATCGAGGACGTTGACCGTGCCCAGCCGATACCCGTCGGCGGTGATGATCGGAGCGGCGGCGTAGAACCGCACCCCCATCGGGCCGGCGACCAGCGGGTTGGAACAGGCGACCGGGTCCAGCAGGGTGTCGGGGATGACAGTGGTGTCATCCGTCAGGACCGCCGAGGCGCACAGCCCCGGATCCCGGCCGATCTCGCTGACACCTTCCAGGCCGTGCGTGGCCTTGAACCAGATCCGGTCCTCGTCCACGATCGTCACCGTCGCCACCGGCACCTCGAACAGACGCGCGGCCAGCGCTGCGACCCGGTCGTAGGCGCCGTCCGGAGGAGTGTCGAGAATGTCGTAACGGCGCACCGCCGCCAACCGTGCCACCTCGGCCGACGCGGCCAGAGGTTCCTTCGGTGCTATCGCAGGCGGGCTCGCTTGCTCCGGCATAACCCTCGTCTCGCTCATCCCCCCAGGAAGGCGCCGACCAGACAGTCAGCACCCAGGCACTGTACCGAAATGCCTCAGCGCACCCGAACCGACGACGAGCTTCGCGGAAACAGCCGCAACTCGGCACAGTGATCACCGAAAGGCGAAACGTGACGGCGTTCGTGGTGCGGCGGTTCGTCGACCGCGGCCTCCTGGTCAACCTGAGCGCGAACCCGGACGGGACGCTGCACCACCCCGGCCAGGTCGACCAGGTCTGCCGACGCGAGGACCTGGCGGACCTGGTCACCGCCGACACCCCCCTCGGGCCCGAGCAGGCCGCCGCCCGGCTCCGGGTGCGACGTGCCACTTCGACCACATGGTCCGGCTCGGCTGGGTCCGCTCCCCGCAGTCGATCGAGGTCCGCTTCGGCACCAGCCGGGCGGGGGCCGTCGACGTCGCGCTCTACAGCACGGCGTCCGTCGACGCGGTCATCCCCGCACACCCGGAAGTCGACTGGGAGCAGCTGCGCGCGGTGGAGAAAGGCCGACGCTCCCCACTCGCCGCGCCGGTCAGGCCGCCCCGGCCTGACCGGCGCGGCGTGGCCAACGACGACGCTCCCCCACGGCTGTCGTGTG
>NZ_JBEXQK010000034.1:0-67770 GCF_040612535.1 Streptomyces sp. NPDC006368
GCCCCTGCGCACGCTGACCCGCCACGGCGAGCCGCTGCCCTCCCCGGACCGCTTCCTCTCCGCCGTCGCCTGCCTCCCCCACCCGGTGCCGGGGCCGCCGTCACGCCGGGGCCGCTCGTCTCACGCCTTGTCGTCCGGCGCGGCCTTGCCCGGCGCCGCCTTGGCCGGCACGGCCTTCCCCGGCTTCAGCGCCGCCGCCATCTCGGCCAACCGCTCCGGGGACGCCGTCCCCGTCACGACCGTCGTGACGCCCTTCTCGCGCCGCACCAGGGCGTCGTACTTCGGACCCTCGTAGCGCTGCCACACCTGCCCCGCGACCCGCTGCGTCCGGCCCGTGTCCGCCGCCTCGTGGCTGACCTCGCCGATGTACTTCCGCGCCGCGGCCGTCGACTGCTCCACCGCCACGTACTGCCGGTCCGGCGTCAGGAAGCCCAGGTGCCAGGCGTCGCCGTTCTGCCGCTCGTACGACACCGAGGTGGGCATCCAGCCCTTGGGCAGGCCCTCCGGCGCCAGGATCGGGTACGGCGCCGCGCGCTGCGCCGTCACCATCTCGACCCGGTAGTCCACCGGCTTGATCGGGTCGGCCTTCTCGTCATGCGGAATGAAGAGGTAGATCACGCCACCGGCAGCCAGGATGACCGCCATCGACTGGAACATTCCGCGTACTGTCCGCTTGCCTCGCATACCTGCCACGCCCCCTATGGTCGCATCAGCGCGACCTGCTCATACGTGGGCCCCTCTGCTCAATATGTCGACCTACCGATAGAGTCGCAGCACCCTCTTCACCACTTGCGGCCGTCGCCGTACAGAAAGGTGCGTACCGATGACCGACAATCATCTGCCGTCCGAGCTCGAGGTCTCCCCCGAGGCCCCCGACCGCAACCTGGCCCTGGAGCTGGTCCGGGTCACCGAGGCAGCCGCGATGGCCGCCGGACGCTGGGTCGGCCGGGGCGACAAGAACGGCGCCGACGGCGCGGCGGTACGGGCGATGCGGACCCTCGTCTCCACCGTGTCGATGAACGGCGTCGTCGTCATCGGCGAGGGCGAGAAGGACGAAGCCCCGATGCTGTTCAACGGCGAGCGGATCGGTGATGGCACCGGCGCCGAGTGCGACATCGCCGTGGACCCGATCGACGGCACCACGCTCACCGCCAAGGGCATGCCGAACGCGATCGCCGTGCTGGCCGCCGCCGACCGCGGCACCATGTTCGACCCGTCCGCGGTCTTCTACATGGACAAGCTGGTCACCGGCCCGGAGGCCGCCGACTTCGTCGACATCAACGCCCCGGTCTCCGTGAACATCCGCCGCGTCGCCAAGGCGAAGAACTCCTCGCCCGAGGACGTCACCGTCGTCATCCTGGACCGTCCGCGCCACGAGGGCATCGTCAAGGAGATCCGCGAGACGGGCGCCCGCATCAAGTTCATCTCGGACGGTGACGTGGCCGGTTCGATCATGGCCGTGCGCGAGGGCACCGGCGTGGACCTGCTGATGGGCATCGGCGGTACGCCCGAGGGCATCATCAGCGCCTGCGCGATCAAGTGCCTGGGCGGCGTGATCCAGGGCAAGCTGTGGCCGAAGGACGACGAGGAGCGGCAGCGCGCGCTCGACGCCGGCCACGACCTGGACCGCGTGCTCTCCACGAACGACCTGGTCGGCGGCGACAACGTGTTCTTCGTCGCGACCGGCATCACGGACGGCGAGCTGCTGCGCGGCGTGCACTACCGCGCCGAGACGGCGACGACGTCGTCGCTCGTCATGCGCTCGAAGTCGGGCACGATCCGGCAGATCGACTCGACGCACCGCCTGTCGAAGCTCCGCGCGTACAGCCAGATCGACTTCGACCGCGCGAAGTAGAGGACCGGGACACGAAAAGGGGCGCCCCCATGTGCGGTGGGGGCGCCCCTTCCCGTACGGGCCCTCAGCCGGCGGCGGCTATCTGCCGGCCCGTCGCCGTCGTCTTCTTCAGCTCCACCTCTCGGCGCCGGCGCCGGGCGAGGACGACGCGGCGCTCGGCCGCGGTGAGGCCGCCCCACACGCCGTACGGCTCGGGCTGGAGCAGGGCGTGCTCCCGGCATTCGACCATCACCGGGCAGCGTGCGCAGACCCGCTTGGCGGCCTCCTCACGGGCCAGGCGGGCGGCGGTGGGCTCTTTGGAGGGGGCGAAGAACAGGCCCGCCTCGTCCCGGCGGCACACCGCCTCCGTGTGCCACGGCCCTCCCTGGTCCTCTCGCGCGGGAAGGCGCTGGGCAGGTACGGCGGCGACCTGGAGGGGCTGATGCGGCAGTTGCAGCACGGTCAACTCCTGACGACGGCTTCGCGAGCGAGAGACGATGCAGCAAGGCCTACCCGTTGTGCGCGTGCCTATGCACTGCGTGGCGCTCCGGTCCGGCAGGCGGGACGACGGGCGGCCGAAACCCGCCGGGACCGCTTCAGGCGCCGAGGTGTTTGCGCATCCGGTGGTGGAGGTCCGCGATCCGCTTGCCGCGCTTCGGCTTCGCCTCGACGTTGCCGAACACCGAGAAGCCGTTGACGACGACGACCGGCGCCTCGGGGTCGACGGCCTCCGCGGTGACGACCTCGAAGTTGCCGAACACCCCGCTGCCACTGCCGCGCAGGGTGATGTTCTCCGGGACGCGGACCTCGACGTTGCCGAAGACGGAGGTGGCGTTGATGGTGGTCAGTCGCTGGGCGAAGAACGCCTCGGTGAGGTCGATCTCGACGTTGCCGAACAGCGAGAACGCGGTGGTCCGCCGTCCGATGCGCCAGCGGCCCCTGCGGGTCGTGCTGGAGAAGACGGCGATCAGCTTCTCCGCGGGGGCGGTGTCGTCGTCGGGCCCGTACGTGTACGAGGGCGCGGGCTCGCTCTGCGCGCGCGTGGCCGGCAGGTCCCGGACGAGGGGTTCCAGCTCGCCCATGGTCTTGGCGCGGTACACGGCGTCGATCCGCTCCGCGTGCTCCTCCGCGTCGATCCGCCCCACGGCCAGGGCGTCCCCGAGGATGTCCGCGATCCGGTCCCGGTCGGCGTCCGAGGCCCGCAGGCCTTCGGCGGGCGCGGTCGGCTTCTGCGGCTGCGGCTGCGGCTGCGGCTGCTTTTCGAGGTCCACGGTCTCAGCGTAGCGAAACGCGATAGATCGCGACCAGGGGTCACGGCCGCGCGCCGCGCCCTGGGGCGCACCCGGACAGATGGGCGCAGGGGAGGCGTGAACTGAGCCTTACCTCACAGGTTCGGGCGGCGCGGGGCGTTCTACGCTGGTGGACGCGTCGCCAACGGAGGCGGCGCCGCTGTCAGCCGAGTGAGGAATGGCCGTCATGCCCCCTGTCTCCCGCCCTTCCAACCCTGCGTTCGCGTACTCCGAACTGCTCCCCCTGGGAGAGGACACCACGCCCTACCGCCTGGTGACCGCCGAGGGTGTCTCCACCTTCGAGGCCGACGGCCGTACGTTCCTCAAGGTCGAGCCGGAGGCGCTGCGCAAGCTGGCCGAGGAGGCGATCCACGACATCCAGCACTACCTCCGGCCGGCCCACCTGGCGCAGCTGCGCAAGATCATCGACGATCCGGAGGCGTCGAGCAACGACAAGTTCGTCGCGCTCGACCTGCTGAAGAACGCGAACATCGCGGCGGCGGGCGTCCTGCCCATGTGCCAGGACACCGGTACGGCCATCGTGATGGGCAAGCGCGGCCAGAACGTCCTCACCGAAGGTGAGGACGAGAAGGCCCTGTCGCGCGGCGTCTACGACGCGTACCAGAACCTCAACCTGCGTTACTCGCAGATGGCTCCGCTCACCATGTGGGAGGAGAAGAACACCGGCTCCAACCTCCCGGCCCAGATCGAGCTGTACGCGACGGACGGCGGCGCGTACAAGTTCCTCTTCATGGCGAAGGGCGGCGGCTCCGCCAACAAGTCGTTCCTGTACCAGGAGACGAAGGCGGTCCTCAACGAGGCCTCCATGATGAAGTTCCTGGAGGAGAAGATCCGTTCGCTCGGTACGGCCGCCTGCCCGCCGTACCACCTCGCGATCGTCGTCGGCGGCACGTCGGCCGAGTACGCGCTGAAGACCGCGAAGTACGCCTCCGCGCACTACCTGGACGAGCTGCCGGAGGAGGGGTCCGTCCTCGGGCACGGCTTCCGCGACAAGGAGCTGGAGGAGAAGGTCTTCGAGCTGACGCAGAGGATCGGCATCGGCGCGCAGTTCGGCGGCAAGTACTTCTGCCACGACGTGCGCGTGGTCCGCCTGCCGCGGCACGGCGCCTCGTGTCCGGTCGCGATCGCCGTGTCCTGCTCGGCCGACCGCCAGGCCGTCGCGAAGATCACCGCCGAGGGTGTCTTCCTGGAGCAGCTGGAGACCGACCCGGCGCGCTTCCTGCCCGACACGACGGACGAGCACCTCGACGAGGCCGGTGACGTCGTCAGGATCGACCTCAACCAGCCGATGGACGACATCCTCGCCGAGCTGGCCAAGTACCCGGTCAAGACCCGGCTCTCGCTGAGCGGCCCGCTGGTCGTGGCGCGTGACATCGCGCACGCCAAGATCAAGGAGCGGCTGGACGCGGGCGAGGAGATGCCGCAGTACCTGAAGGACCACCCGGTGTACTACGCGGGTCCGGCGAAGACGCCCGAGGGGTACGCCTCCGGCTCCTTCGGACCGACGACCGCGGGCCGGATGGACTCGTACGTCGAGCAGTTCCAGGCGGCGGGCGGCTCCAAGGTGATGCTCGCCAAGGGCAACCGCTCCCGGCAGGTCACCGACGCGTGCGCCACGCACGGCGGCTTCTACCTGGGCTCGATCGGCGGTCCGGCGGCGCGGCTGGCGCAGGACTGCATCAAGAAGGTCGAGGTCGTCGAGTACGAGGAGCTCGGCATGGAGGCGGTCTGGAAGATCGAGGTGGAGGACTTCCCGGCCTTCATCGTGGTCGACGACAAGGGCAACGACTTCTTCCAGGACCCGGCGCCGGCTCCGACGTTCACGTCGATCCCGGTGCGCGGCCCGGGCCTCGCGTAACGAGCGGCGTACGGCTCGGCGTCAGCGGGGTCGAGCTCGGCGTCAGCCGTGTCCGTACGGGCCCGGTCACCGTGAGGGTGGCCGGGCCCGTCGCCGTACCGCCGCTATGCGAACCGCTGCGTCGCCGAGCCGTCGCAGGGCTGGAGGCGCAGGGGGTCCTTCGCCGCGGCGAGCGTGACGCACAGGGACGGCGCCGCCGCCGGGCGGAGCGTGCCGGACTGGCGGAGGAACCGCTGGTTGGCGGCGCCGGAGCAGTTCCACAGGACCAGGGCCTGCCCGGCCCGGTAGGAGGCGCCGGGGACGTCCAGGCAGCGGTCGTGGGTCAGTTCCGTGCGGAGGGACTTCCGCTCGGCGTCGTACCACCAGTTCTGGTTGCGCCCGCCGTGGCACTCCCAGCCGCCCACCGCCGTGCCGTTGCGGGTGACGGACCCGGTGACGTCGACGCAGGTGCCCGTGGCCTCACCGCGCAGGGGCCGGAACCTCTCGTCCCACGCCCCGGGCAGCAGCACCGGTGTGCCGGTGGACGCCGGGTCGGCGCAGCTGCCCTCACGGACGCCGGCGTCGTGGAGCTGGGTGAGGCAGGAGGCGAAGGCCGCGTGGCCGGCGGCGTTGGGGTGGAAGGACTGGCGGACGGAGTTCTCGTCCGGCAGGCCGGGCTTCGACAGGTCGATGTGGAGCCCGCGCGCCCAGGCGTTGTCCATGCAGACCTCGTGGCCGTGGAAGAGCCGCGAGTTGTCGAGGTAGACGGCTCCGGTGTTCGCCGCGGCCCGTCGCATGCCGCGGGCGAAGGCGGGTACGGCGGTGTCGCGGCCCCAGACGGTGTCGGAGTCGTACCCGAGCCCGCCACAGGCGATCTTGGTGGTGAAGTTCGGGTTGTCGCGGAAGTCGGGGCCGATGGGGCTGGGGTAGCCCATGACGACCAGTTTGTAGTCGCCGTCGGTGTACCCGGCGTCGCGCATCACGGTGCGCAGGTCACGGATGGTCTGCTCGACCTTGGGGACGAGGGCGTCGACACGGGCCTGCCAGCCGGGGGCGTACTTCGGCTCGCACGGGCCCTGGAGGGTCAGGTAGCGGACGACGCAGTCCGTCATGACGGGCCCGAACTGGAGGTCGTCGTTGGCGCCGGCGACCAGCAGCACCATCTTGATGCGGGTGTTGCGGGCCTTGACGGCGAGGTTGTCGCTCTGGACGAGCTCGTCCGCGTACTGTTTGCCGCCCCCGATGCGGATGTTGGCGGTGGACGCGCCGGAGCAGGAGACGTTGTACGTCACGTCGGCGGGGATCGCGGTGCGGTGGATCGCGGCCTCGGGTGAGCGGTGGCACCAGTTGTCCGGACCGTTGGTGCCGGGTTCGTACGTGCCGACGCCCTCTCCGGAGATCTCGCTGTCGCCGAGGGAGATCAGGCCGGTCTTCCGGTCGGCGAGGGGGCGCTCCTCGGGGCTGCCGTACAGGGCGGTGGCCTCCGCGGCGCGGATCCGCTCCAGTTCGGCGGGAAGGGGTACGGATGCGGCCGGGGCGGTCGTACGCGGACCCTCGGCCGCGGCGGTCGCGGGTGACGTGGCGGCCGTCGTCCCGGCGAGTGCCGCGGCGAACACGGCCACGGCCGCGACGGGCCCTCGCCACCTGGTTCTGGTGCGCGTCATTGCGCCTCCTGGAAGTGGGGTTACCCACGGTTTTTACTGGCCGGTACGCATCTTGGGAATACGCAGAACAAGACAAGTGCTCAACTTTTTCAGGAGGTTGATGAAATGTCGGATCACCGGATCGAGCACGACTCCATGGGCGAGGTGCGGGTCCCCGCCCACGCCAAGTGGCGGGCCCAGACCCAGCGCGCCGTGGAGAACTTCCCGATCTCCGGGCAGCGTCTGGAGCGTGCCCACATCGAGGCCCTCGCCCGCATCAAGGCCGCCGCCGCCAAGGTCAACGCCGAACTGGGCGTCCTGGACGAGGACATCGCCGACGCCATCCAGGAGGCCGCCGCCGAGGTCGCCGAGGGCCGCTGGGACGAGCACTTCCCGGTCGACGTCTTCCAGACCGGCTCCGGCACCTCCTCCAACATGAACACCAACGAGGTCCTCGCCACGCTGGCCGGGGAACGGCTCGGCCGCCCCGACGCCGTCCACCCCAACGACCACGTCAACGCCTCCCAGTCGTCCAACGACGTCTTCCCCTCCTCCATCCACATCGCGGCCACCGCCGCCGTCACGGGCGGCCTGATCCCGGCCCTGGAGCACCTGGCCGCCGCCCTGGAGCGGAAATCGGCCGAATTCGCGGAGGTCGTCAAGTCCGGGCGTACGCACCTGATGGACGCGACACCGGTGACTCTCGGCCAGGAATTCGGCGGGTACGCGGCCCAGGTGAGGTACGGCGTCGAGCGGCTGCGCGCCTCCCTGCCGCGCCTGGCGGAACTGCCGCTGGGCGGCACGGCCGTCGGCACCGGCATCAACACCCCGCCCGGTTTCTCCGCCGCCGTCATCGCCGAGGTCGCCCGCGCCACCGGACTGCCGCTCACCGAGGCCCGCGACCACTTCGAGGCGCAGGGCGCCCGGGACGGTCTCGTCGAGACGTCCGGACAGCTCCGTACGATCGCCGTGTCCCTCACCAAGATCGCCAACGATCTGCGCTGGATGGCCTCCGGGCCGCGCACCGGTCTGGCCGAAATCAATCTGCCCGACCTCCAGCCCGGGTCGTCGATCATGCCGGGCAAGGTCAACCCGGTGATCCCGGAAGCCGTCCTGATGGTCGCCGCGCAGGTCACCGGCAACGACGCCACGGTCGCGGCGGCCGGCGCCGCCGGGAACTTCGAGCTGAACGTGATGCTCCCCGTCATCGCCAAGAACCTGCTGGAGTCGATCCGGCTGCTCGCCAACGCCTCCCGCCTGCTGGCCGACCGCACGGTCGACGGGATCACCGCCAACGTCGAGCGCGCGCGGGAGTACGCCGAGTCGTCGCCGTCCGTGGTGACGCCGCTCAACAAGTACATCGGCTACGAGGAGGCGGCGAAGGTCGCCAAGAAGTCGCTCGCGGAGCGCAGGACGATCCGCGAGGTGGTTCTGGACTCCGGGTACGTCGAGCGCGGCGACCTGACGCTCCAGCAGCTCGACGAAGCCCTCGACGTCCTGCGGATGACCCGCCCCTGACCTGCGCCGACATAAGCCGCCGGCCCCGCCGCCCGCGCCCGCGCCGCGGTGGGGCCGACCACGCCCCCGGGCACACGACCTAAGATCTGCGCATGACAGCCGAGACGACGGGCACCAGGACGGGAGCGGGCGCGCGCTGGGCGCCGGGTGCGCGCATCCTGTGGCGATACCGGGACAACGGCGGTTCACGGGTCCATATCTGCCGCCCCGTGACCGTCGTCCAGGACACCGACGACCTCCTCGCCGTCTGGATGGCGCCCGGCACGGAGTGCGTCAAACCCGTGCTCGCCGACGGCACCCCCGTGCACGAGGAGCCGCTCGCCACGCGGTACACGGCGCCGCGCACCACCACGCGCACCCGCTGGGAGGGCACCGGCGTGCTCAAGCTGGCCCGGCCGGGCGAACCGTGGTCGGTGTGGCTGTTCTGGGAGCAGGGCTGGGAGTTCCGCAGCTGGTACGTCAACCTGGAGGAGCCCCGCACCCGGTGGGCGGGCGGCGTCGACTCCGAGGACCACTTTCTGGACATCTCCGTCTACCCCGACCGTACGTGGCTGTGGCGCGACGAGGACGAGTTCGCGCAGGCGCAGCGCAGCGGCCTGATGGGCCCGGCCCAGGCCCGGCGCGTACGGGAGGCGGGGCTGGCGGCGGTCGAGGTGATCCGGGCGTGGGGGGCGCCGTTCGCGGACGGCTGGGAGGACTGGCGGCCCGACCCGCGCTGGCCGGTTCCGGAGCTGCCGTCGGACTGGGATCGCATCCCCGCGCACACCGCTCCATGAGACCCTTGATGCACCCCTGGGGGGCAAACGTAGGATCGTCCTCCGCAAGTCCGCGCGTCAGCAACAAGTGAGTACGGAACTGGACCTGACCGTAAATCATCCATGAGGGGGTGGGGCCGTGCCCGATGTGCGCGCCGATCCCTCGCCCCTTGTCAACGCCGCCCTCAGAGCGGGTATAGCGCCTGACAGAGCGAGTGCATCGCCCAACCGGCCCGGACGGACGGAATCCCACGCGTGACGGAGCATCCCACCTCCCACGAAGGCCGGCAGCCCTTCGCTGCCCGCCCGCAGGAACGCACCCGGCCGCGGCACGAGGCGCCCCAGGCGCCCGCCGCGACCCCCGTGCCCCCTGCGCCGCCGGGCCCCGGGACGGCCGCGTCCACCCGCGGTGGGGCGCCCGGATCCGGCTCGGCGGCCGTCGCGGCGCCGGCCGCGGCGGCGTCCCCCCACGGGGGCGGCGCCGTGCCGGGGTGCCGGTGCGGGCACGTGCCCGACACGGCCGCGGCCAGGACGGCGTCCGGGATCGGGCACCCCGACGGCGTCGCGGCTCCCGGCCGCGGGTACGGGCAGGGCACGGCGGCGGCGCGCGCGGCGGTGCCGGCACAGGCGGACGGAAGCGGAGGCGGGACCGTGGCCGCGTCGGCAGGAGGGCTCGGGGGCGTACCCGCGCAGGCGGGGCACGGCATGCAGGAACCGGTCGGGACCGCGCGGCGCGAGGGCGACCGGCTGCGGTTCGTCGGTGCCGCCACGCGTCGCATCGCCCGCGGCATAGACCTCGACGAGATCGTGCTCGGCCTGTGCCGGGCGACCGTGCCGACGTTCTCCGACGCGATCCTCGTCTATCTGCGCGACCCGCTGCCGGTGGGCGACGAGCGGCCCGTCGACCCGTTCGTCCTGCGGCTGCGCCGCACCGACCGGCTGCGTTTAACCGAGGACGACTCCGAGCTGGGCCTGTCCACGGCCGGCCCGGACGAGGACCTCGACCTCGGGCCGGCCTCCGACCTGTGCGAGGTGCGCCCCGGCGGTGCCCTCGCCGAGGTGCTCCGCGGCGTACGCCCCGTCTTCGGTGACTCGGCCGCCGCCCGGGCCGCGCTGCCCGAACTGCTCGGCGAAGGGCGTTTTGTACCGTCCGGCCACCGGGTGATCCTCGCCCCGCTGCGCGGGCGCCGCCGCGTCATCGGGGCGGCCGTCTTCCTGCGCCGCCCCGACCGGCCCGCGTTCGAGCCGAACGACCTGCTGGTGGCCGCCCAGCTGGCCACGCACACCGCGCTCGGCATCGACAAGGCGGTGCTGTACGGGCGCGAGGCGTACATCGCCGACGAGCTGCAGCGCACCATGCTGCCGGAGAACCTGCCGCAGCCGACCGGTGTGAAGCTCGCCTCGCGGTATCTGCCGGCCGCCGAGACGGCCCGCGTCGGCGGCGACTGGTACGACGCGATCCCGCTGCCCGGCAGCAGGGTCGCCCTCGTCGTGGGCGACGTCATGGGGCACTCCATGACGTCCGCGGCGATCATGGGCCAGCTGCGCACCACCGCGCAGACCCTCGCCGGTCTCGACCTCCCCCCGCAGGAGGTGCTCCACCACCTCGACGAGCAGGCCCAGCGGCTCGGCGAGAACCGCATGGCGACCTGCCTCTACGCGGTGTACGACCCGGTCGCGCACCGCATCACCATCGCCAACGCGGGCCACCCCCCGCCGATACTGCTGCACCTCGGCGGGCGGGCCGAGGTGCTGCGGGTGCCGCCCGGCGCGCCCATCGGCGTCGGCGGCGTGGACTTCGAGGCGGTCGAACTGGACGCGCCCGCCGGGGCGACGCTGCTCCTCTACACCGACGGGCTCGTCGAGTCGCGGCTGCGTGACGTGTGGACCGGGATAGAGCAGCTGCGGGAACGGCTCGCCGCGACCGCCCAGCTGACCGGCCCCGACCACTCGCCGCCGCTGGAGGCGCTCTGCGACGACGTCCTCGACATGCTCGGGCCGGGCGACCGGGACGACGACATCGCGCTGCTCGCCGCCCGCTTCGACGGGATCGCGCCGAGCGATGTGGCGTACTGGTTCCTGGAGCCGGAGGAGCAGGCCCCCGGCCGGGCCCGCCGGCTCGCCCGCCGCGCCCTGGCCCGCTGGGACCTGGAGGAGCTGACGGACAGCGTGGAGCTGCTGGTCAGCGAGGTCGTCACCAACGCGGTGCGGTACGCGGAACGGCCGGTGACCCTGCGGCTGCTGCGCACCGACGTGCTGCGCTGCGAGGTCGGTGACGACTCGCCGCAGCTGCCGAGGCAGCGGCGGGCCCGGGACACCGACGAGGGCGGGCGCGGGCTGTTCCTGGTGAACCGGCTGGCCCGGCGGTGGGGCGCGACGCGGCTGTCGACCGGGAAGGTCGTCTGGTTCGAGCTGCCGACGCGCGTGTGACGTCAGGCGCCCGAGCGGTACGCGTACGAAGCGGCCGGACCCCGTGACGCGGGGTCCGGCCGCTTCGTACGCTCACGCCTCAGGGCGTCAGGGCTTGGACTTGGGGGGCTTCAGGTCGACGGGCTCGTCGCCGTCGCCCGGGTCGCCGCCCGGGTCACCGGTCGTCGGCGTGCCGGTCGGCGACTCGGTCCGCGTGGGCGTCCTGGTCGGCTTGGTCGTCCGGGTCGGGCTCGACGTCTCGGTCGGCTCCTCCGTCGGCGTCTCGGTCGGCTTCTTCGTCGGCTCCTCGGTCGGCGACTCGGTCCGGGTCGGCGTCCGCGTGGGCGTCTCGGTGACCACCGGCTCGGCGGGCACCTCGGCCGCGACCTCCAGGTCGAACCGGGCGTCGGAGCCGCCGTCGAGGGCGTCGGTCGTGTACGCGCGCCAGATCTGCGCGGGGACGCCACCGCCGTTGACGCGGCCCGGGTTGACGGTGTCGGTCAGGGTGGTCTGCCCCGTGCCGTCCGGCTTCTCACCGAACAGGCCGACGGCGGTGACCAGTTCGGGCGTGTAGCCGACGAACCAGGCCGCGTAGTTGTTCTCCGACGTTCCCGTCTTGCCGGCCGCCTCGTAGTCGCCGGCCGCGCGGAAGCCCGAACCGCTGCTGACGACGCCGGTCATGGCCTTGGTGACGGTGTCCGCCGCCTCCCGGCCGATGACCTGGTCGCCGACCGGGTCCACGGGCTCGACCGTGCGGTCCTTGTGCTCGGCGGACTTGACGATCGTCGGCGTGATCTTCTTGCCGTGGTTGTCCAGCGTCGCGTACACGCCCGCCATGTCCCAGGTGGAGGCGCCCATGGTACCGAGCGACATGGCGGGCCGTGCCACGAAGCCGTCGCCGTCCTTCATGCCGAGGTCGAGCGCGGTCCTCTTCACCTTCTCCGGGCCGACGTCCACGATCATCTGGGCGTAGACGGAGTTGATGGAGCTGTTGGTGGCCTTCTGCACGGTGACGCGGCCGTAGCTGCGGTCGTCCTCGTTCTCGGGCGCGAAGGGGGTGTCGCCGCCCTCGACCGGGCGCTTGCTGGTGCCGTCGTACATGGTGCCGAGGCCGATCCTGCGGCCGTCCTGGGTCTCGGCGCGGTTCTCCAGGGCGGAGGCGAGGACGATCGGCTTGAACGTCGAGGCGGGCTGGTAGTCGCGGCGCGTGGCGTTGGACAGCCAGTGCTCGGTGGCGCCCACGCCGCCGTACAGGGCGACGACGTGACCGGTCCTCGGGTCGACGGAGGTGGCGCCGGCCTGGACGGTCGCGTCCTCCTTGTCGCCCTTGCGGTCCAGCTTGTCCTCCAGCCGGCGGTCGACCGCCGCGACGAGCTCCTTCTGGCGCTCCTCGTCGATGTTGAGGGTGATCGTCCAGCCGCCGGCCTTGATGTCCTCCTCGCTGACGCCCCGGCGCAGCAGTTCCTGGTTGGCGGCCTCGACGAGGTAGCCGTTGGTGCCCTCCACGCCGGGTGCGGGCTTGGGGTTGCGCGGCTTGGGGAACTCCTGCGCGGCGCGCGTGGACGGGTCGAGCCAGCCCTCCTCGACCATGTTGTCGAGCACGTAGTTCCAGCGCTCCTGGACGAGCTTGCGGCCGGTCGCGGAGGCGGAGGTCCAGTCGTAGTCGCTGGGCGCCTGGAGGAGGGCGGCGAGGTAGGCGCCCTGGGCGACGGTCAGCTTGCTCGCGTCGACGCCGTAGTACGCCTGGGCGGCGGCCTGGATGCCGTACGCGTTGCGGCCGTAGTAGCTGGTGTTGATGTACCCGGCGAGGATCTCGCTCTTGTCCTTGCGCTGGTCGACCTTGAGCGAGATCACCAGTTCCTTCAGCTTGCGGCTGACCGTCTGGTCCTGGTTCAGGTAGTAGTTCTTGACGTACTGCTGGGTGATGGTCGAACCACCCTGCTTGCCCTGGCCGGTGAGGGTGTTCAGCACGGCGCGGCCGGTGCCCTTGATGTCGACGCCGGAGTCCTGGAAGAAGGACTTGTTCTCGGCGGCGACGAACGTGTACTGGACGTCCTTGGGGATCTTCTCCAGGCCGACGGTCTGCCGGTTCACCTCTCCGGTGCGGGCGAAGACCTTGCCGTTGCCGAACTTGTAGATGTTGCTCTGCATCGTCGCCTCGGCGTTGGCGCTGGGGACGGGCACGAGCAGGTAGATCACGTACAGGGCGCCCATGGCGAGCAGACAGCCGGTGAAGAAGGTGCCCAGCAGCCTCCTCCAGGTGAAGAAGCGGCGTATGCCCGCGCCTTCGCTCTCCACCCGGCGCGCACCGCGCTGCCGGGTCCGTCGCGCTTCCGCTCGGCCCATCGCTTCGTTGCTCCGCTCTTCCTCGGCCAGATCAGCTCTGCAAACTAACACCGTCGGTCCCGACAAACATCAACGGATCATGCCTTTTCGGGACGTGAGAATCAGCACCTGTCTCATGGGAACCGACTCCTCAGGGGTGCCAACGGTTGCCATATCCGTTAAAGTGATATCACTTTGCTAGACAACGACACGGGGGTCCCCATGACCGGGAACACATCCACCGACCGCACCGGCCTCGCCGACCGCGCCGACCTGCCCGAGATGCCGGAGCCGCACGTCAGGGAGTTCGCCGCGCGCAGCATCGGCGGCGGCCTGGCCCTGCTGCTCGGCCTCGCCGGCGTCGTCGCCGGTGTCTGCCTGGTGGTGGCGGGCGCGACGGCCGGCTCGACCGGCCTGAAGGTGGCGCTCGTGGCCGCCGGGGTGCTGATCGCCTTCGCCGCGTTCTTCGCGATGTGCGGACTGAACATGGTCGCGCCCGGTGAGGCGCGGGTGGTGCAGCTCTTCGGGCGGTACCGGGGGACGATCCGCACGGACGGGCTGCGCTGGGTGAACCCGCTGACCTCGCGGGCGAAGATCTCGACGCGGGTGCGCAACCACGAGACGGCGGTCCTGAAGGTCAATGACGCCTACGGCAACCCGATCGAGCTCGCCGCGGTGGTGGTGTGGAAGGTCGAGGACACGGCGCAGGCCATGTTCGAGGTCGACGACTTCCTGGAGTTCGTCTCCACGCAGACGGAGGCGGCGGTACGGCACATCGCGATCGAGTACCCGTACGACGCGCACGACGAGGACGGGCTGTCGCTGCGGGGCAACGCGGAGGAGATCACCGAGAAGCTGGCGATCGAGCTGCACGCGCGCGTGGAGGCGGCGGGCGTACGGATCATCGAGTCCCGCTTCACGCACCTCGCGTACGCTCCGGAGATCGCGTCCGCGATGCTCCAGCGCCAGCAGGCCGGCGCGGTCGTGGCGGCGCGCCGGCAGATCGTGGACGGCGCGGTGGGCATGGTGGAGGCGGCGCTCGACCGGCTCACCGAGCGTGACATCGTCGAGCTGGACTCCGAACGGAAGGCGGCGATGGTGTCGAACCTGATGGTGGTGTTGTGCGGCGACCGCGCGGCCCAGCCGGTCCTGAACACGGGCACGCTCTACCAGTGACCGAGCGCCCGCAGCGCAAGCAGGTACTGCTCCGCCTCGACCCGGCGGTGCACGAGGCGCTGGCGCGCTGGGCGGCGGACGAGCTGCGCAGCGCGAACGCCCAGATCGAGTTCCTCCTGCGCAAGGCCCTCACGGACGCGGGCCGCCTGCCCCGCCCCCCGGCCCGCCTCCCGAAACGGGGCCGCCCCCCGAAGACCCCACCGCCGCCTCCGGCCTGACCCGCGCCGTCGGCCGCCCCTCCGGGGCGGGCCCTCCCGGGCCCGGGGGCACCCCCGCGCGCCCCCGTCCCACGAACAGGGCCGGTATACCCGGGGTGTACAGCCGCCCGTATGGTCGGGACCATGTCCATGGGTCACACGCTCCTCGGGCTCCTGGAGTCCGGCCCCGCGAGGAGGTCCCCGACTGGTGGGCGCTCCTGCCGGTGGTGGGCGGGGGCGCCGGCCCGGTCCTGGCGGTGACCCCGCTGAGCCTGCCGCCGCTGTGGCGGCTGACGCGCCGGGGCGGCCCGCGGGCGGAGTGGCGGCGGCGCGCGCTCCGGTACGCGGCCGGTCGGCCGCCCGGCGGGCGGGCACGTGCCCGGGTTACGCGCCCGGCTCCGCTATCCGTACCGGCAGGTCCGCCATCGCCTCCCGCAGCGCCGCCGCGAGCTCCTCGAACTCCGCCTGCCGGGCCGCCCCCGCACGCATCGCCAGCGCGATCCGCCGCGACGGCGCCGGATCGGCGAAGAACCCCGTCAGGAGCCGCTCGTTGCGGCCCGTCTCGACCGTGACGGCGGTGCGCGGCAGCAGGGTCACCCCCAGGCCGCCGGCGACCAGCTGCACCAGCGTCGACAGGCCCGCCGCCGTGGTGGTGACCGCGGCGCCGTCCTGGCGCCCCGCCTCGCGGCAGATGTCCAGCGCCTGGTCGCGCAGACAGTGCCCCTCGTCCAGGAGCAGCAGCCGCAGCTCGCGCAGCGCGTCGCGCGGGATGTCCTCGCGACCGCCCAGCTCATGGCCCTCGGGCGTGACCAGCACGAAGTCCTCGTCGAACAGCGGAAGTTCGGTGACGCCCGGCACGCCCAGCGGCACCGCGAGCAGCAGCAGTTCGAGCCGCCCGGCCGCGAGGCCCTCCAGCAGGGAGGAGGTCTGCTCCTCGTGGACCTGGAGGTCCAGCTCGGGGTACCGCTCGTGCACCAGCCGCAACACCGTGGGCAGCAGGTACGGCGCGACGGTCGGGATCACCCCGAGGCGCAGCACCCCGGTGAACGGCGCCCGCGCCGCCTCCGCCTCCTCCATCAGCTCCCCGACGGCGTCCAGCACCGCCTTGGCCCGTACGGCGAGGCGCTCCCCCGCCGGGGACAGCAGCACCTTGCGTGTCGTACGCTCCAGCAGCTGGACACCGAGTGCCTCTTCGAGCGCCGAAACCGCGCCCGAGAGGGCGGGCTGGCTCATCCCGATCGCCGCCGCCGCGTCCCGGAAGTGCAGATGCTCGGCCACCGCCGCGAAGGCCCGCAGTTGAGCCAGACTGGGCTGCTTACCCTTATATACGGACACCACTGATAACCACCTTCGATCAACTTGACCCAGTCTAGCTATTTCACTGATCAATGCACTCCGTGCCATGCTGTGGCTCCGTCCAACCCCCACGGAAGACCTCAAAAGGGACTTCCCAGCTGCAAGGAGAGCGTGTGCTCACTGTCGGTGACCAGTTCCCCACGTACGACCTGACCGCCTGTGTGTCGCTGGAGAGCGGCAAGGAGTTCGCGCAGATCGACCACAAGTCCTACGAGGGCAAGTGGCGCGTGGTGTTCTTCTGGCCGAAGGACTTCACCTTCGTCTGCCCCACCGAGATCGCCGCGTTCGGCAAGCTGAACGACGAGTTCGCCGACCGCGACGCCCAGATCCTCGGTGTCTCCGGTGACTCGGAGTTCGTGCACCACGCCTGGCGCAAGGACCACGCCGACCTGCGTGACCTGCCCTTCCCGATGCTCGCGGACTCGAAGCACGATCTGATGCGCGACTGCGGCGTCGAGGGCGCGGACGGCTTCGCGCAGCGCGCCGTCTTCATCGTCGACCCGAACAACGAGATCCAGTTCTGCATGGTGACCGCCGGCTCCGTCGGCCGTAACCCCAAGGAGGTCCTGCGGGTGCTGGACGCCCTGCAGACCGACGAGCTCTGCCCGTGCAACTGGACCAAGGGCGAGGACACCCTCGACCCGGTCAAGCTGCTCTCTGGCGAGTGACGGGATACCTGATCTGACATGGCTCTCGACGAACTGAAGTCCGCCATCCCGGACTACGCCAAGGACCTGAAGCTGAACCTCGGCTCGGTCATCGGCAACAGCGAGCTCCCCCAGCAGCAGCTGTGGGGCACGGTGCTGGCCTGCGCGATCGCCTCGCGCTCCCCGCAGGTCCTGCGCGAGCTGGAGCCGGAGGCCAAGGCCAACCTGAAGCCCGAGGCGTACCAGGCGGCCAAGTCCGCCGCCGCCATCATGGCGATGAACAACGTCTTCTACCGCACGCGTCACCTGCTCTCCGACCCGGAGTACGGGACGATGCGCGCCGGTCTGCGGATGAACGTCATCGGCAACCCGGGCGTGGAGAAGGTCGACTTCGAGCTGTGGTCGCTCGCCGTCTCCGCCATCAACGGCTGCGGCCAGTGCCTCGACTCGCACGAGCAGGTGCTCCGCAAGGCCGGCGTGGACCGCGACGTGATCCAGGAGGCGTTCAAGATCGCCGCTGTGATCCAGGCGGTCGGCGCGACGCTCGACGCCGAGGCCGTCATCGCCGAGTGATCGGTACGGCGCACGCCTGACGCGTACGAAGGGGCCCACCGGCATCCGTGCCGGTGGGCCCCTTCACGCGTTCCGGTGGAGGAGGGAGCGGCGCGCGCTGTACGTGCCCGGCCGGCACCCGGCCCGGGTCCATGGGCGCGAAGTCACCCTCGACGTGGCGCGCTCCACAAGGCGGGAGAGCGCCGCCGTACCGTCACTCCTCCCGGGGCTCCTGGGGCTCCCGGGACGGAACCGCCGGCGCGGCACCCGCCGGCGCCGGTGCCGCGCCGTGGCGGATCGCCTGCTCGCGGGTGAACGCCCGCAGGTAGCCGACGACCGTGTTGGTGACCGCGACGAGCGGCACCGCGACCACCGCACCGCCGATCCCGGCGGTCAGGCCGCCCGCCGCGACGGCCAGGACGACCGCGAGCGGGTGCACGCGCACCGCGCGGCCCAGGATGAAGGGCTGCAGCACATGGCCCTCGATCTGCTGCACGGCGAGCACCACCAGCAGCACCATCAGCGCGGTGAACACCCCCTGGGTGACCAGGGCGACGATCACCGCGAGCGCGCCCGAGACGACCGCGCCGACCAGCGGGATGAAGGAGAAGAGGAAGATGAGGACGCCGAGCGGCACGGCCAGCGGCACGTCGAGGAAGTAGATGCCGAGACCGATGAAGATCGCGTCGATCATCGCCACGATGAGCGTGCCGCGCACATAGGCGGTGAGCGTCCGCCAGGCGCGCGGACCCGCGCCGGCGACACCCGGGCGCGCCTGCGCCGGGACCAGCTTGAGCACCCACTGCCAGACGCGCTTGCCGTCGTACAGCAGGAAGAGCGTCGAGAACATCGCCAGCAGGATGCCGGTCAGCACCTCGACCACCACCGTCACGCCCTGCAGGCCGGCGGTGGTGATCTCCTCGGTGTTCGTGCCGATGGTGTCGCTGAGGTTCTTGGCGATGTCGTTGATCTGCTGCTCGGTGACGTGGAACGGGCTGTCCAGCAGCCAGCGCTTCAGCTCCTCGATGCCGTCCCTGAGGCGGTCGGAGATGTCGCCGAGGTTGTCCATCACCTGCCAGACGACGAACCAGCCGACCAGCCCCATGATGACGAAGCCCAGGACGGCGGTGACGGCCGTGGCGAAGCCGCGCGGCAGGCCCATGCGCATCAGCCGCGCCACGGTCGGCTGGAGCAGGGCGGTGATCAGCAGGGCGGCGACGAAGGCGAGCACCACGAGCTGGACGGTGCTGATGACCTTCATCAGCACCCAGAGCGTGCCCGCGAGGACGAGCAGCCGCCAGCCGGCCTCGGCCGCGACGCGGATGCCCCAGGGGATGGCGTCGACCGGATCGGGCGGGGCGGCGACGGCGGGGGCGTACGTGGGGGGCGCGGGAACGCTCTCGGGTGCGTGCGCGCCATCGTCACCGTGAGGTCCGGACACGCCCGGCTCATCCGGTTCGTCCTCCGCCCGGCGGCGCTCCTCCAGTCGCTCTCCGACCCTGCTCAGACCTGCGCCCAGCCGGCCCAGCCACCCTGGCACTTTCGACATGTTCTTCTCTCTTCCCCCACCGCTCCCCCGGGAGTCACGGGCTTCCGACGGTACACGCCCGGAGCCCCTCGCCGTAGGACGGCGAGGGGCTCCGGGACGTCGAGCGCAGGGCGGGATCCCGCCGATGGCCTAACGGACGGCCTAGTACCAGTGGTTGGCCTGCCAGAAGTTCCAGGCGCCGCACGGGCTGCCGTAGCGGTCGTTCATGTAGTTCAGGCCCCACTTGATCTGGGTGGCCGGGTTGGTCTGCCAGTCGGCGCCGGCGGAGGCCATCTTGGAGCCAGGGAGCGCCTGGACGAGACCGTACGCGCCCGAGGAGGGGTTCTGCGCGCGGTAGTTCCAGTCGGACTCGTGGTCCACGATGTTGCTGAAGCACTGGAACTGGTCGCCCGGGATCATCTGACGGGCCATCGCCTGCACTTCGGCGACGCTGTACGAGCCCTTGGCGGCGAAGCTGGACACGGAACGGACCTCGTCGCGGCTGGCCCGCTTCTCGGCCTCGCGCGCTTCCCGCTCCTTGCGCTCCTGCTCGGCCTTCTCCTCGGCGGCTTCCTTCTTCGCCTGGGCGTCCTTGGCGGCCTGGAGGCGCGCGGCCTCCTCGGCGGACTTCTGCGCGGCCGAGTCGGCAGCGGCGGCCTGGGCCTCGGCCTGCTGCGTCAGGGACGAGACCTGTACCTGGGCCTGCTGGCCGACGGGGATGTCCGCCAGGAGCGTCGTGTCGGCGGCAGCGGCCTCGAAGTTGTCGTTCGAGGGCTGGGTGGTGCCCGAGGCGACGCCGACGACAGCGCCGACAGTGGTGACCGCAGTGGCCGACGCCACCGCGAATCCCCGGACCGAGATCCGGCTCACACGGTTTCCTTCCAGCATCGCCCGGTTAGGTGACCTCGCGGGCGAAATCGTGCCCCTGGCGCTGGTCCCCCCACTGCTGGGTCACGGGGGACACGGGCCCGGTGGGCAACTCCCTTGCGGGAGTGCCGCGTGGTGCTCGGGCGGCATACGGCGAGCGGGTCTTGAGTTGTTACAGGTGTGCCGTATGCGGGGCCTGACGGAAGCAAGACTCTGCCCGACCGCGACGCCGCAAGGCAATTCTTCGTTGCGTGTGAAAGCTCACATGCCGCTTCTCGCGGGAGTTTCGCCGAAAGAGTCGCACAGCGCGGCGCCGCCCGGCTAAGCTCTCGCGCTTTGCCGGGCGGCGCCAACTTCCTGCCGGATATGCCGGTTCATGGGCCGGATCGAGGGCCGTTAAATCGACACATCCTCCAGCATTTCGGTCACGAGCGCCGCGATCTGCGAGCGCTCCGACCGGGTGAGCGTGACATGGGCGAACAGCGGATGGCCCTTCAGCTTCTCGACGACGGCGACGACTCCGTCGTACCGGCCGACTCTCAGGTTGTCCCGCTGTGCGACGTCATGCGTCAGCACGACACGGGAATTCGCCCCGATACGGGACAACACGGTCAGCAGGACGTTGCGTTCGAGGGACTGTGCCTCGTCCACGATGACGAACGCGTCATGGAGGGACCGGCCGCGGATGTGCGTGAGCGGAAGGACCTCCAGCATGCCCCGGCTCAGCACCTCCTCGACGACCTCCTTGCTCGCCACCGCCGAGAGGGTGTCGAAGACCGCCTGCGCCCAGGGGCTCATCTTCTCGGCCTCGCTGCCCGGCAGGTAGCCGAGATCCTGCCCGCCGACGGCGTACAGCGGGCGGAAGACCATCACCTTCTGGTGCTGCCGGCGCTCCAGGACCGCCTCCAGCCCCGCGCAGAGCGCGAGCGCCGACTTGCCCGTGCCGGCCCGTCCGCCCATCGACACGATGCCGACGTCGGGGTCGAGGAGCAGGTCCAGTGCGATGCGCTGCTCGGCGCTGCGCCCGCGGATGCCGAAGGCCTCCCGGTCGCCCCGGACCAGCCGTACGTTCCCCTCGGAGGTGACGCGTGCGAGCGCCTTGCCGCGCTCGGACTGGAGCACCAGGCCGGTGTGCACGGGCAGGCCGGCCGCCTCGGGGACGTACAGCGACTCCTCGCCGTAGAGCAGGTCGATCTGCTCGGCGGAGAGGGACAGCTCCGACATCCCGGTCCAGCCGGAGTCGGTGATGGCGAGTTCGGCGCGGTACTCCTCGGCGAGGAGGCCGACGGAGGACGCCTTGATACGGAGGGGCAGGTCCTTGGAGACGACCGTGACGTCGTATCCCTCGGCCTGGAGGTTGCGCGCGACCGCGAGGATCCGTGAGTCGTTGTCGCCGAGGCGGTAGCCCGCCGGGAGGACACCGGGGTCCGAGTGGTTGAGCTCCACCCGGAGGGTCCCGCCGAGCTCCCCGATGGGGAGGGGGGCGTCGAGGCGGCCGTACCGGAGCCGGAAGTCGTCCAGCAGGCGCAGCGCCTGACGGGCGAAGTAGCCGAGCTCCGGGTGGTGCCTCTTGGCCTCCAGCTCCGTGACCACGACGATCGGCAGCACGACCTCGTGCTCGTCGAAGCGGGACAGGGCGTTGGGGTCGGCCAGCAGGACGCTGGTGTCGAGAACGTAAGTCCGCCTGTCGTGCAGGCGGCGCTTTGTGCTGGTCACCACGGTAAGGACAGACCCCCTCTTATAGAGGCACATGAGGTCGGGGTGCGACGGCGACGGCGTCGCGGGGGGATGAGGCCGCGCTCCGGCCTCGACGCGCGGGCCGGGCTCCGGCCCTCCGCGTCGTCCGTACACGGCGTGCACGGTCGTCCTGGTGCAAAGGACCTCCCGGGCGAGCGGGCTTGAGTACCGCTCACTTCTGGAAGGGATATGCCCGCGAACGCGCGCGACCATGCCATGGCATATGACGACGCGTCGGTGAACAGCGGGTGACCGGGTTTTCGCGGGCCGGGGGCCCGCGCCGTCAGGTGCCGTAGCGGCGGTGACGGGCCGCGTAGTCGCGCAGGGCGCGCAGGAAGTCGACCTTCCGGAAGGCCGGCCAGTGGACCTCGCAGAAGTAGTACTCCGAATGGGCGCTCTGCCAGAGCATGAAGCCCGACAGGCGCTGCTCGCCGCTCGTGCGGATCACCAGGTCCGGGTCGGGCTGGCCGCGCGTGTAGAGGTGCTCGGAGATGCGGTCGATGTCGACGATCTCGGCGAGCTCCTCGAAGCTGGTCCCCTTCTTCGCGTGCTCCAGCAGCAGCGAGCGGACCGCGTCAGCGATCTCCTGGCGTCCGCCGTAGCCCACGGCGACGTTCACGAGTATCCCGGTGTGGTCGCGGGTGGACTCCTCGGCCTCCTTCAGGACCGCCTGGGTCCGCGCGGGCAGCAGGTCGAGCGTGCCCACGTGGTGCACCCGCCAGCGGCCGTCGGCGGCGAGGGCCCGCACGGCGTCCTCGATGATGCCGAGCAGCGGGACGAGCTGCTCCTCGGGGCGGTTCAGGTTGTCGGTCGAGAGCATCCAGAGCGTGACGACCTCGACGTCCGTCTCGGCGCACCAGCCGAGCAGCTCCTGGATCTTGCTCGCGCCCGCCTTGTGGCCCTGCTCGGGCGTGCCGCCGGACGCCTTCGCCCAGCGCCGGTTGCCATCGAGGATGACGCCGATGTGCTTCGGTACCTGGGCGTGGTCGAGGCGGCCTTCCACCCGGCGTGCGTAGAGCCTGTACACCAGGTCGCGCAAGTTCACCGATCTCACCTCTCGATTGCGTACGGGCCCGCAGCGGCGTCGGCCCAGGGGGATCGATACCGGCTCAGCGCGGCCGTCCCCGAAGCCGCCACATTACTGCGCGGGGGTCACGGCGGCCCAACCCGGTCCGTCACAAGTCCGTGATAAGGAGGGAGACGTGACTGATACCCCCGCATACCGCCCCGCCGGCGACCGCTACGCCACCATGGAGTACCGCCGCACCGGCCGCAGCGGCCTGAAGCTCCCCGCCATCTCGCTGGGCCTGTGGCACAACTTCGGCGACGACCGCACGCTCTCCTCGCAGCGCGCGATCCTGCGCCGCGCCTTCGACCTGGGGGTGACCCACTTCGACCTGGCCAACAACTACGGTCCGCCGCCCGGCTCCGCCGAGCTGAACTTCGGCAAGATCTTCGCCCAGGATTTCACGCCGTACCGTGATGAACTCATCATTTCCACCAAAGCGGGCTATCTCATGCACCCGGGCCCGTACGGCGAGTGGGGCTCCCGCAAGTATCTGCTGTCCTCGCTCGACGCCTCGCTGAAGCGCATGGGCCTCGACTACGTCGACATCTTCTACTCGCACCGCTTCGACAAGGACACCCCGCTCGAGGAGACCATGGGCGCCCTCGCCTCGGCCGTGCGGCAGGGCAAGGCGCTGTACGCCGGTGTCTCGTCGTACACCGGTGAGCAGACCGCCGAGGCGGCGCGGCTGCTGCGGGAGATGGGCGTCCCGGCCCTGATCCACCAGCCGTCCTACTCGATGATCAACCGCTGGACGGAGGAGGACGCCCTGCTCGACACCCTGGAGGAGGCGGGCATGGGCTGCATCGCCTTCGCGCCGCTCGCCCAGGGCATGCTCACCGACAAGTACCTCACGGGCATCCCCGAGGGCTCCCGGGCCGCCCAGGGCAAGTCGCTCGACCCGGACCTCCTGTCCGAGGACGTCGTACGCCGGCTGCGCGGCCTCGACGAGATCGCGCGCCGCCGCGGCCAGTCGCTGGCGCAGCTCGCGCTGACGTGGGTACTGCGCGACGAGCGGATGACGTCGGCCCTGATCGGCGCGTCCAGCGTGCGGCAGCTGGAGGAGAACATCGCGGCGCTGGCGGGGCCGCCGCTCGGCGAGGAGGAGCTGAAGGAGATCGACTCGTACGCGGTGGACACCGCCGGTACGAACATCTGGGCCGCGCGGAGCTGATGCGAAGCGGCCGGGGCCGGCCGGAGCGGTTCCCGGCCTCAGGGAAGCGCCGGCGCGGGCCCGGACGGAAAACGGGCCGGTCCGTGGGGGGGATACGGACCGGCCCGAGGGGGGGTTTCCACCATAACCCTTCGTAAGGGGTGCTGCGTGCCACGACAGGCCGTCACTACGCTCCGAATGCGCGGGGACGCGCGGCGGGCCGGGCGTTCGTGGAGTCCGGGGCCGTCGCGGCGGCCCGCGCGCCCGGCGAATCGGGGCGGGCCTGTACCCCCGAAGAGGGACCCGGCCCGCGGGGCGCGGCGTTGACGGCGCCTCGCCCGCGCGGGGCGGGCGGCGCAGGGTCGGCGCCCTCTCCGTCGGCCTGTCCGCCGTTCAGTCGCCCGTCTGCCGCGCCTGGACGCGCCGCAGCAGGGTGATGCCGTCGCGCCGGGCGACGCGCTGGTAGCCGTAGCGCTTCTCTGCGGCCGCGAGCTCGGCCTCCTGCTGCCGAAGGGGGTAGGGCCAGTGGCCGGTCCTGTACGGCCAGGCCTCGGGGGGCCGCCGGTCGAAGACGATCCACTCGGCGGTGGGCCGCGGCAGCCGCGTCCTGTCGTACGCGTACAGCTGCCCCTGAACCGGGAAGGTCGGGAAGACGACGACCGTGCAGCGCGACGTGAGCTGCGGGATGAGGCGGTTGGAGGCGGCGACGGTGGCGCCGTCCGGGATCTCGGCGAGCAGGGCGCGGGCGGCCTCGATGTGCGGCGTCGTGCGCCAGGTCGCGCGCTGGACGAGCAGCGCGAGGGGGAAGGACGGCAGCATCACCAGCGTCACGGCGAGCACGGTGGCGAGCGAGGCGCGGACGTGGCGGGCGGCGAGCGGGTGGTCGGTGCGGCGCCACACGGTGAGCGCGTCGATCAGCCCGGCGACGACGACGGGCATGAGGACGGCGCTGTAGTGGAAGGCCGTGCCCCAGTGGAAGGCGTTCTGCGACAGCATCCGCCAGGCGAGGGTCGGCACGGCGATCAGGGAGAGCGGGGAGCGCAGCGCGAGCAGCGCGGAGGGCGCGAAGACCAGGACGAGGGTCATGGCCTTGATGTCGGGGCGCAGCGCGTCGAGCGGGGCGTGCGCGAGGGCCGCCGGCAGTGACCCGTACCCCTCGCCGAGGTTGCCGCCGTGCGCGTACGACCCGCCCGGATGGAAGGCGGGCAGCAGCAGCGTGATCTCGACGGCCGAGCCGATGAGACCGGTCGCGGCGGTGGCGAGGCCGAGCGTGCGCGGGCCGCCGCGCAGCGCGATGCAGGCGCCTACGGCGGCGAGGGTGAGGCCCAGGTCCTCCTTGATGAGGAGCAGGGGCGCCGCCCAGGCGACGGCCGCGCGCCACCGCTGCCGGGCCAGGGCTTCGAGGGACCAGGCGAGCAGGGGTACGGCGAGGGCGACCTCGTGGAAGTCGAAGGCGGCGGCCGACGCGATGCCCCAGCTCAGCCCGTACGCGGCGGCCACGGCGTGCGCGGCGCGGCGGCCGAGCGCGCGGGCGGCCCAGCGGGCGAGCGGGACGACGGCGAGGGCGAGGAGCGCGGACTGGGCGACGAGCAGGCAGAGGGGTGAGGGCCAGAGGCGGTAGAGCGGGGCGAGGGCGGCGAGCAGCGGGTGGAAGTGGTCACCGAGCAGGTTGAAGTCCTCGCCGCGCAGCGGCACGACGGGGGCGCGGAGTTCGGCGTACGCCCGGACGGCCTGCTCGAAGATGCCGAGGTCGTAGCCGGTGGTCCGCAGGAGCTGATGGCGGCGTACGGCGACGGTCGCGTACAGCGCGCAGAGTGCCGCGGCCCACCCCCAGACGAGGAGCCGGGGGGTGGGGGGGTTCACCGTGACCGGGACGAGGGGCGGTGAGGCCGTACGACTCAAGGACCCATTGGTGAGGAATGTCCGCATACGCCGGATGCTAGGTCGGCGGACGGCCGGCCCGGGTGAGGCGGATGGCGCGTGGTGCTGGGCACGCCGTCCGGCAGGCCCCCTCACGGCGGTCGCCGGCGGTGGTGGGGTGCGACGGTGGCGCGGGGGCGGGCTCGCGCGCGCCGGACGTGCCGTTCGCGCTGCCGCGCCGGGCTGCCTGCCGCACTTCGGCGGGCCGGCGGCCGGCGCCGAAGTCCAGGGCCCATCCCCTCGCGGCCCTTCTCATGCCCGGTGCGCCCGGACCGCGCCGTGGTGGCGGGCGCACCGAGTCAGTGCCGGCCAGGCCCGGGCGCGGCGGGCTACACCGGTGTGGCGGTGAACGCGCCGAGCAGCAGCCCGAGCAGCGCGCCGCCGATCATGAACGGGCCGAAGGGGATGGCGCTCTTGCGGCTCGCCCGCCCCAGGACGACGAGCCCGATCCCGTACAGCGCGCCGAAGAGGAAGCCCGCGAACGCGCCCGCGAAGAGGATTCCCCAGCCGTACCAGCCGAGCGCCACGCCCAGGGACAGGGCCAGCTTGACGTCACCGAAGCCCATGCCGTTCGGGTTGATGAGGAACAGCGTGAAGTAGGCGGCGCCGAGGACGAGGCCGCCGAGGAGCGCCGACGTCCATGTGCCGGCGTGCCCGGGGAGCAGCGCGGCGACGCCGAGGAGCCCGCTGGCCGCCGCGGCGAGCGGCAGCGTCAGCCGGTCGGGCAGGCGGTGTACGCCCGCGTCGACGGCGGCCAGCAGCACGGCGAACGGCGCGAGGAGCAGCCAGACCGCGAGCTCGGGGTGCGGGCCCGTCGCGGCGGCGAGCGCGCCGCAGGCGAGGGCGGTGACCACCGGGGCGGTGAGGGGCCGGGCGGTGAGGGTCGAGGGGGCGGCCGGTCCGGTGGGGGGCGGGGCGGCGGCGGGCGCGGGGTGGGCGCGGTCCGGGTGGTGCCCGGGTCCGCCCGCCGGCACGGCCACCCCGCACGGCGCGCACCGCGCGAGCCCGAGCCAGCCGCGCGCCGGCCCGGTGAAGGGGTGCCCGGCGGGGCAGACGTCCCGCCACGCCTCCTCCGGGTCGACCGACAGCCGGTAGGCGGCGCGCGGCACGAGCAGCCCGGTGGCGGCGCCCCACAGGACGGCGACGGCGATCAGCGTGGCGTACACGCAGCGAACCCTAGGGCGGTACGGCGCGGCCGGTCATGGGCCCGTGGGCCCACTCCCGCGCGAGGCGGGCCCAAACCCGGTCACGGCGGCCCCGGCCCCAGCAGCGTGAACGCCCCGTACGCCCCGGACGCCAGGGCCAGCGCCGCGAGCACCAGGACCAGGGTGCGGTCCCGCAGCCGCGCGAGGGCCACCGCCGCCGGGAGGAGCAGCGGGAACGCCGGCATCATCAGGCGGGGCCGGGAGCCGAAGTACGCGGCGCCGACCAGCGAGATGGCGACTACCGCGAGGGTGTACACCAGCACCGGCAGCGGCTGGCGCTGCCTGACGCACAGCCACACCACCCAGCCCACCAGCGCGAGCGCCGCGCACAGGCCCACCCCGGCGAGCGGCGCCGGACCGGTCAGGGTGCGCCACACGAACCGGGCGAGGGCCACTCCCCCGTCGATGCTGTTGCCCCACGCTGCCTGGACGTCGAAGTACGCGGTGGGACCGCCTTCCACCACGGCGACGAAGACGACGTAACCCAGCCACCCCAGCGGCGCCAGCAGCACGCCCGCCACCATGCGTACCGGCGCCCGGCGTTCCTTGACGACGGTCACGATCGCCGTGACGCCGATCGCCGCGATGAGCGCGGCGGCCGACGGCCGGGTCAGGCCGGCCAGGACGCACAGGGCGCCGGCCGTGATCCACCGGCCGCGCAGCACCGCGTACAGCGACCAGGCGGCGAGCGCGGTGAACAGCGTCTCGGTGTACGCCATCGACTGCACGAACGCCGTCGGGTACACGCCCCACAGCACGGCCAGCACCGCCCCGGCGCGCCGCCCCGCCACCCGGGCGCCGACCGCGTGAATGCCCCAGGCGGCGGCGAGCGCGGCCGTCCACGACACGGCCAGCCCGGCGTTCGCCGCGCCGATCGGGAGCACGGCCGACAGCCCCCGCTCCAGGGCGGGCAGCAGGGGGAAGAAGGCCAGGTCGGAGTGGACGCCGCCGTCGGGGAGCCGGACCTCGTGCCCGTACCCGTGCTCGGCGATCCGCACGTACCAGACGGAGTCCCAGCGCCCGTTCAGCCGGTGGAGTCCGTCCTTGCCGGCCACAGCGGCGGCGACGGCGAGGACCGCCATTCCCACCGCCCGTACGGCCGCGTACCCCCACAGGGCGGGTGCGGCACCGGCCGACGGTCCGGGGGGCGGGGTTTCCTGATCGAGCTGCTGGGACCGGGGCCGGGACATGGGGTCGATTATGTCCGTGGCGAGGGGCGTCAGCGGAACGCGTGGACCACGTCGATCCGGCCGACGATGTGGGCGTTGAACTCGTCCAGCTCCTCCGCCGGCACCCACAGCTCCAGGATGGTCCGGCCGCCCGCCTGTCGCACCGGGTACCGGGCCGGGAAGGCGGAGTCGACCTCGAAGCGGGTCACGAACCCGGCCCCGTCGTGCTTCACGTTCCAGTCCCTGGCGATCCTGATCGCGTACTCCTCGTTGAGCACCGGGTAGAAGATCGGCTGCTCCGGCAGCCGCGGCGGCCAGGCACGCCACCCCGACGCCTCGACCAGCTCCAGCTCCTCGGGGCCGGTCGGGCGCCACAGGGTCGTCGTCGCGGGAGGGAGGTTCACGGGCCTGGCTCTCCGGTGCGAAGGGTTGGAGGGGCGGAGGGTCGCCGGCACGGCGTCCGGCGCTCCCGGACGATACCCGGGCAGGGGCGGGCGCGACCAGGCCGTTTCGGGCCCCGACGCGTGCGCCCCCGCGATACCGTCTGGGCCATGGCGGGATGGCGGAACGGCACGGGCAGGCTGACGGTCGCGGGCGGGGACGGTGAGGCGGTGCCCGTGGAGATCGCCGCGTCCTACCGGGCGCGTACGCGCGGACTCCTCGGCCGGGACGGGGTGTCCGGGCTGTTGATGCTGACGCCGTGCGGGAGCGTGCACACCTTCCGGATGCGGTTCACCATCGACGTGGCCTACCTCGACCGGCGGATGAACGTCATCGCCGTACGGACCATGGAACCCGGGCGCCTCGGGCTGCCCCGGCCGCGCGCCCGCCACGTGCTGGAGTCGGAGGCGGGGGCCATGGCGCGCTGGGGCATCCGGCCGGGGGTCCGGGTGACCGTCGAGGCGTGACCGGCCCGCCAACCTCCTCGCCGGGGAGGGCCGTTACGGTCACGGGTGCTCGCCGCCGCGATTTGGGCCCGGCTTTGGGACCGCAGGCCCAGGTCGGAAACGGTCCCCGCTTCGTACGCTCCGCACACGCCGGAGATGTGAGAGGGGTGCGGCCGTGGACGGTGGCTGGGGCAACAGAGGCAAGGGGCACATACCCCCGCCCGGAGGGCGGGGCGGCGACTCGGGAGCGTTCCTCGCCCTGGTGTGCGGCTGGGCGGCCGGCGTCATCGTGTACGTGGGCTGCGGTGTGCTCTTCAGCAGGGCGCTCTTCGAACCGCTCGCCGACGCCGCCCGGCTGGAATCCTTCACCTGGCGCCTCGCCCTGCTGCATGTGCCCAGCGCTCTCACCACCGTCCTGTCGGTCCTCGCAGCCGCCCGGGTGGTGTCCCGCAACCACCGTGACTCCCTCGCCCTGCGGCTCACGGCGGCCCTCGGCATACCGCTCGCCGGCCTGGTCTACGGCCTCTGGGTCTCCTGGGACGTCGTCAGCGCCGAAGGCGTGTTCATGCCCGCGGCCGGGCTGCTCACCGGTGCCGCCGCGGGCCTCGCCCTGGACGGACTGCTGGAGGCGCGCGCCACCCCTCCCGCCGCCCCGTTCCCCGCGCCGCCGCGCCCGGGACCGGCATGGCGTGACCGCGGCGCCACCGCCACCGAGTACCTCGGCGTCATCGTCGTGGTCGTGGCCCTGATCTCGGCGCTCGCGCTCGCGGGCGTGGGCGGCAAGATCGGTGACCGCATCCGCTGCGCCATCACCTCGATCGCCGGTGGCGGCGGCAGCGGGTGCGCGACCGGCGAGGACGGCGTGGCCCGCCCGAAGACGGACGCCGACTACGAGCCGAAGCTCTGTCAGGTCTCCGCCGTCTCCGACACCGCGGGCGGCAAGGTGAAGATCGGCTGGTTCGAGTGGGGCAAGGAGTACGGCTTCCAGCAGAAGGTCAGCCAGTCGAAGAAGGACGAGAACGGCGACGGCAAGGTCGACGGCAACGACAAGCTGGTCTACCTGACGTTCACCGACGCCGCGTCGGCCGGCGTCAACGGCTCGACGCCCGGGGTGAAGCTGGGCAAGCTCGGCAAGGCCGACGTCGACCTCGGTGCCGGCATCAAGGTCACCAACGGCGACACCTGGGTCTTCAAGAGCGAGGAGGAGGCCGCGAAGATGCGGGCCGACATCGAGGAGATGAAGATGTGGGAGACCTCGATGAAGCACAGCGGCGGCTACGGCGGCGGCTGGTACGCGGCCGGCAAGTACGGCGAGAAGCGCGAGGCCATCGAGAAGCAGATCGGCGACAAGAAGATCTCGTACTCGACGATCGGGCTCAACGTGTACGCCGACGGCGGCCTCGGTCTCAAGCCCGGTGACGACACCAGGCTGGGCGCGAAACTGGGCGGCAAGGCCAAGTTCTCGCCGGACGTGACCATCACCAAGGACGACGTCAACGGCAACGAGTCGTACACCTACACCGCCAAGCTGGAGGTGGAGGGGAAGGTCGGCGGCGAGGCCGGACCGCTCGGCGGCACGGCGGGCGCGAAGGACACCTACACCGGAGCGATCACCGTCACGCGCGACCAGAAGACGGGCAAGCTGGTCCGCATCGACATGACGAAGACCGTCGAGAAGACGTCGACCTCCGACAAGACGGAGGGCGGCCACGACAACGGCGAGAAGGACGACGGGAAGCGCGGCGGCAAGGGCAACGTCACCGACTCCTCCGGCCCCACCGGCATCGGGGTGCAGACCGACTCGATCGTCTTCGGCAAGGAGACGGACAAGGCGACCGAGGACAAGCGGGCCGTCGCCGAGACGTGGCTGGACGGCTCGGGCAACAACACCGCACCGTTCGAGTACATGTTCAGCGGACGTGAGTTGGACAAGAAGCCGGCGGGTAACGACCCCTTCGAGCAGATGATGTTCCAGGACGGACTGTCGAGCACGCTGGACTACCACGGCGAGACCGACGCCCAGGAGTTCGGCTTCGAGGTGTCGCTCGGGATGAGCCTCGGCTTCTCGATCTCGGACGAGCACAAGAAGGAGACCCTCAAGGACGCCAAGTTCCTGGGAGCGCCGCAAGGTGACAAGCGCCCACTCCTGCCCTACAGCTACTGCGCGAAGTAAGGCGATGCCCATGAAGAGTTCCCGTGTCCCGGCGTCCCGTGCCCGCAGCGCCCGTTGCCGGGCGTCCGGTGCCCCGGCGTCCCGTGCCCCGGCGTCCCGTGCCCCGCGCTCCCGCAGGACGGGCGGCTTTGCCGCCGCCGCCCTCGGCGCGGCCCTCCTGCTCACCGGCTGCGGCGGCGACGGCGAGGCCGCCGCCGTTCCCGACGGCTGGACCACCCTCGATACCAAGAGCCTGTCCGTGGGCGCTCCCAAGGGCTACCGGGAACAGCCCGCGAGCGAGCGCGCGAAGGCCAACGCCGCCGTGGCCCTCAAGGAGGAGTCCGGGGTGCGCACCGGCATGGTCTCCGTCCAGCTCGACTTCGCCACCGGTGTCGACGACGCGGAGGAGGCCGCCGCGGCGGCCGGCGCGGGCATCGGCCTCGGCTCGACCCGCAAGGGGACGTCCGACGTGCGGCTGGCGGGTGCGGAGAGCGCGCGGGAAGCCCGCCGCATCGACTACGAGTTCACCTCGAACGGCGAGGACCGGGCACCGGCCAAGGGCACCCGCATGACGGGTGTGGTGGTCGCCGGTGTCGACTCCAAGGGCGTTCCCTTCGCCGTACGCGTCAACGCGGTGAAGGGCTCCCTGACCGACGGCGACCTCGACGCGTTCGTCGAGTCCATCACCGTCAAGTAGGGCCGGAATGGACGGTAGCGGTATGAGCGGTGCGGATGTCACCCTCCTGTTGCTCGGCCTGCTGTTCGGCGCCTTCGCCCTGCGCTCCACGCTGCGCCTGCTGCGCGTACTCGCGCTGCTGCGGCGCGGGGAGCGCGTCGAGGGCCGGTGCGCCGCCCGCCGCAGGGTCGACCGGGGGCCGGGGATGGAGCGCCGGTTCGCCACGGAGTACGTCTTCGCCTTCCGTACCCGCGAGGGCGAGGACGTCGAGTTCACGGACCAGGCGCCCGGCCTCTTCGGTTTCGAGGTCGGGGCGCCGATCCGCGTCACGTACGACCCCGCCGCCCCGGCGAAGCGCGCGACGGTGGCGGGGCCCGGCGCCTGGTGGCCCCTGCTGGCGCCGGCCGTCTTCGCGCTGGGGCTGGGCCTGCTGACCCTGGTGCTGCTGTACGGCTTCGCGGCGGTGCGGGGGTGGGTGTGAGGCGCGGCCCCCGGTGCTGAGCGCCGGGCGCTCGGGGGGCGGGGGTCCGGCGCCCGGAGCCGTGGGCGCCGGGCGCCGGGCGCCGGGTGGTGAGCGGGGCTCAGGGCCGCTGGTCCTCCGGTGCGGTGACGGGGCGGTCGCTGACGGCGGCCACCATGACGAGCGGGGCGTCGCCGTCGCTGTGGCCGACGGAGACCCCGATCCACCGCGGGCCGTCGCCGGTGTCCAGCGGCCCCCACACCGCCAGGTCGCCGTAGCAGTCCTGGGAGAGCATCGCCTCGAACAGCGGCGGTACGGGCTCGCCCGCCTGCCACCGGAAGAGCGGCACATGCGTGGCGACCCGGCGGTGCGGCCCCCAGCGGCGCTCCAGCTCGCCGACCAGGTCGGCGAGGTGCTGCTCGCCGGTCCCCACCGCCTCGTTCCACTCCGGTTCGTACGCCCCGGTCAGGCCCTCGCCCTCCCAGAGGGGCACGAGTGCGAACCCCTCCCCCCGCGTCCCGGTCCACTCGCCCGTGGCCGGCTCGCCCTCCGCGACCGTGGGCCCCGCCGCCGGCACGGGCGCGGCCAGCAGCGCCTCGACCTCGAAGACGGCCCGCCGGGTGTCGAACACCTCCCCGGCCCGGGCGCTCACAGCACCGCCCGGCTCATCGGGCGGGGCAGCGGCTGCAACGCACCCGCGTCCCGCAGCCGCAGGCAGGCCCGCAGGACGCCGTCGGTGTCGTCGGGAGCCGCGATGTCGAGCAGGACGCCGCCGCCCCGGAGTTCCTTACGGGCGGCAGCCACGTCGTCCGGGACGAGAGCCGCCCGCGCGGCGGACAGGTAGCCCACCCAGCCCACCAGCGGCTCGCCGACGCCGAACCCGCCCTCGTCCTCCAGGACGTCGAGGACGTCGTCATCGCTGACGTCACCGAAGTCCGGCTCCCACTCCTCGGCGATGGCGGTGAGGAGTGCGGCGTCGGGGATGTCGGCGCCGTCGGGGGCGGTGACGCCGATCACCATCGACTGGAGCAGGAACTCCGGGGTGCCGCCCGCCAGACCGCTCACCTCGATCCTCCAGCCCTGGGCACCGGTGGTGACCAGCCGCAGCCCGTAGCCGTGGCCGCCGGACCACGCGTCGGTCTCCCGCTGCGCCCGCAGGGCGGCGAGGAGCGACGCCTCGTCCGCCCGCAGTTCGGTGGCCGGCCCGGACGCCCGCACGTGCTGCCAGCCCCAGGCGTCCTCCGCCCGCGGTGCCCCCGCCTCGGCCCCGGCCGCCGGGAGCAGCTCCGCGATCCGTCGCAGCGTCACCTGCCAGCGCCGTGCCAGCACCTCCGGCGACTCTTCCCGGGGCCCCCAGAACCCTCGCACCACACGCCGCACGTCCTGCCTCCCTCGTGCTCCGCCCGCGGCCTACGGGCATCCACCTGTTCACGCTAGTCGAACGCCTCGGGCTTCCTGGTGCTGTCCGACGGCTTCTGGGGGGTGTGCACGACCTTGATCGGCAATTGCTCCTCCCGGAATGCCCGGCGGGCGGCCCTGGCCACCTCGGGGTCGGAGAAATGCCACTCGACCGGGCGACCTCCGGACGCCTCGACCTGCGCCCGCGCCTCGGTGACGAACTTCTCCTTTCCGGATGTCGTGAGCGTGCCCTTGTCGGTCCGGGACAGATAGCTGCCGTAGCCGTTCTTCGCTTCGAGATACGTCTGCCTGCCGGAATCCCAGCCGTCGTATTCGACCGCCGGCTTTCCCTCCTTGGGGTGCGGCACGACGTACTCCTTGCCGCGCACGGTGCCGGTGATCTGCTCCTGGTAACGCAGCCAGGACTCGTTCACCCAGTTGGGCTTCGGGTTGCGGTCACGACCGGCCCAGTAGCCGTCGCCGTTGTCGGCGGAGCCGAGCACGCGGTCCTTCAGGTCCTTCGCCCAGCTCGGGGGGTTGTAGTTGCGCGGGTCGGACGTGTCGTTGCGCTTCGGCTCGGGCCACGGCTTCTTCTCCGCCAGGGCCTTGGCCGCGCGGGCGGGCTCCTCGGCGCGCTTCTGGGCCAGCCAGGCCGCCCGCTCCTGTTCGCGGGCCTCCTTGGCCTTGGCCTGCGCCTCCGTGTCGCAGCCGTCGTCGGCGAGGACCACCCGGTCCGGGGGCCCTGCGGCGAGGACCCCGGTACCGGAGCCGGCGACGCCGGTGAGCCCGTGGCGCGGCCGGGGGCCGAAGGCGATGACGCAGCCCGTCTCGCGGGCCTTCGCCTCCGCCTCGTCCGCCGCCTCGTCGGCCTCCTTCGCCGCCTTGCGGGCGCCCTCGACGTCACCGGCGTCGGCGGCCTTGCGGGCCCGGTCCGCCGCGTCGCCCGCCTTCTCGGCCGCATCGGCCGCCGCCTCGGCGGCTTTGCCCAGCTTGCCCAGTTTCCCCAGCTTGCCGACGACCTTCGCGACGTCGTAGCCGGGGATGAACATGGAGCCGACGTTCCATACGACGTCGGTGACGGCCCGGGTCCTCTCCCCGTTGTTCCAGCGGTCGCGCACCTCGTCACCGACGAAGACGTCGTCCCCGACCTTCAGTACGGTGTTGAGCGAGGCGCCGCCCCAGTCGCCCAGCGCGCCGAGGTAGTCGCCCTTGCTCCACTTGTCCCCGGCGCCCTTGGAGTCCCGCACCCACTGGTCGCCGAGCCGGCTGCCGTAGTCGGCCATGCCGGACCACGTGTCGCCGTCGAACAGGTCGACGATGCCGGAGAGGTCGCCCCAGATGCCGTCGACGAAGACGCCCTTGACGACCTGTGTGCCGCGGTCCAGGGCGCAGCCGAAGAAGCCCCAGCCGCCGCAGTCCTCCTCGTCTTCGGCCTTGCCGTCGCCGCCGTCGTTGCCGGTGCCGGTGTCCTCCGTGGTGACGGCGGGTACGTCGTACTGAGCCTCGGGCTCGGCGCCGGTCTCGGGGTAGGTGGCATCACCGCCACCGGTTCCGCCGGTTCCGCCGGTTCCGCCGGTGGAACCCGAGGGCCCTCCCCCGGAGCCGCCGGAGCCGCCCGTGCCGCCCGAGTCGGCGCCGCCGCCCGTACCGCCCGTCGTGTCCTCACCGGTGCCTGCCTCGACCTGCGTATCGTCGCCACCGCCGTCGCCGCAGGCCGCGCCGCCGCCGATCCGGCACACCTGCGCGACGATCCTGGACGTCAGTTCCTGACCGATCCCGGTCGCGACCAGCCCGCCGATGACGGCGGCGACCACGAGGACCAGGCCGAGGTACTCCGGGGCGGTCTGCCCCCGGTCGCGTCGCCAGGTGATGAGGTGGGGGAACGAGAACTCCGGCTTCTCCGTCCGCTCCCCCTCCGGCAGGCGGAACCACTCACGGCTCTCCGCCCGGCAGAGGAAGTACAGGATCAGTACCGGCAGGAAGAGCTGGGTGAAGCCGTGGCCCGAGCCGTGGGCGACGTTGGCCAGGCCTCCGAGGAGGAGCCACACCTGTACGGCGACGAGACCGGCCCACAGGGGTGTCCCCCCGGTCCACACCCGCCGGGCGAGCACCCACCCCACGACTCCGGGCGCCGCCGCGTAGAGCGCGATGCCGAGGAGCTCCGCCCCGGCCGCGTCCACGGCGAGCGCGGACCCCCACAGGCCGAGCCCGCCCAGGACCGTCGCCGCGAAGAGGACGTGCACGAGGGCGCGCGCCACGGCCAGCGCCCTCGGAAGCTCCCGCCGACCTCCCGCCGGCGCGGCACCTCCGTACGCGGGTATGCCACCGAACGCCGCCATGCGTGTCCCCCACCGGTCAGGCCAGTACGTCACATGAGCACAAGCAAGCTATGACCGGACGGCCCCGGCGTCGTGGGCCCGAGGACCCAAGAACAGGCCCAAGAACGGGACACCCCGGCGGTGACGGGCCGTCGGCCGGTCCGTCGCCGTCGGGGTGAGCGGGTGTCAGCCCTGGGTGCCTTCACTGCGCGGGAAGGAGACTTCCACGCGCCGGTTCTTCTTCCGTCCCTCTTCGGTGCCGTTGTCGGCGATCGGGTACTGCTCGCCGTAGCCCCGGATCTCAAAGGTGATCCCGGCGGCGGCCAACTCCTTGGCCAGCACACCGTGCACCGCCTCGGCGCGCTGCTTGGACAGCACGTCACCGTGCGCGGAGGACCCGAGATTGTCGGTGAAGCCGAACACGCGGACCTTCTTGGCGTCCTGCTTCTTGATCTCGGTGGCGATCGCCGCGATACGCGCGTTGGCCGCGCCGCTCAGCTTCGCGCTGTCCTTGCCGAACAGCACCTCGGCCTGAAGGGCGAACTTGACGCTGGAGTTGCTGTCCTCCCGTCGCTCCTCGCCGCCCTCGTCCTCGACGACCTGCACGATGTCGAGCACCTTGGCCGGCCCGAGCGTGGCGCCCTCCGGCATCTTCAGGTCCGGGTCGGATCCGTCGACCTCGACCGGCGGCGTGGCCGAGGCCTCGGTCCCGGGCGGCACACTCGGGCCGTCGTCAGCAGCGGCGACGTTGGTTCCGAGGATGCCGGTGACGGCCAGCAGGACCAGCGGCACGACGGCGGTCACCGCCGTACGCGGCCGACTCGGTCGAGTACGGACAACCATCATGTCGGCCATCACCCAGCGATCTTGATGGTGGTGTTGGTGAACGTCGGCAGCGAGAAGTCGACCTCGCTCGTGCCGCTGGGCGGCGCCGGGAACTGCATGAAGACAGGGGTCGCCTTGCCCGGCTGGATCGGCAGGATGCCCGTGGTGCAGAGGCAGCGGCCATCTGTGTCACGGAGGACGTAATAGCGCTTCTTGTTCACCTTGTCGACCAGCGTCCCGCCGGCGACGGAATTCGGGTTCTTCGCGATGATCGTACTTTCGGCGCCTTCCCAACCGCTGGAGTTCCGCACCTCATCACTCTGGTTCCTGATCTCACCGCTGACCGTGACGAAGCCGCCGGAGTCCCGCTTGGCCTCGTTGATGACGAGCAGGAGATCGCCCTGTCCCCTGATCTCCGCCAGCTTCACGTTGGGGTCAGGCTGCGGACCGGTCGCCGTGTCCTGGCCCTTCTCACCGCCGGCGGTCGTCGGCGAAGACGCGCTTACGCTCGCCTTCGGGTCGTCTCCCTCGCCGCAGCCGGCCCCGGCGACGGCCACAGCAGCTGCCATGGCGAGGGCGAGTGCTGCCCTTCGGCCTTTGGTTGCGCGCCGCTTGCTCATGAATAATGGTTCCTTTTCTCGTCGTTCACTGCTGTCAGTCGATCAGGTGGACAGTGAAGATCTTCTGCAGCTGCAGCGAGGGCAGGGGGATTCCGGGCTCGATCACCAGGTCCTGGCCGTCGCAGGTGAGTTCCGCGGGACCCGGCGTCTCGTTCCCTTCCTCCTCGTCCTCGTCCGTGTCCTCACCCGGCGTGTTCGGTTCACCGTCGGGCTTCATGCTGCATCGGAATTCGATGACGGCGGTGGATTTGGCCGTACCGTGCTGTCGTTCGGTTCCGGGGATCACCGATTTGCCGACGGTGTACCGGGTCTTGATCTCCACGGTGAATTCGTCGCGCAGAAAGCCGGGATCACGGCTGCACCCACCGTCACCGCTGCCATCGACGTCGACGACGTCCGCGCGGTTCTTCGCAGCGAAGGCCTGCGCCTGCGCGCACGCCGCGGCGGTTCCGAACTTGTTGCCGCGCAGAAATTCCTCGATACCCCCGGGCGCGAAAATGCTCGCGAGGAGACCCGGCGCCATCTGATCCCTGGCATCCTGCGCCGCGGCCAGCGCCGCGGCGTCCGCCGCGCCCTGGGCACCGTTCCTGGTCACCGTCGCCTGACCGACTGCGAAGAAGGCGAACGCGAGAAAGAGCAGGCCCACCACCATCATGATGTAGATGGGGAAGGCCTGCCCGGCGTCGCCGCGTTTGCAGGCGCTCATCAGCCAGCCTTGATCGAGCCCACCAGGCCCTCGATGCGCTCCTTGATCTTGCCGCCGATGCCGGAGGCCGCGATACCACCGATGATGGCCACGACCACCAGGATGATGCCCAGGTACTCGAAGGCCGTCTGGCCGCGGTCCTTGGTCTCGTAGCGCTTCTGAATCCTCGACACGGCGGTGTTGGCCCAGCCGTTCACCCGGATCTGGGTGTCGACGGCAGCCTTGAGCATGGTGTCGGTCATGATGATCCCCTCGTGTCCCGGCCGGCCGCCTGCCGACCGACGTGCGAGCCTCGGTCATGTCGTCCGCCGCGCCACCGGCTTCCTCCTGGCCGGTGCCGCCTTGGACACGAGAAACGTACGCCGCGACACGTCGTCGGCCAGAGGGTCCCAGGACCCAACCACGGGCCCAAAGAGGCGGCTGGGCCCCCGGGCCCAGGCATGACCCCCGGCCCGGCACCCTGCCCTGCTCAGCCATGGTGACCCGCCCCTCCCGCACCGGGCCCCGGCGTCGGCGCGGTGCCCAGCCAGCGGGCGATGGCCTCGCTGCGGGTGCCGCTGTGGAGCTTGGTGAAGATCCGGTTGATGTGGTTCTTGACCGTCTTCTCGCTGATGAAGCAGGTGGCCGCGATCTGCTGATTGCTCATGCCGGACGCGATCAACTCCATGACCTCCTCCTCCCGCGAACTCAGCCCGAAAGCAGCCCGGTTGGGCAGGGTGACGGGACCTGCCGTCATGGACGACTGTGCCACAACCGGTTGCAGTTGCGAAAGGCTTTGGGGTTGTCGTGCCGCCGGGGGCGGTGTCGGCACCGGCCGGGCGGCGTCCGGGTACGGCGAGCCCAGGGCGGTGCCGAGCCCGTCGGGCAGCGGATGGCCGCCCGTGGGGCCATGGCCCTGGCGCATGTGCTGGAGCAAGGCGTTCGTCGCCGTGGGGGTGAGGTGCGGGCGACCGCTCTGGATGTCGCGCACCGCCTGGACCAGCTCGTCGGCGGTGAACTCCCCGTGGACGAGGTAGCCGCCCGCGCCCAGCCGCAGTGCCTCGTGGACGACGGCGTGCTCGCGGCTGTACGTCAGCATCATCACGGGTGCGACCCGGACCAGGTGCGGCAGTGCGGAGATGCCGTCCACGCCCGGCATCCGGACGTCGAGGAGAACCACGTCGGGCCGGTGCCGTACGGCCGCCTCGTAGGCCGCTCGGCCGTCCGCCGCCTCCGCCACCACCTCGATGTCGGCACGACCGGAGAGCAGTACCGTCAATCCGGCCCGGACGACGGGGTTGTCGTCGGCCACGACCACCCTCATGGGAGCGGTCGGCCGGGCTTCCTCGACCGCCGGGAACGGTGCGTGGGCCGACGGGGCCCGGCGTTCTTCCGGTGTTCGGGGGGATTCCTCCGGCATTCGTCAGCCTCCTCTCAAGGTCTGCGTCAGTGATCCCCGGACCGCCTCTCGGCGGCCCGGGGCCGGGGCGAACGTGGTCGGGATGGCGGGCAGCAGCGCGGCCATGGGGAGGTCCACCCGGACTTCCGTGCCCGTGGCCGCGCGGCCCTTGCCGATGCGTATGCGGGCGCCGATGGAGGCCGCGCGCTCGACCATGCCGACGAGGCCGAAGTGGCCGGCTCTCCTCAGCTCGTCGAGCGAGGTGCCCGCGGGCAGGCCGCGGCCGTCGTCGTACACGCTGACGCGGAGCACCTCGCCGACCACGCCGGCCGAGACGTCGACGTACGTGGGGCGGGCGTGGCGGTGGGCGTTCTCCATGGCCTCGGCGGCGACGGTGAGCAGTTGGCGGGCGACGGCCTGGGGCACGGACGGCACCGGCTGGGTGCCGAGGCTGCGAAAGCGCACCGTCATGCCGTGGCGACGACCGAAGTCGGCCGCCCTGGTGGCGAGCTCGGCCACCACGTCGACGCCTCCGTCGAGGCCGGACTCGCGGCGGAGGTCGGCGAGGAGTTCGCGGGACTCGGCCGCGGCCCGGCGGGCGGACCGCGCGACGAGCTCGGCCTGGTGCTTCACGGTGACCGGGTCCATCCGGTCGGCCGAGTGGGCCAGGCCGTCCGCGGCGAGCGCCAGGCCGTGCAGGGTCTTGGCCACGGAGTCGTGCATCTCCCGGGCGAGCCGGGTGCGTTCGCCCTCCACGGCCTCGCTGACCGCGAGACGGGCACGGGTCTCGGTGAGGGCCTGGCTGGCGGCGCCGAAGCGCAGGAGCAGGTTGCGCAGGGTGACGCCGACCGCGCCGCCGATCACGCAGAACCCGGGCAGCAGGACGGTCGCGGGTGAGGCGTCCAGGTGCTCGCTGGCGCCGTACACCGCGACGATGATCAGGATCTGGAGGGCGGCGAAGACGGCGGCGCCCCGCCACCCGTAGACCAGGCCGGCGAGGAGCGGCGTGCACACCGTGACGTAGCCCAGGGTCGACTCGGGGGTGGCGGTGATCAGGAGGAGCGCGCCGAACAGGGAGTCGACGCCCAGCAGCCATGGGTGGCGCAGCAGGAGCGGGCCGAACCGTTCCCAGTCCCGGAACAGCATGTACGAGACCATGAAGGTGACCAGCACGGCCGCGCCGATCAGCCAGGTGGCCGGGCCGGGGGCGGTCCTGTCCATGGCGAACGGCGTGGCGATGGCGATCATCGCCAGCCGGAATCCGAAGACCTGGCGGCACATGGCCTGGAGGGCGTTGATCTGGAGGGACAGGGCGGGCGGGGACTCCGGCGTGGCGGTGGCCGCGCCCATGTCGTCGGCCAGGCCACCGCGTACTCCCCCGTGCCGGTACGTCATGAGCCGGTCACCTTCCCCCTTGCGCTCGCGCCGTGGTGGTCATCGCGCCGTCAGCCGCCCAGGAATCCGAAGTCGACGTTCGCGCCGTAGACGAAGCCCACGGTGAGCAGGATGAGCGTCCCGGGCAGCAGGAAGGTCGTGACGGCGAAGGTCGCCTTCGGTACCGCCCTGGCGGCCTTGCGGCGGGCGTTCTGGGCGTCGGTGCGCCGCATGTCGTTGGCGATCTGGATGAGCGTGTCGACGATGGGCGCGCCGAGCTCCTCGCCCTGCTGGAGGGTGGTCACGAACATCGCCACCTGTTCGGAGTCGTTGCGTTTGCGCAGCTCCTCGAAGGCCTGGCGCCGGCTGACACCCATGTCCATCTGGCGCAGGGTGATGCGCAGTTCGTCCGCCCAGGGGCCCTCGTACTTCTCCGCGACCCGCTCCAGTGCCTGGCGGAAGCCGAGGCCGGCGGAGACGACGACCGCGAGGACGTCGAGGAAGTCCGGCAGGGTGCGTTCGATGTGGTCCTTGCGTACGCGGATGGCGGACCAGATGCCGACCTCGACCCAGAAGAGTCCGAAGGCGATGAGGAGCAGCGTGAGGAAGATCTGGCCCCGGATGATGGTGGAGAAGGCGCCGAGGAAGCCGAGGGCGCCGTAGACGGCGCGGCGGGCGGCGTAGCGGTCGATGGTCAGACCGCCCGGGTTTCCGGCCAGGTCTATCTGGCGGCGCTTCTTGTTGACGGCCTTGGGGCCCATCATGCGCAGCACCGTGGGGGCCCAGCGCATGCCCATGCGGTCGATGCCCGAGCCGACGGCGCCGGTGCGGCTGGAGCCGACTTCGAGGGCGACGGCGAGGTCGCCGGGCAGCTTGGCGTCGGCCCGGTACATGCGGATGCCGTGGAGGGCTCCGTAGACGCAGAGTCCGAGGACGGTGGCGAGCAGCAGGCCCATGTCGGTCGCCTCCTCAGACGTCGATGCGGGACAGCCGGCGGATCACGATGAACCCGGTGGCGTACAGGATGAGTGAGACGATGACCGCCGCCTGGCCGATGCCCGCGCCGGTCATACGGTCCAGGGCGCCCGGCATGACGGCGTTCATCAGCAGCATGGCGGCGACCCCGAAGGCGGGTACGGCGTAGGCGGTGACGGTCACCTGGGAGAGCTGGGTCCTGACCTCGCGGCGCGTCTCCTTGCGCTCCTCCAGGGTCTCGGTGAGGTTGCGCAGGGAGCTGACGACGGTGCCGCCCGCCCGGTTGGAGAGGACGAGGGTGGTGACCAGGACGACCAGCTCGCGGGAGGGCAGCCGGTCGGTGAGCTCGCTCAGGGCGTCGTCCAGCGATTCGCCGACGGCGAGGCGGTGGGCCACGCGGCCGAGTTCCTCTCCGGCCGGGGCCTCCAGCTCGTCGGCGGCCATGGCGATGGCGGTGCGCAGCGCGAGGCCCGCCTGGGTGGCGTTGGCGAGGATGCGGGAGAGCTCGGGCAGCTGGTTGATGAAGCGTTCGGTGCGCTTGGCGCGCTGCCAGTTGAGGAAGGCGTTGGTGCCCCACAGGCCGATGAGGGCGGCGACCGGGCCGAAGAACGCGGCGAGGACCGACGAGGCGACGAGCCACAGTCCGGCCATGGCGAGCAGCGCGTAGACGACGAACTCGCCGGGGGTGATCTCCAGTCCGGTGGCCGCCAGCTTCAGCTCGATCCTCCGGCCGATCGACGTCGTGCGCAGGCGCCGGTCGAAGCCGCGGAAGCGGCGCCGGCGGCCGGCGGCGGGGAGTTGGCCGGTGTGGCTGAGCCGGTCGACCAGGGCGTCGCGTTCCGCCCTGCCGACCGCGTAGGCGTGCAGGCCCATGACGCCGAGCACGCAGCACAGCAGCGTGACACCGATCGTGAGCAGAGTGAGGTTCTCCATGGTCCTGTACCTACCTGGCCTCTCGGGTGGCGAGCTGGTCGGCTGTTGCCGCGACCCCGAAGGCTTGGGGAATGGGCTGGCTTGCCATGTACAAGCGCTCGGCGAGCCGGCGCGGAAGGGGGAGATACCGGAAGGCGCCGTGGACACGGCCGTCGGCCCCCATCGGGCGGGCGTCGAACCGCGCGACGGTGACGATGCGGTAGGGGTCGCGTCCGTGGGAGTCGAGGTACGCGATCTCCGTGACCTTGCGGGTTCCGTCCGCGTGCCGGGTGAGCTGGACGATGACGTCGACGGCGCTGTTGATCTGGTCGTGCAGCGCCTCGAAGGGGATCTTGATCTCGGACATCGAGGCGAGGGTCTGGAGGCGCATCAGCGCGTCCTCGGCGCTGTTGGCGTGGACGGTGGCGAGGGATCCGTCGTGGCCGGTGGACATGGCCTGGAGCATGTCGAGCGACTCGCCGCCGCGGACCTCACCGACGACGATGCGGTCGGGCCGCATGCGCAGGGAGTTGCGGACGAGGTCGCGGATGCTGATCCGGCCCTTGCCCTCGACGTTGGCGGGGCGGGATTCGAGCCGGATGACGTGCGACTGCTGGAGCTGTAGTTCGGCGGAGTCCTCGATGGTGATGATGCGTTCATCGTTCGGGATGAGGCCGGAGAGCGCGTTGAGCAGGGTCGTCTTGCCGGTGCCGGTGGCCCCGGAGACGATGATGTTGAACTTCGCCTGCACCAGCCCGGAGAGCAGGAGCAGCATCGGCTCGTCGATGGAGCCGAAGCCGATCATCTCGGGCAGGGTGAAGGAGCGCGGGAAGCGCCGGATGGTGAGCGTGGCCCCGGTCAGCGACAGCGGCGGGATGATCACGTTGACGCGCTCACCGCTGGGGAGGCGGGCGTCGACCATGGGATTGGACTCGTCCACGCGGCGGTTGACGGTGGAGACGATGCGTTCGATCGTCTGCATCAGCTGCTCGTGGGAGCCGAAGCGCATGGGGAGTTGCTCCACCTTGCCGCTGCGCTCGACGAAGATCTGGTCGGGGCCGTTGACCATGATCTCGGTGATGGACGCGTCTTCGAGGAGCGGTTCCAGGATGCCGAGGCCGAGGGCCTCGTCGACGACCCGGCGGATCAGCTGGGAGCGCTCGACGGTGGAGAGGACCGGGCCCTCGCGGCTGATGATGTGGCCGAGTACGCGCTCCAGCCGGGCACGCCGCTCGGCCGCGGCCAGCGAGGACATCTCCGCGAGGTCGATCTCCTCGAGCAGCTTGGCGCGGTACGTGGCGACCAGGTGGCTGTCCTCCCGCCCCCCGCCGTTCTCCTCGGGGGCGGCGATGCGTGCCCGCAGACTCATGTGCGTAACTCCTCGGTCGTACTGGACGGTTGCCGTGGGGTGCGCTCCGTGTCGGCCGTGTCAGTCGCGGGGCATCGTGGAGCTCCGCTCCGCCCAGCCCCAGTCCTCGACGCCGGGCACGACCGACGGGATCCGGACCCGGGCGGTGTACGTCACCTCGTCGGCGCCGCCGCCCTGCGCGAACGTCGACTCGTCGGCGAGCCAGTCGCTCATGGCGGCACGGCCGGCCGCCTCCGGAGCGATCTCCGGCCGGTCGTGGCTCGCGGTGCGCGCCGCCACGCGTGCGGCCGTACCGGCCTGGTTGGCGGTGTAGGCGGCGACACCCAGCTGGATCGCGAAGAGACCGACGATGAGCAGCAGCGGGATGAAGCCCATGTACTCGATGGCCACCTGGCCACGGTCGCGGTGCCGGTCCCGAGCCGGGCCCCGGTGCCGGTCCCACGCGGAAGTGGTGATCACGGTCAGCCCTCCTTCGCCGCGGCGGCTTCGCCCTCGACGTCCATGGGGAAGTCGAGGACACCGGGCACCAGGACGGGCACCTTCAGCGTGACCGTCGCGCCGTACAGGCCGGGCTCACTGCGGCACTCGGGCTTGGCCGAATCCGCCCACGGGCCGGGCAGGTCCTCCTTGGCGGCCCTGGCGCACGCCGCCTCGGCGGCCCCTTGCGCGACCGCCCCCGCCCGGGCCGCCATGTCGGCCGAGTTGCCCGCCAGGCTGTAGGTGTAGCCGATCAGCGCGCACTGCCACAGCGCCACCAGTAACAGGATGATCAGCGGTGTCACGCCGACGAACTCGATGGCGGTCTGGCCCCGGTCCCGCACCGGGCCGTTTCGCTCCGGGCCGTTCCGCCCCGGCCCCTCCCGCTCCGGGCCGCTCCGTCCGGGCCACGTCCGGCCCCGTACCCCCATGGTCGTCATGGCTCAGCCTGCTCCCTCAGTACCAGACCCGCGCCGGCGGCGCGGGCGTCCGATCGAGCCGCGGTCACCGCGGAACCTACCGCCCTTGTCGGCGCCTTCGGGAATCTTCACCAGTCCCAGCTCCCCGGCCAGCGACCACAGCGCCTGCTTGACCACGCTGCGGGCGTCCAGGTCGTGCATCCGGCCGGCGTCGATCACGCCCTGCAACTCCTTGAAGTTGGCCGGGACCGCCGTACCGGCCACCCGCGTGCCGGTGATCTTCTGGATGAGCGGCGGCTGGATCTCGGAGTTGCGGCTGTGGCGGTTGACCACCGTGACCGTCTCCTCCGCCTTGCGGATCTGGAGCCGGTCCCAGAGCCGTACGAGGCGCTTGGCGCCGCGCACCGCCACCACGTCCGGGGTGGTCACCAGGACCGCGGTGTCCGCCATCTCGATGGCCGCGGCGTTCGCGCCGTGCATCTGGCTGCCGCAGTCGATGACCACGACGTCGTACCGGGAGCGCAGGGCGCTGACGATCTGCCGTGCGGACCGGTCGCTGACTTCTTCCCCGCGCTCGCCCTCGCCGGGGGCGAGGAGCAGGGCGACCCCCGTGTCGTGGTTGTAGATGGCGTCCGACAGCACCCGGGGCGAGATGTCGGAGATCAGGGCCAGGTCGACGATGGAGCGGCGGAACTGCACGTCCAGGTACGAGGCGACGTCCCCGGTCTGGAGGTCCAGGTCGACCAGGGCGGTGTTGCGGCCGGACGCCCGGGCGGCGAGGGCGAGCTGGATCGCGGTGACGGTGGTGCCCACGCCGCCCTTCGCGCCGGTGACGGTGACGACGGTGCCGCTCGGGCCGGTGAAGACGTCGGCCCCGGCGCCCAGGTGGCGGCGTACCCCGGCGGACCACTGCGCCGCGGCCTGCACGCGGTGGGCGAGCTCCTCGTAGCTCAGCGGCAGCGCCACCAGGCCGCGCGCTCCGGAGTCCATGGCGGCCGAGAAGAGCGCGGGGCTCGCGTCGGCGGTGATGAGGACGACCCCGATGGCGGGGAAGCGCAGCGCGACCTCCCGGATCAGCTCCAGCGCCGGCACCGGACCGATCCGCTCGTGGACCAGCACGACCTCGGGCAGCTCGTCGATCGACTCCGCCGCGAGGCGCGCGAGCGTGTCGATCAGCTGGGTGGAGTCGCCGACCGGGACCGCCGGGTCCGAGTCGGGAAGCTGGCTGAGCAGCGTCGTGACCGACCGTGCCGCGTCGGCGTCACCGACCGCCGGGAGGATCCTGGTGCTCATCCGATGCTCACTTGTCCTTGTCGAGCGTGTAGGTGCGGTCGCCCGGACGGATGGTGGTGTCGCTGCCCGGCGCGACCAGCGCGAGCCGTACGTGCTCCGCGAAGGATTCGGCGTAGGCGACGCGCTGGGTGTCGAGGGTGTTGAGCGCGAAGGTGATCGGCACGGCCTCGGTGGCCTGGTTGGCCTTGCTGTCCCGTCCGGGTTCCAGGGCGGTGAGCTTGCCCACGTCCAGGACGCGCGCGTTGGCGACGATGACCTTGGACTGGGCGGGCGCGCCCTGCCGCTCGCCCGCGAAGGTGGCGTAGATGTTCACCGTCGCACCGGGGGTGATCTTTCCGGCCACACCGGTGGCGGCGTCGATCATGATGGCGATTTCCTGCTGGCCGGCCTGGAGGGCGGGACGTTTCACGATCATGTCGTTCTGCAGGAGCGAACCCGCCCGGAGCTGGGTGACGGCGATCTTGCCGTTGATCTCGGAGATGTCGGTGACGGCGTTGTCGGAAAGCCAGCGCTTGGGCATCGAGATCTTTTCGAACTGTCGCGCGCTCAGCGACGTATAGGGCGCCACATCGCTTTTGACCTTGTACGCCGACCCCTCCGGGCCGACCTTGGAGTTCACGTCGCTGATCACCGAAAGCACACCGGCGAAGGCGGCGAAGGCGCACAGGACCGACAACAGAAGGAGTATGACGCCGCGGCGCTGGCGGGAGTTCATTCCGTACGACCTCGATCGGATACGTGGGACGGAGCGGACAGAACGCGTGGAGCGTGCGCGAGGAACTACGGGTTGGGGGAGGTCCCCTGATTCAGGACACCTGAATCGTGTGCCCGGTTCTCGGGCGCGGGGACGGGCGCGGAGCAGAAGGCACAGCGGTCACCGATGAGTTCCATGCCGCACCAGTGGCACCGTTCGCGCCGTACGGACGCGACGAGCTGGTAGAGGACGGTGATGTCCGGCAGGTACGCGGCGAACTCGACCAGCTTGCCGGTGCCCCACCAGCGCGGTGACTGGTCGGGCAGGGGCGCCTCCTGGACGTCCTGCACGTGCCACGCCGGGGCGAGGGTGTCGGTGACCCATTCCGAGGGGAGCGCGCCCCGGGCGGTCAGCATGCGCGTGCCGAACTGCGCGCCGAATTCGGGGCCCGTGAGCAGGCCCGACCCCTGGCCGATCCGGATGAGCTGCGGCTGCGGCCCGGCCAGCACGGCGAACTGCGAACCCGGCATCCAGCCCTTGAGGTGGGCTTTGAGGCTGACCGGGACGCGGTCCAGTTTGGCGACGGAGTTCAGTACGGCTCCGGCGTAGATGTAGTGGGAAAGGAGACGCGCCGCGGAGGCGATGATTCCGGGGCTGAAGTCGCAGAGGGACAACTGGCGCAGCTGGCGGACGAGCACGGCCGTTCCCAGCGGCGGGAGGTCCAGCTTCAGCAGGGCGACGCGGTCGCTCTCCAGGATCGCGCGCACGGCGAACAGGCGCCGTTCGTGGTCGGTCGTGACGGAGGAGGGATACGCCACGACGACGTGCCCGTGCTGCTCCAGCAACATCTGCATATCGGCCAGCGCCGCGTCGAGGGGCCGGCTGTCCGGCGCGGGTAACACGGCGGCTGCGGGCGTCTGTTGATCAGTGGGAGGCAGCACCAGGTCAGCACTGGTGACCGCAATCGCTGTCGGCACTTCGAAATCCCCGTTCACTCCGGTCACCGGCGAACCGGCCACCGCAGATCGTCGACTGCGCAGTGCAGTTGCCTCAGCACTTTATCCAGGACTTACTCCGGCGGTGAACCTCTCCACCTTTCTCCGGGGCAGGGAAATTACTCACAAGTACGAGCAAAAGGGGGACGAGCAGACGTTCCGCTCCCCCGGCTCGGTCGCGCGCGGTGTCCGGGAAGCCGCGCGAGGAACGATTCTGCTCCACCTTCGCGTGAATTCCCTCCTCAGGGCGCCGCCGGGCACCGGAGCGGCCCGCGTGAACGTCCCCTCGCGTACGAGTCGGTGTCACAGGCCTTGACAACTCGATTGGTCTGGACCAGTTTTACGCCAGCGGTGGCCGCCGTTCTCCTTCCGTACCCCTCGACTCCCCCACCGGAGGCAGCAAGTGGACCGCTCACGCACGCGACCGCACCGGCGCAGATGGCTCGGAGGTGCCCTGGCGCTCGCCGTCGGGTCCGGGCTGGCAGTCACCGGCGGAGCCGGTACCGCCCAGGCCGCCGACGTCAACGTCGCCAAGAACGCCGGCTTCGAGTCCGGGCTCGCCAACTGGACCTGCTCGGCCGGCAGCGGCGCCACCGTCTCCTCGCCGGTGCGCGGCGGCGCCGCCGCGCTCAAGGCCACGCCCAGCGGGCAGGACAACGCCCGCTGCGCACAGACCGTGGCGGTCCGGCCCAACTCCACGTACACCCTGAGCGCCTGGGTGCAGGGCGGGTACGCGTACCTCGGCGCGAGCGGCACCGGCACGACCGACGTGTCGACGTGGACGCCGGACTCCTCCGGCTGGAAGCAGCTGACCACCCGCTTCACGACCGGGGCGAACACGACGTCGGTGACCGTCTACACGCACGGCTGGTACGGGCAGGCGGCCTACTACGCCGACGACGTCTCCGTCTTCGGGCCCGACGGGGGCGGCGGCGGTGACCCCGACCCGGTGGTGCCCGCGACGCCCGCCGGGCTCACGACCGGCGCGGTGACCTCGTCGTCCATCGCCCTGAGCTGGAACGCGGTCCCGGGCGCGACCGGGTACAACATCTACCGGGACGGCGCCAAGGCGCAGTCCGTGACGGGCACGTCGGCGACCGTGAGCGGGCTGGCGGCGAACACCGCGTACAGCTTCCAGGTCAGCGCGACGAACGCGGCGGGCGAGTCCGCGAAGTCGGCGGCGGTGAGCGGCAAGACGTCGGGCGGCGGCACCAACCCGAACCCGGCCGTGCCGCGGCACGCGCTGACCGGCTACTGGCAGAACTTCGACAACGGCGCGACGGTGCAGAAGCTGCGGGACGTGCAGGCGCAGTACGACATCATCGCGGTGTCGTTCGCGGACTCGACCGCCACACCCGGCCAGATCGTCTTCAACCTCGACCCGGCCGTCGGTTACGCCTCGGTGGCGGACTTCAAGGCCGACATCGCCGCGAAGAAGGCCGCCGGCAAATCGGTGATCATCTCGGTGGGCGGTGAGAAGGGCAACGTCACCATCAACAGCGACGCGTCGGCGACCGCCTTCGCGAACAGCGCGTACGCCCTGATGCAGGAGTACGGCTTCAGCGGGGTCGACATCGACCTGGAGCACGGCATCAACTCCACGTACCTGACCAAGGCGCTGCGCCAGCTGTCGGCGAAGGCCGGGCCGTCCATGGTGCTGACGATGGCGCCGCAGACCATCGACATGCAGTCGACGGGCACCGAGTACTTCAAGACGGCGCTGGCGGTGAAGGACATCCTCACGGTCGTCAACATGCAGTACTACAACAGCGGGTCGATGCTCGGCTGTGACGGCAAGGTGTACGCGCAGGGGTCCGTGGACTTCCTGACGGCGCTGGCCTGCATCCAGCTGGAGGGCGGCCTGGACGCCTCCCAGGTCGGGCTCGGCGTCCCCGCCTCCCCCCGCGGCGCGGGCAGCGGCTACGTCGACCCGTCGATCGTGAAGAACGCGCTGGACTGCCTGACGCGCGGGACGGGCTGCGGCTCCTTCAAGCCGTCGAAGACCTACCCGGCGCTGCGCGGGGCGATGACCTGGTCCACGAACTGGGACGCGACCGCCGGCAACGCCTGGTCCAACGCGGTCGGCCCGCACGTCCACAACCTGCCGTAGCTACGCCACCGGCGGGCGGTTCGCCAGGTAGTGGTGCAGTACGGGGCCCAGCTCGGCCAGCCACTGGTGGAGCTGGGCCTTGCGGCGGGCGTCGATCCGGCACTCGTACAGCATGCCGCCGGGGTGGGCGACGGCGACCATGAGGACGGCGCCGCCGTGCGGGGAGGGGGCGTGGTGCACGGTGGCGATGGCGGCCCACGGGAACTCCATGGTGTGGCCGTTGATCTCCAGGGCCACACCGAACGGGTCGACGATCACGGAGTTGCGCCGGTCGTGCGCCACGAACTCCGGCCCGTCGGCGGGCGGCGGCGGGCCGTAGGGGGCCGCGGCGCCGTACGGGACGGGAGCGCCGTACGGGGGCGGGGCCGGCGCGCCGTACGGGGCGGGTGGTGGGCCGCCGTACGGGACCGTCGGGGGGCCGTACGGCGGCTGCGCCGGTATCGGGGGGCCGAATCCGGGGGGCGTTGTCATGTCCCCCAGTATGAGCAGCCCGGTACGACCACGGCCTACCAGGGCAGTTCGCGCACCTGCTGGACGCACAGCACCACGAACAGCAGCCCCGCCGCGCTCAGCATGCCGTTGCTCAGCCGGCCGTTGCGCCACTCGCGCGGGGTCCGGTCGGAGTTGAGCAGCCAGACGAGCGTGAGCGCCAGGAACGGCATGAAGAACGCGCCGATCACGCCGTACACGATGATCAGGCCGAACGGCTGGTCCAGGAAGAGCAGGCTGATGGGCGGGAACGTCAGCCACAGCAGGTACGCCCGGAACGGCAGCGACTTCTCTCGGACCGCGACGGCGGTCGCGTCGCCGCCGCGCTCCGCGCGGAAGCGGGCGACGAAGTCGGCGAACATCAGGCTGACGCCGTGCCAGACGCCGATGAGGGAGGTGAAGGAGGTGGCGAAGAAGCCGATCAGGAAGAGCTTGGCCGTCGCGGCGCCGTACTGGTCCTCCAGCACCTTGCCGAGGTCGAGCAGCCCCTTGTCGCCCTTGGCGAGCGCGACGCCGGAGGAGTGCAGCAGCTCGGCGCCGACGAAGAGCATCGCGACGACGAAGACGCCGGTGGTGAGGTAGGCGACCCGGTTGTCGAGACGCATGACCTTGATCCAGCTGATGTCGGTCCAGCCCTTGGCGTTCACCCAGTAGCCGTACGCCGCCAGGGTGATCGTGCCGCCGACGCCGCCGATCAGGCCGAGGGTGTAGATCAGCGAACCGTCCGGCAGGACGGGCGCGAGGCCGGCGAGCGCGTCGCCGAGGTGCGGGGTGACCCGGATGGCGAGGTAGACGGTGATCACGAACATCACGCCGACCAGGATCGTCATGACCTTCTCGAAGACGGCGTACCGGTTGAACCATACGAAGACCAGCCCGGTCAGGCCGCACAGCACGGCCCACCACTTGAGGTCCATCACGTCCGGGAAGAGCGCGCTCAGCGGGAGGGCGCTGGAGGACATGGCGGCCGCGCCGTAGACGAAGCCCCAGACGATGACGTATCCGACGAAGTAGACCGTCGTCCAGGCGCCGAGGCTGCGCCAGCCGTCGAAGAGGGTGCGGCCGGTGGCCAGGTGCCAGCGGCCGGCGGCCTCGGCGAGGGAGATCTTGACGACGCAGCCGATGACGGCGGCCCACAGCAGGGTGTAGCCGAACTTGCTGCCCGCGATGAGCGTCGCCGCCAGGTCGCCGGCGCCGACGCCGGTGGCGGCGACGACGATGCCGGGGCCGATGGAGCGCCAGGTGGCCCTGCGGGGGGTGACGCCTCCCGCGGCGTCCTCGCTCCGCGCGGTGTCTGTGCCTGTCATGTCCGTCCGCCTTCCCCTCGTGATCGTTATGACGTGACGTCACGTCACCAAAGCGGGTCCGGGGTGATCCCGCAAGGGGCGGCACGCCGGGACCACGGCCCGCGAACGCCACCACGGCGACCGGAGCGCGGCGACCATGGCCGGAGACAACCTCTTGACGCGGTCATGCCATAGCCGCACGATGCGTCGCACGGGGAGAGCCACCCCGTACCCCCCACCCAGGAGACAGCAGCATGCGACTTCGCATACGCGGCATGAACGGCAGAAGGTCCGCCACCCTCACGGCCTTCCTGGCGCTCGCCGTCGTGGCACCGCTCACCGCGACCACCACGACGGCTGCCGACGTGCCGACCGCCCCCGCCGCCACCACGGAGGAGGTGATCCGGCAGTACGAGATCCACGGCCCGTCCACCGCGGCCGAGCGCACCGCCCTCGCCGCCACCGGCGTCTCGATCGACGAGGCCGACGCCCACGCCGTCGTCGTCAGCGCCAACGCCGAACAGCTCCGGCGGCTGCGCGCACTCGGCCACAAGCCCGTCGCCCTGCCCGCCCCGCCCGACCGGACCGGCGGCAAGGCCGTCGGCGCGATGGACTTCCCCTCCGCCGACGCCCGCTACCACAACTACGCCGAGATGAACGCGGAGATCGGCCAGCGGCTCCAGCAGTACCCGAACATCATGAGCCGCCGTGTCATCGGCAAGTCGTACCAGGGCCGCGACATCGTCGCCATCAAGATCAGCGACAACGTCGCCACGGACGAGAACGAGCCGGAGATCCTCTTCACCCACCACCAGCACGCCCGCGAGCACCTCACCGTCGAGATGGCGCTCTACCTGCTGCGCGAACTCGGCGCGGGATACGGCTCCGACTCCCGCATCACCAGCGCCGTCAACAACCGCGAGATCTGGATCGTGCCCGACCTCAACCCGGACGGCGGCGAGTACGACATCGCCTCCGGCTCCTACCGCAGCTGGCGCAAGAACCGCCAGCCCAACGCCGGCTCGTCGTCCGTCGGCACGGACATGAACCGCAACTGGAACTTCAAGTGGGGCTGCTGCGGCGGCTCCTCCGGCTCGACCGGCTCCGAGACCTACCGCGGCTCGGCCCCCGAGTCCGCCCCCGAGGTGAAGGTCGTCGCCGACTTCGTCCGCTCCCGCGTCGTGGGCGGCAAGCAGCAGATCAAGGCGGGCATCGACTTCCACACGTACAGCGAACTGGTCCTCTGGCCGTACGGCTACACGTACAACGACACCGCCCCCGGCCTGACCCAGGACGACCGGGACGCCTTCGCCACGGTCGGGCGCAAGATGGCCGCGAGCAACGGCTACACGCCACAGCAGTCGAGCGACCTCTACGTCACGGACGGGTCGATCGACGACTACCTGTGGGGCGCGCACAAGATCTTCGGCTACACCTTCGAGATGTACCCGAGCAGCTCCGGAGGCGGCGGCTTCTACCCGCCCGACGAGGTCATCGAGCGCGAGACGAGCCGCAACCGGGACGCGGTGCTGCAGCTGATCGAGAACGCGGACTGCATGTACCGGTCGATCGGCAAGGAACAGCAGTACTGCACCGCGGGTTGAGCGGTCACACACTACGGGAACGCACAGCCGCACCGCACAGCCGCGACGCACGACCGCGACGCGCGACGGAGGGCGCCCGGCACCGGGCGCCCTCCGCCTTCGCGGGACGGTCAGTCCAGGACCGCCAGGGCGTCGATCTCGATGAGCAGGCCGGCGGGCAGGCCGACGTAGACCGTGGTCCGGGCGGCGGGGGGCACGGTCAGGCCCGCGAAGTACTCGTCGTAGATCTCGTTCATCTCGGCGAAGTGCGCCGTGTCCGTGAGGTAGACGCGGATCATCATCACGTCGTCCCACGTCGCGCCGCCCTCCTTCAGGATCGCCTCGACGTTGGCGAGGGTCTGGAGGGTCTGCTCGCGCAGCGTCGGACCCGCGACGGCCGGCGCCCGGCCCTCCACGGCCGGCAGGAAGCCGACCTGTCCGGCGACCTGGAGGATGTTGCCCTTGCGCACGCCGTGGGAGAAGCGGGCGGGCGGGGCGGTGTGGGTGGCGGGGGTGAGCGCGGTCTTCTCGGTCATGCGATGACTTCCTCGGGTGGGGTGTGTCCGGAGTAGTCCCGCGTGATGGCGTCGGCGGTGCGGCGCACCAGCGGGAGGAGGGTGAGCAGTTCGTCGGCGGTGACGACGACGTTCGGCGCGGAGACCGACATGGCGGCGACGACCCGGCCGTCCGCGCCGCGGATCGGGGCCGCGACGCAGTTGATGGACTCCTCGTGGCCGCCGAGGTCGGTGGCCCAGCCCTGTTCGCGTACGGTCGCCAGCTCCTTGAGGAACGCGGCGGCGTTCGGGGTCGAACGGGGCGTGTACTGGGGGTAGTCCAGCTTCGCCGCCAGGGCGCGGCGCTCGCCGTCGGGCAGGTCGGCGAGCAGCAGCTTGGCGACGGCGGCGACGGTGATCGCGACGGGCTTGCCGATGCGCGAGTACATGCGCACGGGGTAGCGGCTCTCCACCTTGTCGATGTAGAGCACCTCGCCCTCCTCGTGCACGGCGAGGTGGACGGTGTGCCCCGTCCGCTCGTTGAGCCGGACGAGGTGGGGGTGCGCGATCTCGCGGACGTCGAGGTTCTCGACGGCTTCCTGGGCGAGCGCGAAGAGGCGGGCGCCGAGCCGGTAGCGCTGGTCCTGCTGCCGGTGGACGAGCCCGTGCGCGTGGAGCGTGCGCAGCAGCCGCAGGGCGGTGGACTTGTGTACGCCGAGGGCGACGGCGACCTGCCCGAGGTCGGCGGGGCCCCGCGCGAGCAGCGGCAGGATGCTCAGCGCCCGGTCGACGGTCTGGCTCATGGCGTACGTACCTCCTGGTCTTCCCCGGTCCGCGTCCAGCCGGGCCCGAGGTGCAGTCTCCCCCAGGCGTCGTCGTCGAGTCCGGCGAGCCGGTCGGCGTGCGGGGCGGCGGGAGGGGTGCCCAGGTCGCCGGGGACGGTGAGGGCGGAGGCGGCCATGAGGTGCCCGTGGCGCAGCCGCTGCCGCGGGTCCAGGCCGCGGAGGGTGGCGCCGAGGAACCCGGCGGCGAAGGCGTCCCCGGCGCCGACGGGGGCGACGACGTCGACGCGGGGGGCGGGGACGAAGGTGACGGTGTCGCCCGGCCGCGGCTCCGCCCCGAGCCCCCCGGGGCTCGGCCCCGGCGCGGGAGCGTGGTGCGCGGGCACGGGGCCGCCGCGCGGTGCTTCACCCCACCCCGCCCCTGCCCGGAACCGGGGCTTCGCCCCGGACCCCGCACGGCCTTCGGCCGTGTCCTCACACGCCGGACGGGCTGCGTGCGGCGGGCGGGCCGCGTACTCGGCCCCTGGGGGTTCCCCCTGGACGAAGTCCTCGGGGGAGGTCGAGGCGCGGGGGTCCGGGGGCGGCGCCCCCGGGTACGCGCCCGCGCCGCGGGCGTACACCGTCGCGCCCCGCCCGCCGTGCTTGACCACCACCACGCCCGGCTCCGGCAACGCCGCCCGGATCGCCCCGGCGCCCCGCAGGCCCCACGCCGCCTCCGCCTCGTCCTCGCCGACGAAGACGAGGTCGGCGCCCCGCGCCAGGTCCAGGAGGACGGCCGGGTCCGCGGGGGCGTCGCGCCACAGGGACGGGCGGTGGTTGACGTCGAAGGAGAGCAGGGGGCGCCCCGGGCGGCGGCGGGTGAGGTCGCGCATCAGGGCGAGACAGCCCGCGGAGAGCGCGGCGGTGATGCCGGACAGGTGCAGGACGCGGGTGGAGTGCAGGTCGTCGTACACCACGGTGTCCGGGGACATCGCGGAGGCGGCCGACCCGGCGCGGTAGTAGACGACCTCGTGGGCGTCGGCGGCCCGGTCGGTCGCCGTGCGGAAGTACACGCCGGTCGGGCGGTGCGGGTCGCGGCGTACCGCGCGGGTGTCGACGCCGTACGCGGCGATCGCCGCCACCAGGTGGTCGCCGAAGCCGTCCGCGCCGACGCGGCTGACCCACCGGACGCGGTGCCCGGCGGCGGCCAGCGCGCAGGCGACGTTGGATTCGGCGCCGCCGATGGCGCGGGTGAAGGAGGGGACGTCGGCGAGGCGGCCGGGCCGGGAGGGCAGGAAGGTGACCATGGACTCACCGAGACAGACGACGTCGGTTCCGGTCACGCTGAGGGTCACGCCGGGGGCTCCTCACTGGCTCGCCCGGCTCCATTGACCCGGCGCTGCGCCGGATGTTAGACAGCAGCGAGCACTATACGCAATGGGTGTTGCGCGTAGCGCAACGTCGGGAAAGGGAGGGGCGCGCATGGCTGCCGACCACCTCAGGCACGAGCGTGTCGACCACCGCTTCAAAGGGCTCCCCGCGGACGCCGACGGGCTCACCGTCGGGGAGCTGGCCGCCCAGCGCCGCAACCTCTTCACCGGCGGGTTCACCACCCCCGTCCTCGCGCTCTCCGCCGAGTCGCTCGCGCACAACCTCGCGCTCCTGGAGGCGTACTCCGAGCGTCACGGTCTCGCCTTCGCCCCGCACGGCAAGACGTCCATGGCGCCGCAGCTCTTCGACCGGCAGATCGCGTACGGGGCGTGGGGCATCACGGCGGCCGTGCCCCACCAGGCTCGGGTCTACCGGGCGTTCGGCGTCCGGCGGATCTTCCTCGCCAACGAGCTGGTCGACTCCGCCGCCCTGCGATGGCTGGCCGCCGAGCTGGAGCGGGACCCGGACTTCCGTTTCCTCTGTTACGTGGACTCCGTGCGCGGCGTCGAGCTGATGGCCGAGGCCCTGGAGGGCTGCGCCCGCCCCGTCGAGGTCGTCGTCGAGCTGGGCGCGGGCGACGGCGCGCGCACCGGGGCGCGCACGGAGGCCGACTGCGCCGCCGTCGCGGACGCCGTCGCCGCGACGCGCACGCTGCGCCTGGTCGGCGTCGCCGGGTACGAGGGCGAGGTGCCGGACGCGACGGCGGACACCGTACGGGCGTGGCTGCGCCGGCTGACCGGCCTCGCGGCCGAGTTCGACAAGGCCGGCCGCTTCGCCGCCGACGTGGACGAGATCGTCGTCAGCGCGGGCGGCAGTGCCTGGTTCGACACGGTCGCCGAGGTGTTCGCCGAGCTGCCGTCCCTGTCCCGGCCGGCGCTGAAGCTGCTGCGCTCGGGCGCGTACGTCTCGCACGACGACGGCCAGTACCGCGACCTCACCCCCTTCAACCGGGTCCCCGACGAAGGCGCGCTGCGGCCCGCGTTCCGCCTGTGGGCGCAGGTGGTGTCCCGCCCGACGGCGGAGCAGGCGTTCGTCAACGCGGGCAAGCGGGACGCGGCGTACGACCTCCATCTTCCCGAGGCGCAGGTCGTGCGCTCGGCGCGGGACGGCTCGCTCCGGCCGGCGACGGGGATCACGGTGAGCCGTCTGTCGGACCAGCACGCCTGGCTGGAGACCACGCGGGAGGCGGCGGGGCTGGAGGTCGGCGACTGGGTCGGGATGGGGCTGTCCCACCCGTGCACGGTCTTCGACAAGTGGCAGCTGATCCCGCTGGTGGAGGCGGACGGCACGGTCACCGACTTCATCCGTACGTTCTTCTAGGCCCGGCGGCCGTGGACCTCGTCATACGTGACGTGCGCGTCGTCGACGGCGGTGGCGGCGCCTCCTACCGCGCCGACGTCGGCCTCAGCGGCGGCCGGATCGCCGCCATCCGCGCCCAGGGCGACCCGGTGACGCTGACCGGGCGGCGCGTCCTGGACGCCCACGGGCTCGCCCTGGCCCCGGGCTTCATCGACATGCACGCCCACAGCGACCTCGCCCTGCTCCGGGACCCGGACCACAGCGCCAAGGCCGCGCAGGGCGTCACCCTCGAAGTGCTGGGGCAGGACGGCCTGTCGTACGCGCCGGTCGACGACCGCACGCTCGGCGAGGTCCGCACGGCCATCAGCGGCTGGAACGGTGACGGGTCCGACATCGACGTGGACTGGCGGACCGTGGGCGAGTACCTCGATCGCCTCGACCGCCAGGGCATCGCCGTCAACGCCGCCTACCTCGTCCCGCAGGGCACGGTCCGCGCGTACGCCATGGGATGGGACGACCGCCCGCCGACCGACGCCGAACTCGGCCGGATGCGGCGACTGGTGGCCGAGGGCATGGAGCAGGGCGCCGTCGGCATGTCGTCCGGCCTCACCTACACGCCCGGCATGTACGCGCGCGACACCGAACTCGCCGAGCTGTGCCGGGTCGTGGCCGGCTACGACGGCTACTTCTGCCCGCACCACCGCAGTTACGGGGCGGGCGCCCTGGAGGCGTACCAGGAGATGGTCGCCCTCGCCCGGGCGGCGGGCTGCGCGCTGCACCTGGCCCACGCCACCATGAACTTCGGCGTCAACCAGGGCAGGGCGCCCGAGCTGCTGGCGCTGCTGGACGCGGCGCTGGCCGACGGCGTGGACGTCACCCTCGACTCGTACCCCTACACCCCCGGCTGCACGACGCTCGTGGCGCTGCTGCCGAGCTGGGCGAGCGAGGGCGGGCCCGAGGCGGTCCTGGCGCGGCTGCGGGACGGCGCGACGGCCGAGCGGATCCGCCACCACCTGGAGGGGACCGGCTCCGACGGCTGCCACGGCGTGCCCGTCGCGTGGGACACCATCGAGATCTCCGGCGTCGTCGACCCGGCGCTCACGGGCTTCGTCGGCCGGACGGTCCGGCAGTCGGCGGACGCCCGCGGCGAGACCCCGTGGGCGACGGCCCGCCGTCTGCTGATCGACGACCGCCTCGGCCCCACGATCCTCCAGCACGTGGGCCATGAGGAGAACGTACGGGCGATCATGCGCCACCGGGTGCACACGGGAGGCTCCGACGGCATCCTCCAGGGCGCCAAGCCGCACCCGCGCGCGTACGGCACGTTCCCGCACTACCTGGGGCGGTACGCGCGCGAGCTCGGCGTGCTGTCGCTGGAGGAGACCGTCGCGCACCTCACCTCCCGCCCGGCCGCCCGGCTGCGGCTGGCCGACCGGGGGCTGGTCCGCGAGGGCTACCGCGCCGACCTGGTCCTCTTCGACCCGGACACGGTCGCGGCCGGGTCCACCTTCGACGCGCCGCGCACGCTGCCGACCGGCATCCCGTACGTCCTGATCGACGGCCGCTTCGTGATCGAGGACGGCCGGCGCACGGACGTCCTGGCGGGCCGCGCGATCCGCCGCGCTACGGGGTGAGGCGGGGCAGCGAGGCCGCCGGGGCGGGGGGTGCCGCCTCGCGCCGCAGCAGCACCGTCCCGATGACGCAGGCCACGCCCGCGAGGACGAAGCCGTACGCCGGTGTGTGGCCGGAGGGCTGGGTCTCGTACGGGAGGGCGGCCGAGAGCACCATCACGACCCGGGCGGCGCGGCCGTGCGGCGCGGTGGCGGCGATCAGCGTCATCCCCCACAGCGCGTACCAGGGCTGCACCATCGGCGACAGGGCGACCAGCGCCAGCAGGGCCAGGCCCAGCGCGTGAACCGGGTCGAGGGCGGTGACCCGGGCCGGGGCGGAGGCGGGGGCGGGGGCGACGACGCCGCGGGCGGCCCGCCGGGCCAGGACCACGATGACGACGAGCGCGGCCACGAGGCCCAGTCGCTGGACGGCGGCCTTGACCGGGTCCGGGTCGGTGCCGAACAGCAGGTGGAGCAGTTCGCCGAGGGCGAGGCCCAGGTCGCTGGTGGCGGACAGCGCGGTGTGGATCGTCCCGGCGACGCTCTGGGTCCCGAGCCAGCCGAAACCGGTGCCGGCGACCAGCGTCGCGGCGACGGCGACCGAGGCGGCGACCAGGCCGGGGCCGAGCAGTCCCTTCGCGAGGAGGCGCACCCGGTCACCGCGGCCGACGACCCCGACGACCCCGGCGCCCCTCGCGCGCCCACCACGCCGAACGCCCCCGGCGCCCTCGCCGGTCGCCGCGCGGACGACGATCACGCCGATGAAGAGCAGCGCCACGGCGGCGGGGGACTTGACCATGGCGGCGAGGCCGACGAGGGCGCTGCCCGCGATCCACCGGCCGCGCAGGGCGAGCGCCACGCCCGACAGCATGAGGGCGATCATCAGGCCGTCGTTGTGCATACCGCCCACGACGTGGATCAGCAGCAGCGGATTGAGCGCACCGATCCACAGAGCACTGCCCTCGTCCGTGTCCGACGCCCTCGCGAGACGGCGCAGCGCCCACACGGTGAGCCCCACCGCCGCCACCGCGACCAGCCGCATGCCGAGCACGGCCGGCACGATCGTCCCGCCCGTCACCCAGGTCACCGCCTGGGCGACGAGCAGGAACACCGGGCCGTACGGGGCGGGCGTGTCGGTCCAGTGCCCGCCCACGCTCGCCGCCGCGTCGCCGCCCCGGCCCCCCGGGTCCAGGACGGCGGGCCCGGCGCCGTACACGTCATGCCCTTCGAGGACCATCGCGCCCTGGGCGATGTAGCTGTACACGTCCGCGCTGTACAGCGGCGGCGCGAGCAGCAGCGGGGCGCCCCACCACCCGAGCGTGACGAGCGTGTCGCGCGCGGACGCGCCCCGGGCGGCCCGCCGGTACCCCCACCACGCGGCGATGAGGAGCGTGAGCCCCGCGTACGCCAGGGCCGCGCCCGCCACCGTCACCGCCGTGCCGTGCGGCACCCACAGGCCCCAGGGGTCGCGGGCGGGCAGCGTCCCCGCGGTCCAGCCGCCCGCCGCCACCGCCACGGACCCCACCGCGCCCAGCCGCCGGTGCCGGTGCCGGTGTCCGGCCGCGTTCCATGCCCTCCACATGACCCGCCAACCTATCCGCCCTGTCCCACCTCGTCCTCCACGGGCTCCATGGCCAGGGCGAACCCCGTGTTGTGCGCGAGCAGCCCCCCGTCCACGCGCAGCGTGGTGCCGGTGATCCAGGACGCGTCGCGGGACGCCAGGAACGCGACGGCCGCGGCGACGTCCTCCGGCTCACCCACCCGGCCCAGTGGGTAGACGCGCTCCGCGAGGGCCTCCAGCTCGCGCTCGCGGCCGGCCCACGCGCGCGTGCGGATGGTCCCGGGGTCGATCTGGTTCACGCGGACGCCGCGCGGGGCGGCGTGGGCGGCCAGGGTGCGGGTGAACGAGGCCAGCCCCGCCTTGGCCGCGCTGTACGCGTGGTTGCCGAAGGCCTGGACGCCGTTGACGGACCCGATGTTGACGATCGCGCCGCGCCCGGAGGCCGTCAGGTGGGGCAGGGCGGCACGGGCGCAGCGCATCGCGCCGGCCAGGGTGATGTCGACGTCCCGGTGCCAGGTCTCCTCGGCCTGGTCCTCGAAGGACGGTGCGTCGCGGGTGCACGAGGCCGCGTTGTTGACCAGCACGTCGAGGCGGCCGAAGGTCTCGACGGCGTACGCGACCACCGCCTCGACCGCGACCCGGTCGCCCACGTCGCACCGGACGGCGGCGGCCCCGGGCAGGGTCTTCGCCACCTCCCCGGCGAGCTCCTCGTCGAGGTCCGCGACCAGGACGCGGGCTCCCTCGGCCGTCAGTCTGCGGGCGGTGGCCTCGCCGATGCCGCGCGCCGCGCCTGTGATCAGTACGCCGTATCCGTCGAAACGCTGCGGAGAATCCATCCTCCGATCGTGCCCCGCGGGGAGCCTCCTGAAGGCTACGTGGCACAAAACACGAGGCGTCCCACGGGCTCCCGCCGTAAGCTCTCGACATGCAGGTGATCCAGTCCACGAAGCTCGCCAACGTCTGTTACGAAATCCGGGGTCCGGTGCTCGAGGAGGCGATGCGGCTCGAGGCCGCGGGTCACCGGATCCTCAAGCTCAACACCGGCAACCCCGCCGCCTTCGGCTTCGAGTGCCCGCCCGCCATCCTGGAGGACGTCCTCCGCAACCTCGGCGACGCGCACGGGTACGGCGACGCGAAGGGGCTGCTGTCCGCGCGGCGCGCGGTGATGAGCCACTACGAGACCAAGGGCATCCCGCTCTCCGTCGACGACATCTACCTCGGCAACGGCGTCTCCGAGCTGATCCAGATGTCGATGCAGGCGCTGCTCGACGACGGCGACGAGGTGCTCGTACCGGCGCCGGACTATCCGCTGTGGACGGCGTCCGTGTCCCTCGCCGGCGGTACGGCGGTGCACTACCGCTGCGACGAGCAGTCCGACTGGATGCCCGACCTCGCCGACATCGAGCGCAAGGTCACCGACCGGACCAAGGCCATCGTCATCATCAACCCGAACAATCCGACGGGTGCGGTGTACGACGACGAGATGCTGCGCGGGCTGACGGAGATCGCCCGGCGCCACAACCTGGTGGTCTGCTCGGACGAGATCTACGACAAGATCCTGTACGACGGGGTCACGCACACCCCGACCGCCGCCATCGCCCCCGACCTGCTGGTGCTGACCTTCAACGGCATGTCGAAGAACTACCGCGTGGCCGGCTACCGCAGCGGCTGGCTCGCCGTGTGCGGCCCGAAGGCGCACGCCACCTCGTACATAGAGGGTCTGACGATCCTCGCCAACATGCGGCTGTGCGCCAACATGCCGGCGCAGCACGCCATCGCCGCCGCGCTCCAGGGGCGGCAGTCGATCGAGGCGCTGGTGCAGCCGGGCGGGCGGCTGCTGGAGCAGCGGGACGTGGCGTACGAGCTGCTGGTGCAGATCCCGGGCGTGACGTGTGTGAAGCCGAAGGGCGCGCTGTATCTCTTCCCCCGGCTCGACCCGGACGTCTTCAAGATCAAGGACGACCGGCAGATGGTGCTGGACCTGCTGCGGGCCGAGAAGATCATGGTGGTGCACGGGACGGGGTTCAACTGGCACGAGCCGGACCACTTCCGGATCGTGACCCTGCCGAACGCCACGGACCTCGCGGACGCGGTGACCCGCATCGGGAACTTCCTGGACGGTTACAGCCAGCCCTGACCGGCTCACTTGAAGTCAGCTCAACTTTAGACAGAATCCAAGCTAGGATGGTCTCCTGTCGAGAGCAGGAGGCCGTCCACCATGTACGAACCGATCCGCACCAAGTCGGTCCACCGGATGGCCGACGACGCCCAGGACCGCATCCCGCACCGCTCCCGCGAGGAGGAGCTGGACATCCAGCTCGCCGGACACCTCGCCGCGCTGCTCGCCGTCACCGATGAACTCGGCGACGAAGCGGCGGCGGAGCGCATCGCCCGGCAGGTCGCCCGGCTCCGTGGCGCGCCGCCGGCCCGCCACGCGGGTCTCACCGGCGCCGACCCGGCGGCCCTGCACCGCCGCGCCCACGCCCTCGCGGGCCGCGCCCTGGTCGTCGCCGCCTCCCGGGCCGACACGGCCGCCGCGATCCTCGCCGCCGAGCGCATGGACGCGCACACCGACGCCCTGGACGGATTCCGTCCGGTCGGCGCCCTCTGACGGCCCCGGTCCACGGGCCGGTAAGGCGCGTGGACCGGGTGCCAACCACCAGGCCCCAGCGGCGTACCCGCACCGTCGCCGTGGCGGTCGACGCCTCGTGGCGTCGTCACCCGCGCAGCCGGCGGTATGACCGCCGTGCGCACGTCGCGCACAGGGGGTTCGAGAATATCGGCCCCCGGAGCCGCAGGGCTCCGGGGGCCGATCGCATCGTGGCGGGTCAAGGATGACCCCACAGGTCAGGGCGGATGTCGGATTGACCCGCCACGAGGTCCAGGGGTCAGCCCAGCCGCTTCACCAGGGCGTGGTACTCGTCCCACAGCTCCTTCGGCGTGTGGTCACCGAAGGTGTTGAGGTGCTCGGGGATCAGAGCGGCCTCCTCGCGCCACACGTCGGTGTCGACCTTGAGGAGGAAGTCCAGGTCCTCCTCGGGCAGGTCAAGGCCGTCGGTGTCGAGCGCGTCGCGCGTCGGCAGGATGCCGATCGGGGTCTCGACGCCCTCGGCCCTGCCCTCCAGGCGCTCCACGATCCACTTCAGGACACGGCTGTTCTCACCGAAGCCGGGCCACACGAACCTGCCCGCGTCGTTCTTGCGGAACCAGTTCACGTAGTAGATCTTCGGCAGCTTCGTCTGGGTTCCTCCCCGCGCGGCGTCCTGACCCACCTTGATCCAGTGGGCCATGTAGTCGCCCATGTTGTAGCCGCAGAACGGCAGCATGGCGAAGGGGTCGCGGCGCAGCTCGCCGACCTTGCCCTCGGCGGCGGCGGTCTTCTCGGAGGCGACGTTCGCACCGAGGAAGACACCGTGCTGCCAGTCGAAGGACTCGGTGACCAACGGGACGGCGGAGGCGCGGCGGCCGCCGAAGAGGATCGCCGAGATCGGCACGCCCTTCGGGTCCTCCCACTCGGGCGCGATGATCGGGCACTGCGAGGCGGGGACGGTGAAGCGGGCGTTGGGGTGGGCGGCCGGCGTCTCGGACGCGGGCGTCCAGTCGTTGCCCTTCCAGTCCGTGAGGTGCGCCGGGGCCGTCTCGGTCATGCCCTCCCACCACACGTCGTTGTCGTCGGTGAGCGCGACGTTGGTGAAGACGGCGTTGCCCCAGAGGGTCTTCATGGCGTTGGCGTTGGTGTGCTCGCCCGTGCCGGGCGCGACGCCGAAGAAGCCCGCCTCCGGGTTGATCGCGTACAGCCGGCCGTCCTCGCCGAACCGCATCCACGCGATGTCGTCGCCGACCGTCTCGACGGTCCAGCCGGAGATCGTGGGCTCCAGCATCGCGAGGTTGGTCTTGCCGCAGGCGGACGGGAAGGCCGCGGCGACGTACTTCGCCTCGCCCTGCGGCGGGGTCAGCTTGAGGATCAGCATGTGCTCGGCGAGCCAGCCCTCGTCGCGCGCCATGACGGACGCGATGCGCAGGGCGTAGCACTTCTTGCCGAGCAGGGCGTTGCCGCCGTAGCCGGAGCCGTACGACCAGATCTCACGGGTCTCGGGGAAGTGCGAGATGTACTTGGTGGAGTTGCACGGCCAGGGAACGTCCTCCTGACCCTCCTCCAGCGGGGCGCCGAGGGTGTGGACGGCCCTGACGAAGAAGCCGTCGGTGCCGAGCTCGTCCAGGACGGCCTGGCCCATGCGGGTCATGGTGCGCATCGAGACGGCGACATACGCGGAGTCGGTGATCTCGACGCCGATGGCGGAGAGCGGCGAGCCGAGCGGGCCCATGCAGAAGGGCACGACGTACATCGTGCGGCCCTTCATGGAGCCGCGGAAGATCCCCTTCTCACCGGCGAAGATCTCTTTCATCTCCGCCGGGGCCTTCCAGTGGTTGGTCGGGCCCGCTTCCTCCTCCTTCTCGGAGCAGATGAAGGTGCGGTCCTCCACGCGGGCGACGTCCGTCGGGTCGGACGCGGCGTAGTACGAGTTCGGACGCTTGACCGGGTCCAGCTTGCGGAACGTGCCCTTCGCGACGAGCTCCTCGCACAGGCGCTCGTACTCGGCTTCGGAACCGTCGCACCAGACGACGTTGTCCGGCTGCGTGATTGCTGCGATCTCGTCGACCCAGGAGATCAGCTCCTGGTGGTTGGTGGGGACGACGGTGGAGGGAGCCGCGTTGTCGCGCGCCACGATTGCTCCTTGTTGAGGGGTTTGTTGTTGTCTGCCCCGTGGGGGCCGCGACCCGGATGCTTCACGGCGTTGTACACATTGGCGCTCATCCGGTGCCGACCGCACTCATCTGATCATCCGGGCTGGGTGCCCATATGTCCAGAGGACCTCTCACGTGAGCATTGCCACTCATTCGTCTCCCACACGTTCCGTTCGGGGGCGTCGGTAACATTCCGCCATGACTGCAGTGGCCAGGCCCGGAGTGACCGACGTGACCGAGATAGCCCCAGCCCCACCCCCGCTGAAGCCCCGGTTGCGCGGCTGGCTGCACGCCGGCATGTTTCCCGCCGCACTCGTCGCGGGAGTGGTCCTCACGGCGCTCGCCGACTCCCCGCGCGCCCGGATCGCGTGCGGCGTCTACGCCCTCACCGCGTGCCTGCTCTTCGGCGTGAGCGCGCTGTACCACCGCGGGACCTGGGGGCCGCGCGCCACGGCCGTCCTGCGCCGGCTCGACCACGCCAATATCTTTCTGATCATCGCGGGCACCTATACCCCGCTGACGCTGTTGCTCCTCCCCGACTCCACCGGCCGGGTGCTGCTGTGGGCGGTATGGGCGGCGGCGGTGGCGGGGATCGCCTTCCGGGTGTTCTGGGTCGGCGCCCCGCGCTGGCTCTACACGCCGTGCTACATCGCGATGGGCTGGGCGGCCGTCTTCTTCCTGCCGGACTTCCTGCGACAGGGCGGCGTCGCGGTGCTCGTCCTGGTGGTCGTCGGCGGTGTGCTCTACAGCCTGGGCGGCGCGGTGTACGGCTTCAAGCGGCCGAACCCGTCACCGCGGTGGTTCGGCTTCCACGAGGTCTTCCACCTGCTCACGCTGGCGGCGTTCATCGTGCACTACATCGGCATCTCGCTGGTGGCGTACCGGCACGCCTGACGCCGGCCCCCGCGGCGGTCGTGGCGGTCCGGGGCGGCACGGACGGCCGTCGTGCGCCGGGGCGCGGCCCGCATGTCCGACAATGAGCCCCATGGCCGCCGACTCCCCCAGCCTCTCCGGGCCGCTGCCCGAGGCGCACCTCCACGGGCCGCTCGCCGCCGCGCAGCCGCCGCTGGGCCTGCGTGAGCGCAAGAAGCTCAAGACCCGGATCGCGATCCGCCGGGCCACCTACCGGCTGATCGGCGAACAGGGGTACGAGGCGACGACCGTCGAGCAGATCGCGGAGGCGGCGGAGGTGTCGCCGAGCACCGTCTTCCGCTACTTCCCCACCAAGGAGGACATCGTCCTCACGGACGAGTACGACCCGTTCATGGAGACGGCGCTGCGTGCCCGCCCCGCCGGCGAGGAGCCGCTGGAGTCGCTGCGGCTCGTCATGAAGCAGGCCGTGGCCGCCCTCCTGGAGCACGAGCCCGAGGAGATGCGGCAGCGCGCCAGACTGATGGCGGAGGTCCCGGCCGTCCGCGCCCGCATGAGCGAGACCATGGCCGAGACCTCCCAGCTGCTGTCACGCGTCCTGGCCGACCGCACCGGGCGGGCGGTGGACGACCTGGAGGTACGGGTCTTCACCGCCGCCGTGATGGGCGCCCTGCGCGAGGTGACGATCCACTGGGCGGAGCGCGACCGGCAGGACGACCTGGTCGCGCTCGTCGACCGCGCGATCGACACGCTCAAGGGCGGGCCTTCCCTGTAGGGGTGTCCCCCTTCCCGCAGGCCAGACCGTCCCGGTTCGGGTCGAGCCGCAGCGGGTCGTCCTTGCCGTTGACCTTCAGGTGGCCGTAGTCGTGGGTCGCCAGCCAGTCGCAGCGGGCCTTCGTCGTCGCCTTCACCGACCGCGGGAACGCCGTCGGGACGCACACCCCGGCCGTGCCGTAGTGCCGGTCGCACCCGGCGATCCGCGGGCTCACCGGTGCCGACGACCGCTTCTTCAGCGGTTTCCTCGGCTCGGCGGCGAGCGATCCGGCGAAGTCGTGGACGTGAGCCGACGTCTCCGCCTCCGCCGCCATCGCCGCCGGGCCGCCGAGGTGCACCCACCGCGCGATGGAGGGGACGCCGTTGGCGTCGACCGCGAAGAGCATGTACCAGCCGGGCGGGGCGAGGTTGGGGTTGCCGGTGACGTTCAGGTCGACGGTCCGGTCGTCGATGACGCTCAGCGGCAGGTCGACGAACCGCTGGTTGGGGTCGGAGGAGTGGGTGACGGCGGCCGGGCGGATCAGCTCGGCCTTGGCGATCGGCCGGTCGACGGTGATCCGCTGCGTGTCGCCATAGTTCCAGCGGCCGGGGGGGCCCCCGGGGGTGGGGGGGGGTTGGGGGGGG
>NZ_JBEXQK010000035.1:0-66895 GCF_040612535.1 Streptomyces sp. NPDC006368
GGCCGCGAAGCCATCATCGTGCTTCGCGGCCGTCCGCCGTTGCGCTCTCTGCGCGGTACCGCGCTTGTGCCGACTGAGGCCGAGGTCAGGAGACCGGCGGGGTCGGCGGGCCGGGCTGGGCCGGTGGGGGGCCCGGTGGGCCCGGCTGGGCAGGCGGCGGCGCGCCGCCACCGTCGTCCTTGTGGGCGATCCGGCCCAGCGCGTCCTTGGCCTTGCCCGTACCGGACTGGATCCTGTCGCTGTACTTGCCCTTGGTCCTCCGGTCGACCATCTGTGCGGCCTTGTCGAGCCCGTGGTCGATCTTCCCCTCGTGCTGCTGCGCGAGACCGGAGACCTTCTCCCTGGCAGGGCCGAGTCTGGCCTTCAACTGATCCAGGAAGCCCATGGGTCACCTTCCCTCGGAGATGCCGTCGTGGATGCCGTCGTAAGCGGGGCTACTTACGCGCGCCTTCACCGGCCTCGTTGTCCGCCGCCTCCTCGGCGGACTGCTGCTTCGGGATCTCCACCTCGGCAGCCCCGGCCTCCGGCCCCTCCGCGGCCTCGGCCGGCTCCGATTCCTTCGCCCCCGAGGCCGCTGCCTCCGGGGTGTCGGTCTGCGGGGTCCCGGTCTCCTCCGCCGCGGGCTCCGCGTCCGCCGTCAGGGGAGAGGCCGACGTCTCCTCGGCCGATGCCGCGGCAGACTCCTTGCCCTTTCGGCGAAACCGTGCAAAAACGCCCATATCTACTCCATAGCGTACTCGTGTGGGCGAAATTCCGCGCCGTCCGGAGCGTCCCATTGCGTCGCCCGGTGGAGCCGGTTCTGCAAACCGGCGGTCGGAACCTCGCAACAGGCAACGACCCCGATCCCGGGTCGTCACGTAACTCGTTCGGGGACGGGCCACCAGGTTTGCGAGACTGGGGCGGTGAGAAGCGCAGCTCCCGCCCCGCGGGTCATCGCCGTCGTCGGTCCCACCGCGGCCGGAAAGTCCGATCTGGGTGTCTTCCTCGCCCGGCAACTCGGCGGCGAGGTCGTCAACGCCGATTCCATGCAGCTCTACCGGGGGATGGACATCGGAACCGCCAAACTGACGCCCGAGGAACGGGGCGGCGTCCCGCACCACCTCCTCGACATCTGGGACGTGACGGAGACGGCCAGCGTCGCCGAGTACCAAAAGCTCGCCCGCGCGGAGATCGACCGGCTGCTCGCCGAAGGCCGTACGCCCGTCCTCGTCGGCGGATCCGGCCTGTACGTGCGCGGCGCCATCGACGCCCTCGAATTCCCCGGCACCGACCCGGCCATCCGCGCCCGCCTCGAAACCGAACTCGAAGAGCACGGCTCCGGAGTCCTGCACGCCCGCCTGGCCGCCGCCGACCCGGACGCCGCGCGCGCCATCCTGCCGAGCAACGGCCGCCGCATCGTCCGCGCCCTGGAGGTCATCGAGATCACGGGCAAGCCCTTCACCGCCAACCTTCCCGGCCCCGACTCGGTCTACGACACCGTCCAGATCGGCGTCGACGTCGAGCGGCCGGAACTCGACGACCGGATCACGGTGCGCGTGGACCGCATGTGGCAGGCCGGGCTCGTCGACGAGGTGCGGGCGCTGGAGGAGCGCGGGCTGCGCGAGGGCCGCACCGCCTCCCGCGCGCTCGGCTACCAGCAGGTGCTGGCCGCCCTCGCGGGGGAGTGCACCGAGGAGGAGGCGCGCGCCGAGACCGTACGCGCCACCAAGCGTTTCGCGCGCCGCCAGGACTCCTGGTTCCGCCGTGATCCGCGCGTCCACTGGCTCAGCGGCGCCGCCGCCAACCGCCCGGAACTGCCGCGGCAGGCGCTGTCGTTGGTCGAACGAGCGGTTACAGCCTGATCACGTGATGGCATCGGGACGCCCTGCCCGTCATTCCGGCGGCCGGGGCCGTGCCATCATCGAGCATCGATCGACCAGTGGAGTCCGAGTTGGGAGGGCGCGTGGCGATGGAGGCCGGCCCTCGCGACAGAGAACAGTACGAAGCACCGGACGACATGGCACCGGATGGCACGGGACCCGGTGGCACGGGACCTGATGGCACGGGGTCGGGTGCGGCCCCGGCGCGGAGCGACGCGCGCGTGGCCGACGTGCCGGGCCTGAGTCCGGACGGCCCCGAGCTGAACGAGGACGGGGTCCAGGAGATCGCCCCGAACGAGGTCGAGGTCGAACTGCGTCCGCAGCGCAAGCTGCGCATCTGGCAGCTCGCCCCCATCGTGGGTCTCGGCGTGATCGGCTCCCTGATGTTCGGCTTCCCCCTCGCCTTCGGCTCGGGTGACGGCGGTGCGGTCCTCGCCATGCTCGGCCTGCTGCTCTGCGGCTGCGCCGCGGGGTGGGGCATGATGGCGGCGCGCCGTGTCGGGTACACCTGGCCGGGCCTGCCGGCCCGCGGCTCCGGCGAACGCCCCGACTGGCGCGTGATCGCCCTGTACGTCGCCGGGGTGGCCGTCCTCGTCGCCCTGGCGGTCTGGCGGGTCGCCCGCCTCCGCTGAGGCCACCGTCCTCCACGTCCGCATCCGCCTTCGCCGCCCAGCCTCGCCGGGGGCCCCGCGCCCCGGGGAGCGCACCCAGGGCCCGAAGTTCCGGCCCCGCGCGCCCCGGAGGGTCCGGCCTCCGCGAGGCCCGGGGCCCGCGCCACCCGTCCCCGGAGGATCCGGCCCCCTGTGCGACCCCGCCGCTCAGGAGGCCAGCCGACCCCCGTGAAGAATCCCGGGACCCAGAGGTCCGGCCCCGCGCGACCCGGCACCCGGAACGTCGGACTCCGCGAGGCCCGGCGCCCGCGCGACCCGGCGCCCGCGCCACCCGGCACCCGCGCCACCCGGCGCCCCGCGCCATCGCTCTCCCTCCCCCCCGGGGCGAGTCGACCCCTGAAAGCGCCCGGGACGCCGGGCGCGCAGGTCGTCCCCGGCCCCGCTCGGTGGCGTACCCCACCCGTACGATTGGTGCCGTGACCACCGCACCGATCGTCTTCCTCAAGGGCCACGGCACCGAGAACGACTTCGTCATCGTGCCCGACCCGGACAACGCCATCGACCTGCCCGCGTCCGCGGTCGCCCGGATCTGCGACCGCCGGGCCGGCATCGGCGGCGACGGGCTGCTGCACGCCGTCCGGTCCGCCGCCCACCCCGAGGCGCGGGACATGGCCTCCGAGGCCGAGTGGTTCATGGACTACCGCAACGCCGACGGCTCGGTCGCCGAGATGTGCGGCAACGGCGTCCGCGTCTTCGCCCGGTACCTCCAGCACGCCGGCCATGTCACGGCCGGTGACGTCGCCGTCGCCACGCGCGACGGCGTCAAGCGCGTCCACCTCGCCAAGAACGGCGACGTCACCGTCGCCATGGGCCGCGCCCGGCTGCCCGAGGAGGGGGTCACGGTCACCGTCGGCGGTCGCAGCTGGCCCGCGCGGAACGTCAACATGGGCAATCCGCACGCCGTGGCCTTCGTCGAGGACCTGGCGCACGCCGGGGACCTGCTGAGCGAGCCGCCGTACGCCCCCGCCGCCGTCTATCCGGAGGGCGTGAACATCGAGTTCGTCGCCGACCGCGGCGTTCGCCACGTGGCCATGCGCGTCCATGAGCGCGGCGCCGCCGAGACCCGCTCGTGCGGCACGGGCGCGTGCGCGGTGGCCGTCGCGGCGGCCCGGCGGGACGGCGCGGACCCGGCGGCGACAGGCACGCCCGTGACGTACACCGTGGACGTCCTCGGCGGCACCCTCGTGATCACCGAGCACCCGGACGGCGAGATCGAGATGACCGGCCCGGCCGTGATCGTCGCCGAGGGACGTATCGACCCGGCATGGGTCGCCGCGGGCTGAAACGGTAACCGGCCGTAGCTTCGCTCGAATGGGTGATTGAGTTCACGCTGAGCGAGAGCTGGTCAGCGCTCCGTGGTGGGGTCGGTAGCATCAAGCACCGGCCCCGCGGGCACACCGTGCCCGTCCACCGCCGGTCGACCGCCGGAGGTGCCCCCATGAGCGCAGAGGCCACCAACCCAGCGCCCAGCCCCCGGCGCGGCCGCCCGAGGATCGATCTCCGGAGGCTCGGCCGCGCCGCACTGCTGGGTCCCGCGACCCGGGACCGGCTGCCCGACGCCATCAGCCACGTCGCCGACGCCCACCGCGCCCACCATCCCGACGCGGACCTGACCGTGCTGCACCGGGCGTACGTACTCGCCGAGGCCTCGCACCGCGGTCAGTTCCGCAAGAGCGGCGAGCCGTACATCACGCACCCGCTCGCCGTCACGCTGATCCTCGCCGAACTGGGCGCCGAGACCACGACCCTGACCGCGTCCCTCCTCCACGACACCGTCGAGGACACGGATGTGACGCTCGATCAGGTCCGGGAGGAGTTCGGTGACGAGGTCTGTTACCTGGTCGACGGCGTGACGAAACTGGAGAAGGTCGACTACGGCGCCGCCGCGGAGCCCGAGACCTTCCGCAAAATGCTCGTCGCCACCGGCAACGACGTGCGCGTCATGTCCATCAAACTCGCCGACCGGCTGCACAACATGCGCACCCTCGGCGTCATGCGCCCGGAGAAACAGGCGCGGATCGCCAAGGTCACCCGCGACGTCCTCATCCCGCTCGCCGAACGGCTCGGCGTGCAGGCGCTCAAGACCGAGCTGGAGGACCTGGTCTTCGCCATCCTCCACCCCGCCGAGTACGAGAACACCCGCGCCCTCATCGCCGATCACGCCGCCGCGGGACAGGACACCCTCGCCGCCATCGCCGACGACGTCCGGGCCGTACTGCGCGAAGCCCGCATCACCGCCGAAGTCCTCATCAGGCCCCGCCACTTCGTCTCCGTGCACCGGGTCAGGCTCAAGCGCGGCGAACTGCGCGGCACCGACTACGGACGGCTGCTCGTGCTGGTCGGCGAGGACGCCGACTGCTACGGGGTGCTTGGCGAGCTGCACACCTGCTTCACGCCCGTGATCTCCGAGTTCAAGGACTTCATCGCGGCGCCCAAGTTCAACCTCTACCAGTCGCTGCACACGGCCGTGGCCGCACCCGACGGCGCGGTCGCCGAAGTCCTCATCCGTACGCACCGGATGCACAAGGTCGCCGAGGCGGGCGTCGTCGCCCTGGGCAACCCGTACGCCTCACCGCCGGAAGGCGCCTCACCGGCCCAGGCCACCTCACCGGCCGATGCCGCCCCACCGCTCAAGTCCGCACCACCGGCCGAGGGCGCCTCACCGGCCGACGGGGAGCCGGGCGCCCCCGCCGAGGACGGCGAGCGCGTCGACCCGACGCGGCCGGGCTGGCTGTCGCGGCTGCTGGAGTGGCAGCAGTCCGCCCCCGACCCCGACACCTTCTGGACCTCGCTCCGCGCCGACCTGGCGCAGGACGGTGAGATCACCGTGTTCCGCTCCGACGGCGGCACCCTCGCGCTGCCGGGCGGGGCGACCTGCGTGGACGCCGCGTACGCGCAGTACGGCGAGGCGGCCCACGCGTGCGTGGGCGCGCGGGTCAACGGCCGCCTGGCCTCGCTCGGTACGGTGCTGAACGACGGCGACACCGTGCAACTGCTGCTCGCCGAGGGCTCCGCCGTCCCGCCGGACGCCTCCCAGGACAGTGCCCAGGACAGCGCCGCGGGCCCCTCGCCCGACTGGCTGGAGCACGCCCGCACCCCGGCCGCGCGGATCGCCATCGCCGGCTGGCTGGCGGCGCACCCGGAGGGCGCGAAGGCCCCGGCCGCCACCTCCGGCCCGCCGTCCGCGGCATCCCGGGCCGGGCGCCGGTCCACGCCCCTCTGCGCACCGCCCGCCGGGGAGGTCCCCCCGCCCGCCACCCGCCGAGCCCCGCGCCCCGCCCCCGACCCCGCGCGGTACGACGACGCCTCGAACGCCTTCGTCGTCGACCTCCCCGACGCGCCCGTCCGCCTGGCCCGCTGCTGCACCCCCGTACCGCCCGACGCGGTCACCGGCTTCGCGGTACGCGGCGGGCACGTCACCGTCCACCGCGTCGAGTGCTCCGCCGTACGCCGCATGCAGGCCCTCGGGCGGGCGCCCGTGACCGTCCGCTGGGGCGGCGCGGCCGAGTGCCGGGTCACCCTGGTCGCCGAGGCGTTCGGGCGGCCCCGGCTGCTCGCCGACCTCACCGAGGCCATCGCCACGGCGGGCGCCGCGATCGTCTCGGCCACCGTCGAACCGCCCAGCGAGCAGCGCGTCCGGCACACCTACACGCTCCAGCTCCCGGACGCGGCCCAGCTCCCCGCCCTGATGCGTGCGATGCGCGACGTGGCGGGCGTGTACGACGTCAGTCGCGCCCAGCGCCCGGCGCGCGCCCGCTGAGCGCAGGCGCGCGACGCCGTTCGGGTGCGTAGGGCGTGCGCCGGGCGCGCGCCGTCGCGGCCCGGGGACGGCGCGCTGGTAGCGGTTGGCCATGGTCCTCACACCTGAAGCGTCCCGATCCTCCGAACCGTCCCGATCCTCCCGCCCGTCCCGATCCTCCCGGCGCCTGCGGGCAGCCCTGGTGACCCTGGCGTCGGCGGGCCTGATGGCCGCCGCCGTGCCCTCGCCCCAGCCGCTCGGCATCGGCGACACGCTCTTCCCCCACCTCGGGAACCCCGGCTACGACGTCCTCGCGTACGACATCTCGTTCACCTACCACGGTGACAACACCAAGCCGCTGGACGCCGTCACCAGGATCGACGCCCGGGTGACCGAGCGACTGGAGCGGGTCAACCTCGACTTCACACACGGCACCGTCCGGGCCGTCCGGGTCAACGGGCTGCCCGCCGAGTTCGCGAGCAGCGGCGAGGACCTCGTCATCGAACCGGCCGAGCCGGTCGACGAGGGAGCCCCGCTGTCCATCTCCGTCGCCCACACCAGTGACCCGAGCGGCCCCGAGGCGGCGGGTGGCTGGGTCCGCACCGCCGACGGACTGGCGATGGCCAACCAGGCCGACGCCGCCCACCGGGTCTTCCCCGGCAACGACCATCCGGCGGACAAGGCGTACTTCACCTTCCGTATCACCGCGCCCAAGGAGCTGACGGCCGTCGCCAACGGGCGCCGGGTCGCACGGGCCACGCTGGGCGAGAACCGGACGTGGCTGTACCGGACCGCCCAGCCCATGGCGACCGAGCTGGCCCAGGTCTCCATCGGCCGCTCCACCGTCGTCGAACGCACCGGCCCGCACGGCCTGCCCCTGCGGGACGTCGTGCCGACCGCCGACGCGCAGCTACTGGAGCCCTGGCTGGAGAGGACACCGGGCCACCTGGAGTGGATGGAACGGCAGGTCGGTCGCTACCCCTTCGAGACGTACGGGCTGCTCCTGGCCGACGCCCACACCGGCTTCGCGCTGGAGACCCAGACACTCTCCCTCTTCGAGCGCTCCATGTTCACCAACGGTGACTTCCCGAAGTGGTACATCGACTCGGTGATGGTCCACGAGCTGGCCCACCACTGGTTCGGCAACAGCGTCTCGCCCCGTACCTGGTCCGACCTCTGGCTCAACGAGGGGCACGCCACCTGGTACGAGGCCCTGTACGCCGAGGAGACCGCCAAGCAGCCGCTGGAGCAGCGGATGCGGAACGCCTACACGGCGTCCGACGGCTGGCGGGCGGCGGGCGGACCTCCGGCGGCCCCGAAGCCGCCGGCGCCCGGTCAGAAGATCAGCCTGTTCCGGCCGGTCGTCTACGACGGCAGCGCCCTGGTGCTGTACGCGCTGCGGCAGGAGATCGGCAAGGACGCCTTCCAGCGGCTGGAACGGCGCTGGGTGACGGAGCACGCGCACGGGACGGCGAGCACGGCGGACTTCGTCGCCCTCGCGTCCGAGGTCGCCGGTCGCGACCTGAGCACCTTCCTGCGCGGCTGGCTGTACGGCGAGAAGACCCCGGCCATGCCGGGCCACCCGGACTGGCGGAGCAAGGCCCCGGCGAAGACCCCCGCGAAGACCCCGGCCGAGGCACGGACGAAGGCACTGACGACGTCCCCGGCCAAGGCCCCGAAGGAGGCCATGGACGCGGCGGTGAAGCGCTGAAATCCACGTGACGGGTCCGGCGGGACCGTGCGACCATCACCATGTCGGCGGCGCTGCCGGGCCTGGCTTGCTTGCCGGGATCCGATCCGGGAATGATCCGGCTGAGTCACGCGTTGTGACTGACGAACCGAGAATCTCAACGACGTAAGGATCCAATGACCTCCTCCTCTTCCCCTTCCCAGGACGCACAGAGCTTCGCGGACACCACCCGCACCGAGAGCCTTCGGGCCGATGCCCTGATGGAAGAGGACGTCGCCTGGAGCCACGAGATCGACGGAGAGCGTGACGGCGACCAGTTCGACCGCTCCGAGCGAGCGGCGCTGCGGCGTGTGGCGGGCCTCTCCACCGAGCTTGAGGACGTCACCGAGGTCGAGTACCGGCAGCTGCGCCTGGAGCGTGTGGTGCTGGTCGGCGTGTGGACCTCGGGGACCGTGCAGGACGCGGAGAACTCCCTCGCGGAGCTGGCGGCCCTCGCCGAGACGGCGGGTGCCCTCGTGCTCGACGGAGTGATCCAGCGCCGCGACAAGCCGGACCCGGCCACCTACATCGGTTCGGGCAAGGCGAACGAGCTCCGTGACATCGTGCTCGAAACCGGAGCCGACACCGTCGTCTGCGACGGTGAGCTCAGCCCCGGCCAGCTGATCCACCTCGAGGACGTCGTCAAGGTCAAGGTGGTCGACCGGACCGCCCTGATCCTCGACATCTTCGCCCAGCACGCCAAGTCCCGAGAGGGCAAGGCGCAGGTCTCCCTGGCGCAGATGCAGTACATGCTCCCTCGGCTGCGCGGCTGGGGTCAGTCGCTGTCCCGGCAGATGGGTGGCGGTGGCTCCGGTTCCTCGGGTGGCGGTATGGCCACGCGTGGTCCCGGTGAGACGAAGATCGAGACGGACCGGCGCCGCATCCGCGAGAAGATGGCGAAGATGCGCCGGGAGATCGCGGAGATGAAGACCGGCCGCGAGATCAAGCGCCAGGAGCGCCGGCGCAACAAGGTCCCGTCCGTCGCCATCGCCGGATACACCAACGCGGGCAAGTCCTCGCTGCTCAACCGTCTGACGGGCGCGGGCGTGCTGGTGGAGAACGCCCTGTTCGCCACCCTCGACCCGACCGTGCGCCGGGCCGAGACGCCGAGCGGCCGCCTGTACACGCTGGCGGACACCGTCGGGTTCGTACGGCACCTGCCGCACCACCTCGTCGAGGCGTTCCGCTCCACCATGGAGGAGGTCGGCGACTCCGACCTGATCCTGCACGTGGTGGACGGTTCGCACCCGGCGCCGGAGGAGCAGCTGGCCGCCGTGCGCGAGGTCATCCGTGACGTCGGCGCGACGGACGTGCCCGAGATCGTGGTGATCAACAAGGCGGACGCCGCCGACCCGGTCGTACTGCAGCGGCTGCTGCGCATCGAGCGCCACTCGATCGCGGTGTCGGCGCGGACCGGCAAGGGCATCGACGAGCTGCTCGCGCTGATCGACGCCGAGCTGCCGCGCCCGCGGGTCGAGATCGAGGCGCTCGTGCCGTACACCGAGGGCGGGCTGGTCTCGCGGGTGCACGCCGAGGGCGAGGTGATCTCCGAGGAGCACACCCCGGAGGGCACGCTCCTCAAGGGGCGGGTGCACGAGGAGCTGGCCTCCTCGCTGGCGCCGTACGTCCCGGCGGCACACTGACCCAGCGGCCGTACCCGCGCGGGAACACGCCGAAGGCCCGCCCCCTCTCCGCGAGGGGGCGGGCCTTCGCCGTTCCGATGGCCGCGCGGTGCGGGCCACCGGCCCTACCGGCCTGCGAACTTGTCGCTCATCATCGTGTAGATGTCCTGCGCGCCCTTGTCGAGGCGCGGACCCGCGAGCCAGCCGGCCGTGACCGGGCCGATGGACGTGTTCGACACGAGCGCCAGCTTGCCGCCCGGCATCTGGCGGAACCAGCCGCCGCCGGAGGAACCTCCGGTCATGGTGCAGCCGATCCGCCACATCGTGGGCGTACCGGGGCTGAGGGAGAGCCGGCCCGGGCGGTCGACGCACTTGTGCATCAGCGCGCCGTCGTACGGGGGAGCGGCCGGGTAGCCCCAGGCGCCCATCGAGGGGACAGCGGCGGCCTGCGGCGCCTGGAAGTCGATGTCGAGGGCGACGCCGACGGTCTCCTCCAGCGACTTGGTGCCGTTCTCGGGCTTCACGTGCATCACGGCGTAGTCGTACGGGGCGCCACCGCCGCCGGTCGGACCGCCCTGCGAGATCCACTCCCCGGAGGTCGCCACCCAGTCCGCCCAGTACACGCCGTACGGGGCGATCTCCCGCGGCTGCGCGTTCCGCAGCCGCGCCGGGGACTTGCCCAGGTCGTTGTAGGCCGGGACGAAGGCGATGTTGCGGTACCAGCCGCCCGCCCGACCGGCGTGGACGCAGTGACCCGCGGTCCACACCAGGTTGGACTTGCCCGGGTTCTTCGGGTCCTTGACCACGGTGGCGGAGCAGACCATCGAGCCCTGGGGGGAGTCGAAGAACACCTTGCCGACCGGCGCGGCGTTCTGGTGGTACGGCTTCTTCTCCGGCTCGGCCCGGACCGGGCGCGGCTCCGGGTCGGTGACGCCCTGGTCGCCCGCGATGTCACCGGCGGCCATCGTCTTCCTCGGGGAGGTGGCGGACCGCATCCGCTCGGGCTTCCACAGCCCCTCGATCACCGGGTTGACGAAGTCCTTCGCCTCACGCAGCCAGGTGTCCTTGTCCCAGTTCTTCCACTCGCCGTTCTTCCACTTCTCCGGGTCGACACCGTGCTCCTTGAGCTTGTCGGCCAGGTCCGCGGGCATCCCGGCCCCGCCCTGCCCGCCCTGCCCCACCGAGGGGCCCGCGTTGGCCGGCTTGTCGACCGGCGCGTCCTGGCCGGGGCCGCAGGCCGTGGCCGACAGCGAGAGGGCCACGGCCAAGCCGGTGAGGGCCAGCGGCGGACGTATGGATCGCATGAGAAAGACTCCCCCTGAAACGCGGCCGAACGCCGCGTATTGCCATGAACGTGTCACGCAAAGGGGCGGTCTTCCGGGACCGCCCGCGTGAGGATGTGCCTTACTTTATGCAGGTGGTGCCGGGGGACCTCGCCACCCGGCACCACCTGCACGGACTCTCCACGAGAGGCACCAGGCGCCTCCCGGCCCGTGCCACGGACACGGCCTAACGGCCGGCGAACTTCTTGCTGACCTCTTCGTACACGCCCTTCGCCTCGGCGCCGAGGCGCGGTCCCGCAAGCCAGCCGGCCGTGACCGGGCCGATGGAGGTGTTGGAGACCAGGGCGGGCTTGCCGTCCCGGCCCTTCGCGACCCAGCCGCCGCCGGACGAACCGCCGGTCATGGTGCAGCCGATGCGGTGCATCGTCGGCTGACCGGCCTCGATGGACAGCCGTCCCGGCCTGTCCTCGCACTGGAACATCTTCTCGCCGTCGAACGGCGGCGCCGCGGGGTAGCCGGTCGCCGTCATGCTCGCGATCTTCTGCGTGGCCGGCGCTTCGAACTCCACCGGCAGCGCCGAACCGACCGTCTCCTCCAGCGACTTGCCGTTGCCGCCCTTCTCCGGGGTCACGTGGATCACCGCGAAGTCGTACGGAGCGCCCTGGCCGCCCGTCGTGGCGCCCTGCGCGATCCACTGCTCCGAGGTCTGCGCCCAGTCGCCCCACCACACACCGTAGGGAGCGATCTCCTCGCGGGACGCCTTCTCCAGCTCGGCGGTCGACTTGGCGCCGTTGTTGTACGACGGCACGAAGGCGATGTTGCGGTACCAGCCGCCGTTCTTGCCGGCGTGGACGCAGTGGCCCGCCGTCCACACCAGGTTGGACTTGCCCGGGTTCGCCGGGTCCTTGACCACGGTCGCCGAGCACACCATCGAGCCCTGGGGGCCGTCGAAGAGGACCTTGCCGGCCTCCGGAGCGCCGGAGTGGTACGGGGCCTTCACAGCCTGCGCGTCGACCGGCTCGGGCGTCGGGTCCGTGACGCCCGCGTCACCGGAGATGTCCCCGTCCTCGACCGGCCGCTGCGGCTCCTCCGCCTCGCGCATCCGGTCCGGGTCCCACAGGTCCTCGATGATCGGGTTGACGAAGTCCTTGGCCTCACGCAGCCAGGTGTCCTTGTCCCAGTTCTTCCACTCGCCGTTCTTCCACTTGTCCAGATCTATCCCGTGCTCCTTGAGCCGGTCCTTGAGGTCGTCCGGGATGGTGATCTTCCCGTCCGAGGCCTGGCCGGCTGAAGCGGTGGGCTCGCCGCCCGCGTTGTCCTCGGTCGGCCCGCAGGCAGTGGCCGTCAGCGCCAGCGCGGCGGCGACGGAGGCTGCGGCGAGCAGCGGACGAATGGGTCGCATGTCGTGATCCCCCTGGGACTTCCTCATCAAGCACTTCTTCAACTGGGCACCGGAGTGCGGCCCCCCACTATGCCGGTGCCGTTGGGGACGGCGCGCGGCAGGTCCACGGTTCCGCCGCGCGAAGGATCTGAGGGAATGACCGTGATCCCGGACAGCGGCCGTCGTTGGTACGGACGGGGGACAGGCAACCATGACAGCCGGGAGGACCCGAAAACGTGTCCGTGACCGAACCAGCCACGGTGGCGCCGCCCACCGCGCACCCCGTGAACCCGGCGCACCCCCTGAACCCCGCCCCGAACCCGGCGAACCCCGCACACGAAGGCATCCTGCGCCGCCAGGCGCTGCGGGAGTCGGCGGCCCGTACCTACGCGCGGTCCCTGCCCATCGTCCCGGTACGGGCCAGGGGGCTGACCATCGAGGGGGCGGACGGGCGGCGCTATCTGGACTGCCTCTCCGGAGCGGGGACGCTGGCACTGGGGCACAACCACCCCGTGGTTCTGGAGGCCATCAAAAAGGTCCTCGACTCCGGAGCGCCGCTGCACGTCCTGGACCTCGCCACCCCGGTCAAGGACGCCTTCACCACCGAGCTGTTCGCGACGCTTCCCCGCGAACTCGCCGACGACGCACGCGTCCAGTTCTGCGGCCCGGCCGGCACGGACGCGGTCGAGGCCGCGCTGAAACTGGTCCGCACGGCGACCGGGCGCGACGGCCTCCTCGCGTTCACCGGCGCCTACCACGGCATGACGGCGGGAGCGCTGGCCGTCTCCGGCGGGGCCACGGACGTGCGGGTCACCCGCCTGCCCTACCCGCACGACTACCGCTGCCCCTTCGGCGTCGGCGGCGAGCGCGGCGCCGAACTGGCCGCCCACTGGACGCGGCACCTGCTGGACGATCCCAAGAGCGGTGTGCCCGCCCCCGCCGGGATGATCCTCGAACCGGTGCAGGGCGAGGGCGGTGTCATCCCCGCCCCCGACGCCTGGCTGCGCCGCATGCGGAAGATCACCGCCGACCGTTCCATTCCGCTCATCGCCGACGAGGTACAGACGGGCGTGGGCCGCACCGGAGCGTTCTGGGCGGTCGACCACAGCGGTGTCGTCCCGGACGTGATGGTGCTGTCCAAGGCCATCGGCGGCTCCCTCCCCCTCGCCGTGATCGTCTACAGGTCGGCGCTCGACGCCTGGCAGCCCGGCGCCCACGCGGGCACCTTCCGCGGCAACCAGCTCGCCATGGCGGCGGGCGCGGCCACCCTCGCCTTCGTACGCGAGAACAGGCTCGCCGAGCGGGCGGCGACCCTCGGCGCCCGCATGCTCTCCCAACTGCGGGGGCTGGCCGCGAGCCACCCCTGCGTCGGCGACGTACGCGGCCGGGGCCTGATGATCGGCGTCGAGCTCGTCGACCCGGACACCACGGCCGACGGCCCCGACAGCCCCGACGACAGCGCCCCTCCGCCCGCCCCGTCCCTCGCCTCCGCCGTCCAGCGGGAGTGCCTCCACCGCGGGCTCATCGTCGAGCTCGGCGGCCGGCACGCCGCCGTCGTACGCCTCCTGCCACCCCTGACCCTCACCGACGAGCAGGCCGCGGCGGTCCTCGACCGCTTCGCCGACGCCCTCACCGCCGCCGAACGCTCCTGGCGGCACCACGGGAACGACACAGGACCGTCCTGCTGACCCCGACCCCCCTCATCAGAAAGCCCCCGCCGTGAACCCCACTCCCGCGCCCGGAACAGCCGACGCCGACGGCAGCCCCACCGCCCCCCACCGAGGACCGCACCCGCCGGACCCCGGTCCCCTCACGGTCGAGCCGACGACGGTGCCGCGCCAGCAGGCGGGGGTGTACGCCGAGCGACACACATCCGCCTCGGCGGGGGGCACCGACCACCTCGACGACCCCGACCCCCACCGCGCGGCGGACGCGGCGACCATGGAGAACCTGCTCCGCTGCTGGGTACGGGAGAAGAACCTGACCGAGCCGGCCGGGCCACTGCTGCGCATCCCGCTCGACGCCAGCGGGACCGCCCTGGTCGTCCCCGTGCACTACTGGTCGTCCACCGGCTGGCACCGCTTCGGACCGCCCGCCCTCGAAACCGCGCCACGCGGCGCCCCACCCGCCGACGCCGTGACGGTCGCCGCGCTTCTCAGCCGCGAAACCGACCGCGCCGGGGCCGAGGCCGGGAACCCGGACCGCGCCCCGGACCGTACCCCGGGCCCCGGGCAGGGCCAGGACCAGGGTCCGCACCGTACCCGCGCGGCCCACACCCCCGACGACCGCGAACCCACCTCCCGCGAAGGCGCCGACCTCGTGGCCAGGGTCGCCGACTCCGCGCGCCGCACGGCCGAGTTCATCGCCCACCGGCGCCGACAGCCCACCCCCGCCCCCGAGGCGGACCTCTTCCTCACCGCCGAACAGTCCCTCCTGCTCGGGCACCCGCTCCACCCGACACCCAAGAGCCGCGAGGGGCTCACCGACGCCGAGGCCCGCCTGTACGCACCCGAGCTGTACGGCTCCTTCCCCCTCCACTGGATGGCCGTCGACCGCTCCGTCCTGGCCACCGACTCCGCCTGGACCGAACAGGGCCGGCCCCTGGCCGCCGAGCAACTCACCGCCCGCCTCGCCGGCGGCCTCCCGCTCCCCGACGGCACGGTCGCGCTGCCCCTGCACCCCTGGCAGGCCCGCGACGTACAGCACCGTCCCCAGGTCATCGAGCTGATGACCGCCGGCCTCGTTCACGACCTCGGCCTGCACGGCGCCCCCTGGCACCCCACCTCCTCCGTCCGCACCGTCCACCGCCCCGGCGTCCCCGCCATGCTCAAGCTGTCCCTCGGCGTCCGCATCACCAACTCCCGCCGCGAGAACCTCCGCAAGGAGCTGCACCGGGGCGTGGAGGTACACCGCCTGCTGCGCACCGGGCTCGCCGGGCAGTGGCGGTCCGCGCACCCCTGTTTCGACATCATCCGGGACCCGGCGTGGCTCGCCGTCGACGACCCCTCCGGCGCACCCGTCCCCGGGCTCGACGTGATGCTGCGGCACAACCCCTTCGGCCCCGGCGACGACGCCGTCTGCATCGCTAGCCTCACCACGCCGCGCCCCTGGCCCGGCAGCACGCGGATGCGGTCCCGCCTCGCCGTCACCGTGTCCCGGCTCGCCGCCCGCACCGGCAGGCCCACGGGCGCCGTCGCCGCCGAGTGGTTCCTGCGCTACCTCGACCACGTCGTCCGCCCCGTGCTCTGGCTGGACGGCACGGCCGGCGTCGCCCTGGAGGCCCACCAGCAGAACACCCTGGTGATCCTCGACCCGGAAGGCTGGCCCGTCGGCGGCCGCTACCGCGACAACCAGGGCTACTACTTCCGCGAGTCCCACCGCGCCGCGCTGGAGCAGCGGCTCCCCGGCATCGGCACGCACAGCGACACCTTCGTCCCGGACGCCGTCACCGACGAGCGGTTCGCCTACTACCTCGGCATCAACAACGTCCTCGGCCTGATCGGGGCCTTCGGCGCCCAGCACCTCGCCGACGAACGCCTCCTCCTCGCCGCCCTGCGCCAATTCCTCTGTTCCGCCACCGCGCTCGGCTCACCCCTGCCGAGCCGGCTCCTCGAGAGCCCGACCCTGCGCTGCAAGGCCAACCTGCTCACCCGGCTGCACGGCCTCGACGAGCTCGTCGGCCCCGTCGACACCCAGTCCGTCTACGTCACCATCACCAACCCCCTGCACCTCTGAAGCACCGCGCCACCCCAACCGCCGAGAGGAGAGCGACCCGTGCCTCCCACCGATGCGAGCACCGGCACCGGAGTCAGCACCCACACCACCCATGCCGGCGCGGGCATGGAGGACACCCTGGACATGCGACTGCGCGACGAGCTCCTCGCCCTGCTGGGCGCCGATGAGCTGACGCCCACGGACCAGCCGCCCGACCCCACCGCCGACGGCGATCTCCTCGACGGGGTCGCCGAATGGGGCGCTGCCACCACTCCGGCCGGCGCCTTCCGGCTCGTCCCGGTACGCCTCGCGCGCGACCTTCCGCTGATCACCCGGTGGATGAACGATCCCGCTGTCGCCGCCTTCTGGGAACTGGACGGCCCCGAAGCCGTCACCGAGGCGCATCTGCGCGCCCAGCTCGACGGCGACGGACGCAGCGTGCCCTGCCTGGGCGTCCTCAACGGCGCGCCCATGAGCTACTTCGAGATCTACCGCGCCGACCTCGACCCGCTGGCCCGGCACTACCCCGCCCGCCCGCACGACACCGGCGTCCATCTCCTCATCGGCGCCGTCGCCGACCGTGGCCGCGGCATCGGCGCCACCCTCCTGCGAGCCGTCGCCGATCTCGTCATCGACCACCGACCCGCCTGCACGCGCGTCATCGCGGAACCCGACCTGCGCAACACCCCGTCCATCTCGGCGTTCATGACCGCCGGCTTCCGCTTCTCCGCGGAACTCGACCTCCCGGACAAACGAGCCGCCCTCATGGTCCGCGACCGAGCCCTGCGACACCTGCTGTGATCACGCACTTCTCCATATCCCCACCACCACGCCCGCATCGGTCCCACCACCGAGGAGTCCCCGTGCCGAAGTCCCCTGCCGCCCCCGACTCCGCGGACCCGCCCGCCCCGTCCTCGACGACCCCGGTCGTCCCGCCCGAGCTGACCGCGCAGGCATGGGACCGGGCCTCACGCCGCCTCCTCGCGAAGATGATCGGCGAGTTCGCGTACGAGGAGATCATCGAACCGATCGCGCGGAGCGGCGCCGACGACGCGTACCGGCTGCGGCTCGACGACGGCTCCACGCTCGCCTTCACCGCGCGGCGCACCGCGTACGGCAGCTGGCGCGTCGCATCCGACTCGGTGACCCGCGACGGACAGCCCTTCACCGACCCCCTCGGCTTTCTCGCCCTCGCCCGCGGCCTGCTCGCCCTCGACGGCGCCACCCTCGGCCACCTGGTCCGCGAGCTGACCACCACGCTCGCCGCCGACACCCGGCTCGACCACACCGCGCTCACCGCGGACCGGCTCGCCGACCTCGGTTACGCGGAACTGGAAGGCCACCAGACCGGCCACCCGTGGATCGTCCTCAACAAAGGGCGCATCGGATTCTCCGCCACCGACGCGGTGCGATGGGCGCCCGAAGCGCGCAGACCGGCCCGCCTGCCCTGGATCGCCGTCAGCACCGAGCTCGCCGCCTACCGCGGAGTCACCGGGCTCCAGCGCCCCGAGCAGCTCTACGCCCGCGAGCTCGACCCCGCCGTACTCGACTCCTTCTCCGCCGCGCTCCGTGCCCGCGGCCTCGACCCCGCCGCGTACCTCCTGCTGCCCGTCCACCCCTGGCAGTGGGACGAAGTACTGCTGCCCCTCTACGCGCCGGCGATCGCCCGCGACCTCATCGTGCCCCTCGGCACGGACCACGATTTGCGGCTGCCGCAGCAGTCCGTCCGCACGTTCCTCAACACCAGCCGCCCCGACCGTCACACGGTCAAGCTGCCGCTCTCCGTCCTCAACACCCTCGTCTGGCGCGGCCTGCCGACCGCGCGCACCCTCGCCGCTCCGGCGGTCACCGCCTGGGTCCACGGGCTGCGCGACACCGACCCGTACCTCCGCGACGAATGCGGTGTGATCCTCCTCGGCGAGGTCGCCTCGATCGCCGTCGAGCACCCCCTCTACGACCACCTCCCGGAGGTCCCGTACCAGTACAAGGAGCTCCTCGGCGCCATCTGGCGCGAACCGCTGCGCCTGCCGCCCGGTGAACGCGCCCGCACCCTGGCGTCCCTGCTGCACATCGACCCCCACGGCCGCGCCTTCACCGCCGAACTGGTGGAGCGCTCCGGGCTCGCGCCCGCCGTCTGGCTCCAGCGGCTCTTCACCGCGCTGCTGCCGCCCCTGCTGCACTTCCTCCACCGCTACGGCACCGTGTTCTCCCCGCACGGCGAGAACGCCGTCGTCGTCTTCGACGACCACGACGTGCCCGTACGGCTCGCGATCAAGGACTTCGTGGACGACATCAACGTCAGCGCGCAACCCCTGCCGGAGCACGACACGATGCCCGACGACGTACGCGCGACCCTCCTCACCGAGGAGCCCGGCTTCCTGACGCAGTTCATCCACTCCGGTCTCTTCGTCGGGGTCTTCCGTTACCTCGCGCCGCTGTGCGAGGAGCAACTGAACGTCCCGGAGCGGGACTTCTGGTCACTCGTCCGGGCGGAAATCCTGCGGTACCAGGGGCGCTTCCCGGAACTCAAGGACCGCTTCGAGCTCTTCGACCTGCTCACGCCGCGCATCGAGAGGCTGTGCCTCAACCGCAACCGGCTGCATCTGGACGGTTACCGAGACCGCCCCGAGCGCCCGCACGCGGCGGTCCACGGCACCGTCCCCAATCCACTGGCGTGATCACCGGGGCCGGGAAGGCCGGGGCGGCCCGGGTGAGGCGGGCGAGCGGTCCATTCGTGATGATCACCGCGGTCGGGTTGTCAGTGCCGCACCGTAGGGTGGACGGGCTATGACGAAGCCATCCCTCCCCGATCTCCTCCACGCCGCCGTCACCGCCGTCGGCGGCGTGGAACGGCCAGGCCAGGTCACCATGGCCGAGGCCGTCGCCCAGGCCATCGACGACGGCTCCCACCTGCTCGTCCAGGCCGGCACCGGCACCGGCAAGTCCCTCGGCTACCTGGTGCCCGCGCTGGCGCACGGGGACCGGGTCGTGGTCGCCACCGCCACCCTGGCGCTCCAGCGGCAGCTGGTCGAGCGCGACCTGCCGCGGACCGTCGACGCGCTGCACCCGCAGCTGCGCCGGCGCCCGGAGTTCGCCATGCTCAAGGGCCGGTCGAACTATCTGTGCCTGCACCGGCTGCACGAAGGCGTCCCGCAGGACGACGAGGACGGCCTCTTCGACGCCTTCGAGAGCGCGGCGCCCAGCAGCAAGCTGGGCAAGGACCTGCTCCGGCTGCGCGACTGGTCCGACGAGACGGAGACCGGCGACCGGGACGACCTGACGCCAGGCGTCTCCGACCGTGCCTGGGCGCAGATCTCGGTCTCGTCCCGGGAGTGCCTGGGCGCGTCGAAGTGCGCGTACGGCGCGGAGTGCTTCGCCGAGGCCGCGCGCGAGCGCGCCAAGCTGGCCGACGTCGTCGTCACCAATCACGCGCTGCTCGCCATCGACGCGATCGAAGGCGCCCCCGTGCTCCCGCAGCACGAGGTGCTGATCGTCGACGAGGCGCACGAACTGGTCTCCCGGGTCACCGGTGTCGCCACCGGCGAGCTCACGCCCGGCCAGGTCAACCGCGCCGTGCGGCGGGCCGCGAAGCTGGTCGACGAAAAGGTCGCCGATCAGCTCCAGACCGCCGCGGAAGGCTTCGAGCGGTTGATGGAGCTCGCGCTGCCGGGGCGTCTGGAGGAGATCCCGGAGGACCTGGGGTACGCCCTGATGGCGCTGCGCGACGCGGCGAGGGCGGTCATCTCGGCGCTGGGCTCGACGCGGGACAAGTCGGTCCAGGACGAGGACGCGGTCCGCAAACAGGCCCTCGCCGCCGTCGAGACCGTCCACGGTGTCGCCGAGCGGATCACCCAGGGCTCGGAGTACGACGTCATCTGGTACGAGCGCCACGACCGCTTCGGCGCGTCCTTGCGCGTGGCCCCGCTCTCCGTCTCCGGGCTGCTGCGCGAGAAGCTGTTCGCCGACCGGTCGGTCGTCCTCACCTCCGCCACCCTCAAGCTGGGCGGCGACTTCAACGGGGTGGGCGCCTCGCTCGGCCTTGCCCCCGAGGGCACCGAGGGCGAGGACGTACCGGTCTGGAAGGGCATCGACGTCGGCTCGCCCTTCGACTACCCCAAGCAGGGCATCCTCTATGTCGCGCGGCATCTATCGCCTCCGGGGCGGGAGGGCAGCCGTACGGACATGATGGACGAGCTCGCCGAGCTGGTGGAGGCCGCCGGCGGCCGTACGCTCGGGCTGTTCTCCTCCATGCGCGCGGCCCAGGCCGCGGCCGAGGAGTTGCGCGGCAGGCTCGACCAGCCGATCCTCCTCCAGGGCGAGGACACGCTCGGCGAGCTGATCAAGAAGTTCGCGGGGGACCCGGAGACCTGTCTTTTCGGCACGCTGTCCCTGTGGCAGGGCGTCGATGTGCCCGGGCCCAACTGTCAGCTGGTGGTCATGGACCGCATTCCGTTCCCGCGCCCGGACGATCCGCTGATGAGCGCCCGCCAGAAGGCGGTGGAGGAAGCCGGGGGCAATGGCTTCATGGCGGTGGCCGCGACCCATGCCGCGCTGCTCATGGCGCAGGGAGCGGGGCGCCTCGTGCGCGCGACGGGGGACCGGGGTGTGGTGGCGGTGCTCGACCCGCGTCTCGCCAACGCCCGGTACGGCAGCTATCTGCGGGCGTCCATGCCGGACTTCTGGTACACCACGGACCGTAATCAGGTGCGGCGCTCGCTCGCGGCGATCGACGCGACGGCGAAGGCGGACGGCTCATAGCGTCCACGCGTGCGGGTGCGCCCGCACCCCGCGCCCGTCGGCGCGACGGCGGCGGGGCGTGCAGGCGTACGGCCCGCTCAGAGCAGGGCATAGCAGGACCCCGGGACCGGCGCAGTGGGTCCCGGGGTCGCCCAGGGAGCGGCGGGGAGGTGTCAGACCCGCCGCAGGACCGCCACCACCTTGCCGAGGATCGTGGCCTCGTCACCGGGGATCGGCTGGTATGCGGCATTGTGCGGGAGCAGCCACACGTGGCCGTCCTCCCGCTTGAAGCGCTTGACGGTGGCCTCGCCGTCCAGCATGGCGGCCACGATGTCGCCGTTCTCCGCGACCGGCTGGCGGCGCACCGTCACCCAGTCGCCGTCGCAGATCGCGGCCTCGATCATCGAGTCACCGACGACCTTCAGGACGAAGAGCTCTCCGTCACCGACGAGCTGGCGGGGGAGGGGGAACACGTCCTCGACCGACTCCTCGGCCAGGATCGGCCCACCGGCCGCGATCCGGCCGACCAGCGGGACGTACGACGCGGCGGGCTTGCCCGTGGTGTCGGTCGGCTGGCTGCTGGGCTGGTCGGATCCCCGGACTTCGTAGGCCCTCGGCCGGTGCGGGTCCCTGCGCAGGAATCCCTTGCGCTCCAGCGCCATCAGCTGATGGGCCACGGAAGAGGTGCTGGACAGTCCGACCGCTTGGCCGATCTCGCGCATCGACGGCGGATAGCCCCGCCGCTGCACCGAGTCGCGGATGACCTCGATGACCCGCCGCTGCCGGTCCGTGAGTCCGGAGCTGTCCGCCCGGATGCCGGGAGGTCGTCCCGGCAGGGAGCGCGCGGGCTTGGGCCCCTCCCCGGTCATGGTTGCTTCATTGATGGCGTGCACCGGCTCGAGGCGGCTCTGGGAGCGGTCCCGGGCTGCGATGGCGGCACTGTCTGCGGTGGTGGTCACGTCGGCCCCTCTCGAATGTTCTCCCTAGCCGGACAACGGTAGTAGCTTTCGAAAGGTTGCGCCAAACACACGTTCGAGTGAAAATTCGCGGAATGGCTTACGTGTACGTGTGACTAGGTGTATGTGCGACCTCTCGGGGACCCCGCCGCGGTGGCGACCGGGGTCTTCACGCTAACCTCCACCGCCGCCGCCCGGTGGGGCGGGGGGTGCGTAGCCCAGTCTGTCACCCGGCGAGTCCGTCACCCGGCGACCCGGGATCGGGAGGAGCTGTGCCCGTCCCGTAGGCTCGGGCCGCCGCCGATACCCCCCTCGTGTCCGGTCCGCCCGGACCGCGTCCCGCGCGGGCCGTAGCGGTCCGCGGCGCTTGCGGTACGGCTCCGTTCCACTGAGCTGTTCCGTGGCGTGTCGCGCCGGCGCCGATCGCACGCCGACCCGGACGGGCGATCCGGTGCGCGCCCCCGTCGGTGCCCGCCCGTACCGGCACCTGTGGAGGCGCCGGCCCGGACACCGTGGGTCCCCCGCGGGCCGCGACGCGGTCCCCGCCGGGTCGGATCCGGACTCCCTCCGCAGGCCGTCCGGCTCCACGCGGGCCCTGTGCCTGCGACGTGTGCGCTGCGTGTCCGAGCCGCGACACGCGCGATGTGCCGAATGGTCGGGCAGACCCCAGATCTAGTGGTTGGATGGCGTCGGCCGCCCAGAAGTTGTGGTCCCCCGGTCCGCCGGGGGTGCGGCCATCGCCTATGCTTGGGGCTGCTTCGAGGGGCCTGACCGGCCCTGGCGAGGCTATTCAGTCGTGCTGTGAAGGAGGGTTGGGAGCCATGCACTGCCCCTTCTGCAGGCACCCCGACAGCCGCGTCGTCGACAGTCGCACCACCGACGACGGGACGTCCATCAGGCGCCGTCGCCAGTGCCCCGACTGCTCCCGCCGTTTCACCACGGTGGAGACCTGCTCGCTCATGGTGATCAAGCGCAGTGGGGTCACGGAACCCTTCAGCCGCACCAAGGTCATCAACGGCGTGCGCAAGGCGTGCCAGGGGCGGCCGGTCACCGAGGACGCCCTCGCCCAGCTCGGCCAGCGGGTCGAGGAGGCGGTGCGTGCCACGGGCAGCGCGGAACTGACCACGCATGACGTCGGACTGGCCATACTCGGCCCGCTGCGGGAGCTCGACCTCGTCGCGTACCTGCGCTTCGCGTCCGTGTACCGGGCGTTCGACTCACTCGAAGACTTCGAGGCCGCCATCGCGGAGCTCCGCGAGCGGCGGCCACACGCGGAGGGGCACGGGCCCGGGGCGTCCCCCGGGGTCCCGGTGCCTGCCGCCGCCGCCGACTGATCGCCCCGACCGGCGATCGGCCGCGAAGCGGCTGGAGCGGCTATGGACCTGTCGCGGGCACTGTGCGTGGTGCTCGTGGCAACAGACAGAGACGGTGCCCCGGGAAGATCTGGGCACTACAGGGTGTTTTGCCCGTATATGGGAGGCGGCATGACAGAGACGACGAGCGGCCCGGCACGAGGGGCCCGCGCCAAGGGGGCCAGGGCGAACAAGGGCCTGCGCATCGAGCGCATCCACACGACCCCGGGCGTGCACCCGTACGACGAGGTCGTCTGGGAGCGTCGTGACGTCGTCATGACGAACTGGCGCGACGGCTCGGTCAACTTCGAGCAGCGTGGCGTCGAGTTCCCCGACTTCTGGTCGGTGAACGCGGTCAACATCGTCACCAGCAAGTACTTCCGCGGAGCCGTCGGCACCCCGCAGCGCGAAACCGGTCTGAGGCAGCTGATCGACCGCATCGTGAAGACGTACCGGAAGGCCGGCGAGGAGTACAACTACTTCGCCTCGCCCGCCGACGCGGAGATCTTCGAGCACGAACTGGCCTACGCCCTCCTGCATCAGATCTTCAGCTTCAACTCGCCGGTGTGGTTCAACGTCGGCACGCCGCAGCCGCAGCAGGTCTCCGCGTGCTTCATCCTGTCCGTCGACGACTCCATGGAGTCGATCCTCGACTGGTACAAGGAAGAGGGAATGATCTTCAAGGGCGGCTCCGGCGCCGGCCTGAACCTCTCCCGCATCCGCTCCTCCAAGGAGCTCCTCTCCTCCGGCGGCAACGCCTCCGGCCCCGTCTCCTTCATGCGCGGCGCCGACGCCTCCGCGGGAACGATCAAGTCCGGTGGCGCCACCCGCCGTGCCGCCAAGATGGTCATCCTCGACGTCGACCACCCCGACATCGAGGACTTCATCCAGACCAAGGTCAAGGAAGAGGAGAAGATCCGCGCCCTGCGCGACGCGGGCTTCGACATGGACCTGGGCGGCGACGACATCACGTCCGTCCAGTACCAGAACGCCAACAACTCGGTCCGCGTGAACGACGAGTTCATGAAGGCCGTGGAGTCGGGCGGCAAGTTCGGCCTGCGCGCCCGTATGACCGGTGAGGTCATCGAGGAGGTCGAGGCCAAGTCGCTCTTCCGCAAGATGGCCGAGGCCGCCTGGGCCTGCGCCGACCCCGGCATCCAGTACGACGACACGATCAACCACTGGCACACGTGCCCGGAGTCCGGCCGCATCAACGGCTCGAACCCGTGCAGCGAGTACATGCACCTGGACAACACCTCGTGCAACCTGGCCTCGCTGAACCTGATGAAGTTCCTCAAGGACGACGGCAAGGGCAACCAGTCCTTCGAGTCCGAGCGCTTCGCCAAGGTCGTCGAGCTCGTCATCACCGCGATGGACATCTCGATCTGCTTCGCGGACTTCCCGACCCAGAAGATCGGCGAGAACACCCGCGCCTTCCGCCAGCTCGGCATCGGTTACGCCAACCTCGGCGCTCTGCTGATGGCCACGGGCCACGCGTACGACTCCGACGGCGGCCGGGCGCTGGCCGGTTCCATCACGTCGCTCATGACGGCCACCTCGTACCGCCGCTCCGCCGAGCTGGCCGCGGTCGTCGGCCCGTACGACGGCTACGCCCTCAACGCCGAGCCGCACAAGCGCGTCATGAGGCAGCACTCCGACGCCAACGCCAAGGCCGTCCGCGTGGACGACCTGGACACGCCGATCTGGGCCGCCGCCACGGAGGCCTGGCAGGACGTGCTCCGGCTCGGCGAGAAGAACGGTTTCCGTAACTCCCAGGCGTCCGTCATCGCCCCGACCGGCACCATCGGTCTCGCGATGTCCTGCGACACCACCGGACTGGAGCCCGACCTCGCCCTGGTCAAGTTCAAGAAGCTGGTCGGCGGCGGCTCGATGCAGATCGTCAACGGCACCGTGCCGCAGGCGCTGCGCCGCCTTGGTTACCAGGAGGAGCAGATCGAGGCGATCGTCGCCCACATCGCCGAGCACGGCAATGTGATCGACGCGCCCGGCCTCAAGCAGGAGCACTACGAGGTCTTCGACTGCGCCATGGGCGAGCGCTCCATCTCCGCGATGGGCCACGTGCGCATGATGGCCGCGATCCAGCCGTGGATCTCCGGCGCCCTGTCCAAGACGGTCAACCTGCCGGAGACGGCGACCGTCGAGGACGTCGAAGAGGTCTACTTCGAGGCGTGGAAGATGGGCGTCAAGGCGCTCGCGATCTACCGCGACAACTGCAAGGTCGGCCAGCCCCTCTCCGCCAAGAAGAAGGAGAAGGAGAAGGCCGAGATCACCGAGAAGGCCGAGGAGACGATCCGTACCGCGGTCGAGAAGGTGGTCGAGTACCGCCCGGTCCGCAAGCGCCTCCCCAAGGGCCGTCCCGGCATCACCACGTCCTTCACGGTGGGTGGCGCCGAGGGGTACATGACCGCCAATTCCTACCCGGACGACGGTCTCGGCGAGGTTTTCCTGAAGATGTCCAAGCAGGGTTCGACGCTCGCGGGCATGATGGACGCCTTCTCCATCGCCGTCTCGGTCGGTCTGCAGTACGGCGTTCCGCTGGAGACGTACGTCTCGAAGTTCACCAACATGCGCTTCGAGCCGGCCGGCATGACGGACGACCCGGACGTGCGGATGGCGCAGTCGATCGTCGACTACATCTTCCGCCGCCTCGCGCTGGACTTCCTCCCCTTCGAGACCCGCTCGGCGCTCGGCATCCACTCGGCCGAGGAGCGTCAGCGCCACCTGGAGACCGGCTCCTACGAGCAGTCCGTCGACGATGTCGACGTGGACGTCGAGGGCCTCGCCCAGTCCGCCCCGCGCCAGCAGGAGACGCCGAAGGCGGTGTCCGCCCCCACCGAGCAGGCGGAGATCCCGGCTCCGAAGCAGGCGCACACCTCGGCGGAGCTCGTCGAGATGCAGCTGGGCATCAGCGCGGACGCGCCGCTGTGCTTCTCCTGCGGCACCAAGATGCAGCGGGCCGGCTCCTGCTACATCTGCGAGGGCTGCGGCTCGACCAGCGGCTGCAGCTGAAACCGGGCGGAAGCGCGGCGGACGCGACATCCGGCGTAGCCCGCACGGGTAGCTGACCACCAGCTCACGAGGAAGGGGACCGGCCGAAGGCCGGTCCCCTTCTTCGTGCCCGCTTCGGCGCGTTTCGCAGGGCGCGTCAAAGGGGTCAGGCCTGTGGGGCGCCCATCAGTTCGGTGAAGGACTGCGGATCGGCGTCGAACCCACGGACGGCCCGGTGGCACTCCCACCCGCCCGTACCGTCGCGGAGGAACTCCACGACGGTCACGGCGGTGGCATCGCCGAGGCCGGTGAAGTCGTAACTCTCCAGCTCCCGGTAGCCCTCCTTCACGACGGCCATCGCGTGGTCGATGTCGGAGAACGTCCTCCGCCCGCCGCCCTGCTGTATGGCCACGCCCACGACCACGCGCGCGTACTCCGGCGCCAGGCGGTTCAGCTCCAGGGTCATGGCCTCGTCCGAGCCGAAGCCCTGGCCGGTGCGGCTCTCCCGGTGGAGGGTGATGGTCCCGTCCGGCGAACGGCTGCCGAAGTGCACCAGGTACACGGGGGTGCCATGGGGGTCGTCGGCTCGGTAGACGGCGGCGATGATGTCGAGATCGTGGTCCGGGGCGCCGGCGGGGCTCGGATCCCACTTGAGTGTCACCTCGACTTTGCCGACCCCCTTGTTGGCACTGCTCACGGGATTCCCCTCTCTCTACGGATATCGCGTACGGCCTCGTACGGATCTCGCGTCGGCTCTCGCGTGCGGAGCTCGGGCGTGGACCTCTCGTGCGTGGCCAACTGCCCGCGGTCCTCGGCTCCTTGCCCATGGTGTCACGCGGACCCGGTGGGGAACGGCTCGTCCCGCACGGCGACCCCGGCGCGGTGATCGAACGCGCGGACGGCACCAGGAGGCGGACGGGCCCCCTGGAGGGGGCGGTGTGCCGGAGCGTGGACCGCGCCGACTCCGGCGCCCTTACGATGGCGCGGTGCTGGTCAAGTGGATTCGCTGCACCGTGGTGGACCGTCGTGGGTTCGAGCGGGGACAGCGGAAGTGGGCGGGGCTGCCGGGCGAGCCCGGATTCCGGGGGCAGGGCGGCGGGTGGAGCCGGACGCGGCCCGGTGTGGCCCATGTCTTCGCCTTCTGGGAGAGCCGTGCCTTCTACGACTCGTTCATGGCGCGCTCGCACGACCGGCTGGCGGCCTCGCAGTCGGGCACGTACAAGGACATGCAGGTCAAGTTGTTCGACCACCGCTTCGATGTGAAGACGGGGTTCGAGCCGCGGTTCACCGACGCCGATGTGGTCCGGGTCGCGCACACCCGGATCCATGAGGAGCGGGTCGAGCATTTCGCCCTGATGCAGGAGAAGGTGTGGAACCCGGCGATGGCCGGGTCGCCCGGGATGCTGCGGGGGCTGTTCGGCGAGGCGCCGGGGCACGAGTTCCTGGTGCTGTCGATGTGGCGGTCGGCGGCGGAGCACGGCAAGTACCGCACGGAGCGGGTCGAACGGCTGGCGCTGCGCGCGCAGATCGAGGCCGACGTGGCGGCACTGACGGGGGACGTCGTGGACCTCGAAGCGGCCTGGACCGTGTGACGGGGCGGGACCGGACCCGCGGGCCGGGGTCGGGGCTCGGGCGGCCCGGCCCGGGGGCGGCCTGGTGCGCCGGATGGCGTTCGGCGGACCCACCCGGCCGAGCCCCGGCACGGCGTCCCCTCTAGGGTCGTGGCATGGCACGACCGCGACGCATCGTCCTCGTACGCCACGGCGAGTCGGAGGGCAATGACGACGACACGGTGTACGAACGCGAGCCCGACCACGCGCTGAGGCTCACCGAAACCGGTCGGCGCCAGGCAGAGGAGACGGGCGAGCGGCTGCGGGCGCTGTTCGGGGACGAGCGGGTCAGCGTCTACGTCTCGCCGTACCGCCGCACCCATGAGACGCTCCGGGCCTTCCGGCTCGACCCCGCCCTGGTCCGGGTCCGGGAGGAGCCCCGGTTGCGCGAGCAGGACTGGGGTAACTGGCAGGACCGGGAGGACGTCCGGCTCCAGAAGGCGTACCGGGACGCGTACGGGCACTTCTTCTACCGGTTCGCGCAGGGGGAGTCCGGGGCCGACGTGTACGACCGGGTCGGGGCCTTCCTGGAGAGCCTGCACCGCAGCTTCGCCTCGCCCGATCACCCGCCGAACGTGCTCCTGGTCACGCACGGCCTGACCATGCGGCTGTTCTGCATGCGCTGGTTCCACTGGACGGTCGCCGACTTCGAGTCGCTCACCAATCCGCGCAACGGCGAGATGCGGACCCTGGAGCTCGGCCCGGACGGCCGCTACACACTGGACCGCCCCTTCGACCGCTGGCGAACCCCCGAGCCGTACGGCACCACCGGATAGAGTGGCAGTGCGATGACCGCTGACTCCTCTCTCGATGCCTTCGACGCTCTCGACCGGCGCTTCGGGCGTGCCCTGGCCAGCCTGCGCGGGCTGTCCGTGGGAGACGCCCTGGGCTCCCAGTTCTTCGTACCCGTCAATTACCCCCTGCTGAAGCGGCGCGAGCTGCCGCCGGAACCCTGGCAGTGGACCGATGACACCGAGATGGCCTGCTCGGTGCTGGCCGTGCTCGCCGAGCACGGCCGCGTCGACCAGGACGCACTCGCCCGCTCCTTCGCCGAGCGACAGGACTTCGACCGTGGCTACGGCCCCGCCGTCAACCGGATGCTCCGGCTGATCAGGGAGGGCGGCGACTGGCGTGAGCTGGCCGCGGCGCTGTTCAACGGCCAGGGCTCCTGGGGAAACGGCGCGGCCATGCGCATCGCCCCGCTCGGCGCCTGGTACGCCTCCGACCCGGAGCAGGCCACACACCAGGCCGAGATCTCCTCGTACACCACGCACCAGCACCGCGAGGCCGTGGTGGGCTGCATGGCGGTGGCCGCCGCTGCCGCGCTCGCCGCCGGCCCGGGCGGGCCGCCCAAGCCCGAGGAGCTCCTCGACGGGGTCATCGCCCTGGTGCCGCGCAGCGCGGTGGGCGCGGGGCTGCGCCGGGCCCGGGACATGCTCGACTACGGCGACCCCGGGACCGTCGCCGCGGTGCTCGGGTGCGGCCGGCGGACGAGCGCGCACGACACGGTGCCGTTCGCGATCTGGTCGGCGGCCCGAGCCCTGGGCGACTTCGAGAAGGCGTTCTGGACGACCGCCCAGGCGGGCGGCGACGTCGACACGACCTGCGCCATCGTCGGCGGTGTGGTGGCCGCGGCGGAGGGCGGGGCACCGCCCGCCGCGTGGGTGGAGCGCACCGAGGAGCTGCCCTGGTGGCTGCCCTCGGGTCCGGCGCGCTGAGCCGGGCCCCAGGCTTCGACTGTCACGGTCCTGCCACAGCGGAGGGCCCGTGAGGAGCGGGTGCCGCCCCCGGGGCTAGCCTTGCGGCCACGCCGCCGCGTTGATCATGACAAGCGCCGCGGGCCGAACAGACACCGGCATCCGTAGGCCCGCCGCACCTCCGATGCGAGGGGCGGCGCGCACGGGCCGGTCGGGAGGGGGTCCCGTGCCCGATACGCCGTCCGCATCGCCGTCACCGTCGTCTTCATCATCATCTTCGTCATCACCGTCACCATCACCGTCACCGTCACCATCGTCGTCCCCGTCCACGGGGTCTTCGGCCCCCGAGTCCCCGTCCACGGGGTCACCGTCCTCGCCGTTGTCCTCGTCCTGCGCGTCGCAGTCGTCGTCGCTTCCCGCCGCGCCGCCTCAGGGAACGGCCTCCGCGACCACCCAGGGCGCCGCCCGTACCCGTGCGACCGGCGCCCCCGGGACCGGCGCGCGCCCCGCGCCGGTCAACCCCTGGCAGCGGATGCCGGCGCAGGCTCCGGAGACCTGGCTGTCCCGCATACGCCCCAAGGCGCCGGGCCCCGTGCCGACGGCCACCCTCTGGTGCGTCCTGGCGACCGCGCTGCTCAGCGCCCTTCTGCTCGGTGACGGCCTCGGGCTGAACCTGCTCGTCGTCGCGATCCCCGCGACGCTCGCCGCCTACGTCGCCGCCCGCGCCGCCGGGCGCCGTATCCGCCCCTGGTCCCTGGTGTGGGGGATCGGCGGTTTCGCGCTGCTGGCCGTGCCGGCACTCCGCGACGCCGGCTGGCCGACCTTCCTCGCCCTCGTCACTGCCCTGGGCCTCGGGTCGCTCGCGCTGCACGGCAGCCGCGAATGGCGGGGCATCCTCCTCGGCCCGCTCGGGCTGTTCGAGTCTCTGGGGCCGGGGCTCGCCTGGGGCTGGCGAGGGCTGCGGGAGCGCGCGGACGGGCCGCGGGGCCGCTTGGGTCCCGCGCTGCGGACGACCGCGGTGGCCGTCGGGCTGCTGGTCGTGTTCGGCGCGCTGTTCGCGGGGGCCGATGCCGCGTTCGCCGACCTGCTCGGCTCGCTGATGCCCGACCTCGACTCGGTGGCCGACGGGCCCTGGCATTTCCTCCTCTTCCTGATCGGTCTCCTCGGAGCGCTCGCCGCTGCCCACACGGCCGCCGCCCCCCTGCGCTGGGACCTCCTGCGGGCGCGGCCCGGCCGTCCTCGCGGCCGTGTGGAGTGGGCGCTTCCTCTCATCGTGCTCAACCTGCTGTTCGCCGCCTTCAACGCCGTCCAACTCGCCGTGCTCTTCGGCGGGTACGGAAAGGTGCTCAGCGAGACGGGCCTGAGTTATGCCCAGTACGCGCGCCAGGGTTTCTGGCAGCTGCTCTGGGCGACTGTCCTCACCCTCGTCGTCATCGGGCTCGCCCTGCGCTGGGCGCCCCGCGGCGGTGCCCGTGACCGCACCCTCGTCCGGGCCGTGCTGGGCACCCTGTGCCTGCTGACGTTGATCGTGGTCGCCTCCGCGCTGCGCCGCATGGACCTCTATGTCGACGCGTACGGGCTGACGCGACTGCGGATCTCGGTGGCCGCGATGGAGCTGTGGCTCGGCGTCGTGATCGTGCTGATCATGGCCGCCGGTGTCCTCGGCGCGCGGCGGCTGCCCCTGCCGCGCGCCGTCGCCGTCAGCGCCGCGGCCGGGGTGCTCGCCTTCGGACTGCTCTCGCCCGACGCGCTGGTCGCGGAGCGCAACGTGCAGCGTTACGAGCGCACCGGCAAGATCGACGTCGGCTATCTGGACGGTCTGTCGGCCGACGCCGTGCCCGCTCTGGACCGGCTGCCCGAACCGCTGCGCTCCTGCGCCCTCAAGGACATCGACGACACCCTGAAGGAGCGGGCGGCGCCTTGGTACGCGACCAGCCGGGGCGAACGCCGTGCCCGCGAACTCCTGGCCCGGCACGGTGTCTCCACGACGGGTTACCAGTGTGTGCCCGAGCGGAACGGCATCCAGGACGAGTACACCGAGTACGACCCGTACGACCCGTACGGCCCCTGACGACAAAACGCGGGCCGCGAGGGCGACCGCCTTTGCCTTCGCGACAGCGACAGTGTGACGGCGGAGAAGTCCCGGAGTGATCGGCTCCCGGCGCGGTCGATCTGTCCTGCCGTCTTCCTCAGGAGCCGTACGCCGCCAATACGGCGGGGTGTTGTCCGGTCGGACGCGACCGACGTCATGGTCGAGGAGGTGGTTCCGGCCATGACGGCGCGCCGGTCAAGGGCGTGTGCGGGAGCGAATGACGTGACGGTGATACCGCCAGGTATGCCGACCGCGTGATGACGCCCCCACCGCGCCCGGCGGCCGGCTGACACGCCCCGGGCCCGGCCCGGCGGGGGACCGGTGGAACCCGCGCGAGGGACGAGCCGGAGCGGGGCGTGGCCGAGAATCTCATCCGGGTGTTGCGGGCGGGGGTGGGCGGCGTAACCTATCTGGCGCCATGCCGTACGAACCACCCACCCACACCGTCGAGCGCTCGATCCGAGCGACAACCGGCGCCAAGATCATTGCCGGAGTCGACGAGGTCGGACGAGGGGCCTGGGCCGGGCCCGTCACGGTCTGCGCGGCGATCACCGGACTGCGTCGGCCGCCCGTCGGCCTCACCGACTCCAAGCTCATCAGCCCCAAGCGCCGCGGTGAGCTGGCCGAGGAGCTGGAGAGGTGGGTGACGTCGTACGCGCTCGGCCACTCCTCCCCGGAGGAGATCGACGAGCTCGGGATGACCGCGGCGCTCCGGCTGGCCGCCGTACGCGCTCTGGACGCCCTGCCGGTGCGCCCCGACGCGGTGATCCTGGACGGCAAGCACGACTACCTCGGGCAGCCCTGGCGGGTCCGTACGGTGATCAAGGGGGACCAGTCCTGCGTCGCGGTGGCGGCCGCCTCGGTGATCGCCAAGGTACGGCGGGACGCGATGATGGCCGAACTCGCGGCCGGGACCGAGCCGTACGCGGCGTTCGAGTTCGCCGCCAACGCCGGCTATCCCTCGCCGGTGCACAAGGCCGCGCTGCGCGAGTGGGGCCCTACGCCGCACCACCGGCTCAGCTGGGCCTATCTGGACGCGCTGCCGCAGTGGCGGCACCTCAAGAAGGTCCGCGTCTCCGCGGAGGCGGCCGCACTGGAAAGCGGGGGCCAACTGGGCTTCGATTTCTGACCTGTCCGGCCGCACCCGGCTGAACAGCACGGTCGCGTGTACACGCCACCCGCCGGTGTCACTCGTACCGGCGTTTGATAGACATCCATCCATGCCTCTCATCCCCGAGGAGCCTCAGATTCACGAGAGTGCCCAGGGTCCCCGCGCCACTCCGGCCGCCGGCCGCCCCGCGCCGACCCCCCGCCCCGTACCCGGTCCGCGTTCCGCGGCCTCGCCGCGCCCCGGCCGTCCGGGTCCCGGTCCGGCCAGGCCCACGCCGCCGGTACCGCGCCCGCACACCGGTGCCGGGCAGTCCCCTTCGACCCCGACCCCTGCCAGGGCTGTGCCGACGGCGCCGTCCGCGTCCCGGCGGGAGAATCGTTCCGCGTCGCGGAACCAGCCGCAGATCCAGCTGATCCCCGCTCCCGAGAACGGCGCGCTGGACGCCGCCGAGGAGGCGGTGGACCTGCTGCTCGAAAGCGGTCGCGCGCCGGGCGACATCCTGGTGCTCACGACCGGCGACCCGCACCCGTGGGCGGCGCACGAGCTGTCCTTCGGCGATGCCTCCTACTGGGCGCAGCACGACGCCCGCGACGACGTGTTCTTCGCGGACGCCGCGGCCGTGGAGCGTGCCTCCGAGCGGCCCGTGGTGGTCGTGGCGGTCAACGGCGGCGACGACGAGGTCACCGGCCGGGCTCTGCCCGCGGCGATGGCACGGGCGGAAGCCCTGCTGATCGTGTGCGGCGAACCGCAGCGGATCAACTCCGTGCTCGGTGCGGGCGTCTGACACCACGCCGTACGCGCCGCCGCCCCGCGCCCACCTCGCGGTGGGGGGCGATCGGACGGCGCGGGGTGCCGGGCACCGGCCCCCGACTGCCGACCCCAGGCCGGGCGGCCGGCACTGGTCGGCAGCCGCCCGGTCGGCGGTCGGCACCGGCGGAAGCGGACGCCCCGTGGCCCGGCCCGGCGGGGAGCATCTGCCCGCACGGCCGGCCGACGCGCGGATCGCGGCGCGGTGTCGTGCCTCAGCGCGCCGCCGTACGGCGCAGGGGCTCCGCCGCCCCGCCGGCCGTGCGCGGGGCGGGAAGCGGCTCATCGGTCATCGTGTCCGCGAGGTCGCCGGGCTGGGAGTGGGAGTGCGGGCGCCGGCCCCCGCGGCCCTCGCCCAGCACCTGCCAGCCGCTCCTCGTGAGCGTGATGTACGCCCCGCAGCGCAGCCCGTGCAGGGTGCACGCGTCACGCAGGCCCCACATCCAGGCGCCGTCCTCCTCCGTCCATCGCCCGTCGCCCTCACGGCAGTACAGCAGGACCGCCGTGCGCACCGGAGTGCGGCGCCTCAGGTCGTGAGGAACGACCCGGCGCAGGTGCGCGAGCAGCGCGTTACGGAACTCCCAGCCGTCCGCCGGGATCGCGCGACGGGCGAACGAGGCGCTGGCGGTGAGCCGTTCCTCATGGTCGAGGACGGCGACGACCGCCGTTGCCGGCGACGGCCGGTGGCGGGCGTGCAGGCCGCTGACGATCTCGCGGGGGTTGCGCAGCAGTGGGATACCCGCCGCGGCCCACTCGGCGGGTTCGAGCATGCGGGCGAGGCGGCTGGCGGAGTCGGCCGGGGTGGTGAGCGAGGTGGCTGCGGACGAAGCGAATCCGAAGGTCACGTTCCTCCCTTCGCATACGCGCCCACAGTGGGGGCAAGGTCGAGTGGGGCGCGCCGCGGCACAGCCCTTCGAGGGCCCTCGCGGACCGTGAACGGGCCGTGCGGGGGGCGGCTTCCAATTCTTGCGGGCGCAACGGTCAGGCGGCAACGAGCAATTGGGGCCGCTGCCTGGTATAGGACGGTATGACACTCATATCCTGCCCAGAAGATCTCCTGATGACGCGTCCGGTCACCCCTGAACGGCCAGGACCAGCGGAAACACCCCCTCCGCTCCCGCCCGGCGCAGCAGCCGCGCCGCCACCGCCAGCGTCCAGCCGCTGTCCGCCAGGTCGTCGACGAGCAGCACCGGCCCGCCGGCCGAGGCCAGCTCCTGGGCGAGCGCGGGCGGCACCGTCAGAGCCCGGTGCAGCCCCAGGACCCGCTGTGCGCTGTTCGTACGCGAGATCCGTGCGTCCACCGCCTCCGGCACGTACTCGACGGAGCCCAGCAGCGGCATCCGGCCCACCTCGGAGATCCGCCGGCCGAGCGAGCCGACCAGCTCGGGCCTGGCCCGGGAGGCGACGGTGACGACCCCGACCGGCCGGGACGGCGCCCCGGGCTCACCGGAGGCCCAACCACCCGGCCCCTTGGCCCAGTCGGCGAGAACGGTCACCACGGCGTTCACCACATCGTCCGGGACAGGACCGTCCGGTGCGCGCTCCGACAGCATCGGCCGCAGCCGGTTGCCCCAGCCGATGTCGGAGAGCCGCCCCAGGGCCCGGCCCGGAGAGGACTGCTCCCCGGCGGGGATACGGCCCTTGAGGTCGACGCCCACCGCCGACAGACCGGTCGGCCACATCTTGCGCGGCTCGACCTCGACCCCCGGCCGGCCCAGCTCACCGCGCGCCGCGTCCAGCGCCGCCGCCGACACCTTGGCGTCGAACCGCGGCCCCGAGCAGTTGTCACAACGCCCGCAGGGCGCGGCCTCCTCGTCGTCCAGCTGTCGCCGCAGGAACTCCATCCGGCAGGTCGTCGCCGACGCGTAGTCGCGCATCGCCTGCTGCTCGGCGGCGCGCTGCCGCGCCACCCACGCGTACCGCTCGGAGTCGTACGACCAGGGCTGCCCCGTGGCTGTCCACCCGCCCTTGACGCGGCGCACCGCACCGTCCACGTCGAGGACCTTGAGCATCGTCTCCAGGCGCGTGCGGCGCAGTTCCACCAGGGGTTCCAGGGCGGGCAGGGACAGCGGCCTGCCCGCCTGCGCCAGCACGTCGAGGGTCCGGCGCACCTGCTCCTCGGGCGGGAAGGCGACCGAGGCGAAGTACTGCCAGATCGCCTCGTCCTCCTTGCCGGGCAGCAACAGCACCTCCGCGTGTTCCACCCCGCGGCCCGCCCGCCCCACCTGCTGGTAGTAGGCGATGGGGGACGAGGGCGAACCGAGATGCACGACGAAGCCCAGGTCGGGCTTGTCGAAACCCATCCCCAGCGCGGACGTGGCGACGAGCGCCTTGACCCGGTTGGCCAGCAGGTCCTCCTCCGCCTGCTGGCGGTCCGCGTTCTCCGTCCGGCCCGTGTACGAGGACACGGTGTGGCCGCACTGGCGCAGATACGCGGTGACCTCCTCGGCCGCCGCGACCGTGAGCGTGTAGATGATCCCGGAGCCGGGCAGCTCCCCGAGATGGTCGGCCAGCCAGGCCAGACGGTGGGCGGCGTCCGGCAGCCCGAGCACCCCGAGGCTGAGGCTCTCCCGGTCGAGCGGTCCACGCAGGACGAGCGCGTCGGTGTCCGCGCCCGTACCCAGCTGCTCGGCGACATCCGCCGTCACGCGCGCGTTGGCCGTGGCGGTGGTGGCCAGCACCGGTACCCCGGACGGCAGCTCCGCCAGCATGGTGCGCAGCCGCCGGTAGTCGGGCCGGAAGTCGTGGCCCCAGTCGGAGATGCAGTGGGCCTCGTCCACGACGAGCAGGCCGGTGGCGGCGGCGAGCCGGGGCAGCACCTGGTCACGGAAGTCCGGATTGTTGAGCCGCTCGGGGCTGACGAGAAGCACGTCCACCGTGCCCGCGGCCACCTCGTCCTGAATGCCGTCCCACTCCTCCGTGTTGGAGGAGTTGATGGTCCGGGCACGGATTCCGGCCCGTGCCGCGGCCTCCACCTGGTTGCGCATCAGTGCGAGGAGGGGTGAGACGATCACGGTCGGTCCGCTGCCCCGCTCCCGCAGCAGCGAGGTGGCGACGAAGTAGACCGCCGACTTCCCCCAACCGGTGCGCTGCACGACGAGTGCGCGCCGCTTGTGCGCGACCAGCGCCTCGATCGCTCGCCACTGATCCTCGCGCAGCCGCGCCGTACCGCTGCCGTCCCCGACGAGACGGGCGAGCACGGCATCGGCGGATGCGCGAAGGGTGCTGGGTCCTGCGTCGCTCGTGTGCTCCATGCCCCCATGCAACAGCACGGGTCCGACAACGGGCGAACCGACGGCCGGGCGGTGAGCCGAACCGACCGCGCCGGGCCCGCGTGCGCACGCCCCCCCGCGCCGGCATGTCGATGTATCTCCTTGTCCCCCCGTGCGACGACTCTGCGCGCCCGGGGCGCGGCAGGTGAGCAGAGGGGTGGCCGGCGGGTGGGCGGTGGGCGGATACGCGTATAGCAGCCGGACAGCGGGAGCGCGAGCGGCTGCCCCGGCCTGTGGACAGGGGTTATCCACAGGGGTCGACGGTCCGCGGCGTTCGCGGGACCGTCGTGACCATGAACAAGCACCACGACATGACCGGACCCACCGACGACCGCCAGCAGATCACCCTGCGCACCCCGGCAGAACTGGCCGACGCGCTGCCGTACGTGCTGGGCTATCACCCCACCGACTCCATCGTCCTCGTGGCGCTCCACGGCAACCGCGGCCGCTTCGGCGGCCGGGTCAGGCTCGGCATTCCGCAGTCGCCCCGGGAGTGGCCACCTGTCGCCGAACAGCTCGCCGAGTGCCTCATCGAGGGGTGCGAGCGGCGCGGCTCCCGCCCCGACGGCATCGTGGTCTTCCTCTGCCAGGACCCGGCCGAGGGGGAGACGGGCCGGCACGTCATGGAGCGCCTCCGCCCCCTCGCCCAGCGACTGCGCACCGCCTGCGGCTCCTTCGACGTGCCGGTGTACGAAGCGCTCTGCATCTCCGACGGGCGCCTCTGGTCCTACTGCTGCCCCGACTCCCGCTGCTGCCCGCCCGAGGGAAGCGTCCTCGCCCTGCCCGGTACGTCGGTGATGGCCGCCGCCGCGGCGTACGCGGGCATCCGGGTGCGCGGCTCGCTGCGCGATCTGGAGGAGCGGCTGCGGCCCTGGCGGTCCGGGGCGGCCGGCGAACAGGGGAGCGCGCTCGACGCGGCGAGCGCGGCGCTGGTGCCCAGGATCCTGGACGCGGAGCACCGCGAGGAGGTGCGTACGGAGACGATCCGGCTGGCCCGCCGGGTCATGCGGCGGCTCCAGGAGAAGCCGGTGGCGCCGGAGCCGGTCACGGCCGATGCCCACGACGACGCCCTGATCGGCCATGAGGAGGCCGCCGCGATGATCGTCGGCCTCCAGGACCGCACCACCAGGGACCGGGCGGCGGAGTGGATGGAGGGGCCCGAGGCCGCGCCCGCGCTCCGGCTCTGGCGAGCACTGGCCCGCCGCTGCGTCGGCGCCTACGGGGAGCACGCCGCGGCGCCGCTGACCCTCGCAGGCTGGGTCGCCTGGTCGACCGGTGACGAGCCGAGCGCGCGGATCGCGCTGGGGATGGCCCTCCAGGCCGACCCCGAGTACGTCTTCGCGAGGCTGCTGCACCAGGCGTGCAACGAGGGCCTGGACCCCGAGTCGCTGCGCGCGTGCCTGCGCGAGGAGCGCGGCGCGCGAGCGGCCTTCGGCGCACGGGCGGCGGCGCGCCGGCCGCGCACCCGGCCTGCCCGCGTACCCGCCGCCGGGAGGAGGTCCCCGGGCAGGCCCGACCAGGGCGCCGCCCCGCGCAGGCCCGACCGGGGCGGGAGTGTGCCCGCCGCGGGGCGCCGCCCGGACGGCGCCACGGTGAGGGCACGTACCCGGGCGGCACGGCGCACCGGGGAGCGTGGCGGCAGGAGCGGGCGATGACGGCCGTGACCGGTGCCCCGGTGGAGCCGTTCACCTCTGTGGCGGAGTCGCCCGACCCGTGCCGCCGTACCTCCAGCGGCTGTCCGGAGCGCACAGAAGGCCCAGCACACCACCCATGGAACGCACCGTCCCCTCCCGCCCCGTCACGCAGTCCCGGCAGCCGCCCGAGTCCCGGCCCGTTACCGGTCGCGCCCCGTCGGGCGCTTCCGGAGCACCCGCGGCTCCGGCTGCTCGCCCACGCCCCGCCGTCCCGGAGGGGCTCGGTCGCGGCCGGCCGGGGCCCGGGCACCCCGGCGACCTGCCGCCCGTCCATCAGGCCCTCATCTGCGTCGCCCTTCCCCGCCTCGCGATGTCGGCCGACCACGGCCAGCTCACCGGGCACGGGCTGGAGGGCGTCTACCAGTCCGGCCGCCGGCTCCTCTCCCGCTGCCTGCTGCGGGTGGCCGGCCGTGAACCCGTCACCGTCCAGGGCAGGCTCGTCGACTCCGACCGCGCCCGGTTCCTCTCCGTGGTGCGCACCCCCGCCGACCCCGGCCCCGACCCCGGCATCGGCGTCGAACGCTCCAGGGACGCCGAGGGAACCGAGCGCATCACCTTCCGCAGCTCCCTGGGGCGCACCACCCGGCTCCCCGTGGAGATCGCCGTCGGCACGGATCTCGCCGACCTCGGCGCGGTGGCGGCAGGCCGGCCCGGACCGGAACTGCGCGCCACCGTCCACGACGCGGGCATGCGCTGGGCCGCACCCGACGGCACCCACGCCGTCCTCACCGCCGACCCGCCCCCCAAGGACGCCCTCGCCTCGGCCGGCCTGCTGCGCTGGGAGCTGGAGCTGCCACCGGGCGCGGCGCGCACCATCGAACTGCGGGTCCGCTCCGGTCGTCCCGTCCGACCGGCGGGCCGGACCGGCGAGCCCGTGCTGCCGGAGGCCCGGGCGGAGAGCGACGATCCGCGGGCGGACCGGCTCCTGCGGACCGCGCTCGGCGACCTGCGGGGGCTGCTGCTGCGCGACCCCTCGCGTCCCGGCGGCCTCTACCCGGCCGCGGGAGTGCCCTGGCGCAGCGGTCTCGCACCGGCCGAGGCGCTGTGGGCCGCCAGGATGGCCCTTCCGCTCGGCACCCGCCTCGCCGCCACCACCCTGCACACCGTCGCCCGCACCCAACGCGGCGGCTCGGGGCCCGACGCCGGGCGGATCCCCGGCCCTCTCCGGGACGCCGGCCCGCACCTTCCCCCCGGTTGCACCGGCGTCGAGGCGACCCTCGCCTTCCCCGTCGTGCTCGCCGAGGCCCGGCGCTGGGGCCTGCCCGACCAGGACCTCGTGGAGCTGCTTCCGGCAGCCGAGCGCTGCCTGGAGTGGCTGCGCGCCGCCGCCGACGGCAGCGGCATGCTGCCGGAGCCGAGCGCCGCCGGGCTCCGGCGTGCCGAGACCCAGGCCCACGCCCACCGGGCCGCGCTGCTCGGCGCCGATCTCCTGGACGCCTGCGGTCGCCCCGGCGCGGACGCCTGGCGGGACTGGGCGGCGCAGCTCCGCCAATGCTTCCGGGAGGACTTCTGGCTCGACGATCCCACCGGAGGCCGCCCCGCCGCCGCCCGTGCGGCGGACGGCAGGCCGCTGCCCCATCTCGGAAGCGGCGCCGCCCACCTGCTGGACACCGGGCTGCTGGGCGGTGGGCGGCTCGCCGAAGGGCTCCTGGACAAGACGCGGACCGAGCAGCTGGCCAGGCTTCTCGGCAGCCCTGCCATGGACTCGGGCTGGGGCCTGCGCAGCCTCGGGTCCAAGGAGCCCGGACACAATCCCTTCGGCCACCGCACCGGGGCGGTGCGGGTGCACGAGACGGCCGTCGCCGTCACGGGACTCGCCGCCGCGGGCCACGACGAGGAGGCGCTGTCGTTACTGCGCGGACTGCTCGACGCCGCCGAGGCGTTCGCGTACCGGCTGCCCGAGATGTACGCGGGGGAGCAGCGCACGGCGGACGCGGCCCCCGCCCCGCACCCCGCCGCCTGCCGTCCCGTCGCCGTGGCCTCGGCCGCCGCCGTGCAGGTGCTGACCGCGCTGGCGGGGATCCGCCCCGACGCGCCGGCCGGCACGGTCGCCCTCCATCCGGTGCGCAGCGCCCCGCTCGGCGAGATCCGGCTCTCCGGGCTGTCCGTCGCGGGAGAGCCCTTCGCGGTGCGGGTGAGCAGGCTGGGTCTCGGCATGGTCGAGGAAGCCGCCCCCGGACTTCAGCTGGGGGTGTGACCCGTGCGGGATCCGGTCACCGCACAGGCCGGGGGACGTGCTTATCGTCAGGAAGACGACTATGATCGCGGCATGTCGCCCTACGACCCGTCGGCTTTTCCGCCCTTCGCCGTGACCGTCGATCTGGTCGTGCTCACCGTGCGCCGCCACGCGCTGTGCGCACTGGTCGTACGGCGCGGAGAGCCGCCCTTCCAGGGGCGCTGGGCCCTGCCCGGAGGCTTCGTGCGGCCCGACGAGGACCTCGGCGCCGCCGCGGCGCGCGAACTCGCCGAGGAGACCGGCCTGTGCGCCCACGACCCCGGCACCCCGCTCCCCGCCGCGGGGAACGGCGCCCACCTGGAACAGCTCGCCACCTACGGCGACCCCAAGCGCGACCCCCGCATGCGGGTGGTCAGTGTCGCCCATCTCGCCCTCGCTCCGGACCTCCCCGCGCCCCGGGCGGGCGGTGACGCCCACAGCGCGCGCTGGGCACCCGTCGAGGAACTGCTCCAGGAGACGGGTTTCGGCCGCGAGGACGAACAGCCGGCCCCGCTCGCCTTCGACCACGCCCGGATCCTGGCCGACGGCGTGGAGCGTGCCCGCTCCAAGATCGAGTACTCGTCGCTGGCCACCGCCTTCTGCCCGCCCGAGTTCACGGTCGGCGAGCTCAGGCGGGTCTACGAAGCGGTGTGGGGCGTCGCCCTCGACCCCCGCAACTTCCATCGCAAGGTGACCGGTACACCGGGCTTCCTGGTCCCGTCCGGCGGCACCACCACCCGGCAGGGCGGCCGGCCTGCCCAGCTCTTCCGGGCCGGTGGAGCGACACTGCTCAATCCGCCGATGTTGCGCCCCGAGGTCTGACACCGGGGCAGCGCACCCCAGCGCTGCGCAAAAAGTCCGAAATGGCGCGTTATGTTGCTGCGGTACCCGACCTGCCGCCGAGCGGTCCCATCTACCGCGGGAGAAGCGATGCTCCAGGCAATCGGACTGACCAGCAGAGCCCGTCGAGGTCTCCCGCCCGTCGTGCGCGACCTCACCTTCGAAGCCCGGCCCGGCGGCGTCACCGCCCTTCTCGGCGCTCCGGGTTCCGGCAAGACCACCGCGCTGCGGCTGATGCTCGAACTCGAACCCGGCCGCGGCATCACCTACTTCCGCGGGCGCCCCCTCCACCGCATCGCGCGCCCCGCCTGCGAGGTCGGCGCCCTCCTCGGCGACGTGCCCGGCCATCCGTCCCGCACCGTACGCGGCCACCTGCGGATGGTCTGCGCGGCTGCCGGAGTCCCCGCCTCGCGCGCCGACGAGCTGCTCGAAGCCGTGGGTCTCGCCGGCCTCCACGACCAGCGCCTGGGCACCCTCTCCCTCTCCATGGAACGCCGACTGAGCCTCGCCGCAGCCCTGTTGGGAGACCCGCACACCGTCCTCCTCGACCAGCCCACCGCCGGGCTGCCCCCCCGGGAAGCCGGCTGGCTGTACGAACTCCTGCGCGCCCACGCCGCCGACGGCGGCACCGTCCTCTACACGACCGACGACCCCAAGGAAGCCGCCCGCACCGCCGACCACGTCGTCACCATCGACAAAGGGCGGCTCATCGCGGACCAGGCGGCGCCCGACTTCGCCCGCACCCGGCTCCGCCCGCGCGTCGCCGTCCGCACCCCTCACGCCGCCCGGCTGGCCGCCCTCGTCAGCCGCGAGGCGCGGTCCGCCCGGCGCTCCGTCGAGGTCGTCCCCGAGAACGGCAACCGCCTGTCCGTCTACGGCAGCAGCTGCGCCGAGGTCGGGGAGACCGCCTTCCGGCACGGCGTCCTCCTCCACCAACTCGCCGACGAGACCGGCGACACAAGCCCGGCCCCCGTCCCGGCCCCCACCCCGCCACCCGAAGCGAACCCCGCTCCCACGCCCTTTGGCGCACCGCGTCCCCCGGCCCCCGCCCCGGTCCCGGAACCCCCAGCCCCCGAGTCCACCGGCTCCGCCCCCGGCCCCGCCGCCCCTGACGCCGCCGCGACCGACACGGACCCCCGCCCTCCACACGTGCCGCCGCCACTCCGCCCCAAGCACCCGCGCACCCCGCTCCACCCCTTCCGCTACGAGCTCCGCCGGCTCGCCGGCGTGCCCGCCACCCCCCTGATCGCCGCCGCGGCCCTGATCACCTCCGCCGTCATCGCCGTGCTGCTCGCCCGCACCGGCCGCACCCCCCTCCCCCACGTGATCGCCGCCTGGCCGGGTCTCTTCCCGCTGCCGCCCGCCGCGCTCGGCGCCGGCCTCCTCGGCGCGTTCTCGTTCGGCGACGAGTACCGCTATCCGGTGCTCTCCGCGGGCCGGGGCACCGTGCCGCGCCGCCTCGGACTCCTGATCGCCAAGCTCGTCGTGACCGCCGCCACCGCCCTGCTCCTCGCGCTCCTCGTCGCGGTCGTCGACCTCGAGGCGCTGCGCCTGGTCTACGGCGGTGACTTGATCCCGGTTCCCGACAACTGGCTCTCACTCTGCGCCAGCTGGGCCGGACTGGCGGTCGGCTGCGCCTGGGCCGGTCTGCTCGGGGCCGGGGTCTTCCGCGTGACGGCGGCCGGCGTGGCCGCCGTGCTGGCCGTGCCGGTCCTCATCACCCCGCTGGTGCAGAAGGCGCTCGTGGGCCCGTCCGTGCGTTCGATCGCCGGACTGCCCGGCCGGGTGCGCGAACTGACTTGGACCCGCTGGCCGTACGAGGCCGACCGCTGGCTCATGGGCCTGGTTCAGGTGGTAGCCCAACCGGTCGGCGCCGCGCTGGTGTTGTCGCTGACCGCCCTGATCTGCGCCTATCTGCTCACCGGCCTGCGCCGCCGCGCCCGTTGGTGACCATGCGGTGACCAAAGCGGTCCGAACGGTCACAACTCCCTTGGAATTTGCCCGCTTCCTTCCGATAAGGCGTCAATTGGCAAGCGAGCGCCGATCACCCTTTCGTGTGCTTTTCACCAAAGACCTCAAGGGCTGTGGAAACGACGCCGACAAAGGATGCGTGAGTACCCTTGCGCACACCATGATGACCGCCGCCCGCCCCGTCGAGACCGGCCTCGCGGCCCCGGGTGGACTGGACCGATACCCCTACGCGGAGGGGCCCGGCGCGGGCCGTGTCGGCCCCCCCGCCTGGGAGACCGGCGACACGGAGTTGGGCCGGGTGGGCCGACGGACGGCGGGCAACCGTGGCCGTGGCCTGCACGGCCAACTCGTCCAGCAGCTCGGCCAGATGATCGTCTCCGGCGACCTCGGCGCCGACCGTCCGCTCGTACCCGAGGAGATCGGCCAGCGCTTCGAGGTCTCCCGCACCGTCGTCCGGGAGTCGCTGCGCGTTCTTGAGGCCAAGGGCCTGGTCAGCGCGCGCCCCAACGTCGGTACCCGGGTCCGGCCGGTCAGCGACTGGAACCTCCTCGATCCGGACATCATCGAGTGGCGGGCCTTCGGCCCCCAGCGCGAGGACCAGCGCCGGGAGCTCGGTGAGCTGCGGTGGACGATCGAGCCGCTGGCCGCGCGTCTGGCCGCCGGACACGGCCGCGAGGACATCCAGCAGCGCCTCGGCGACATGGTCGAGATCATGGGCCACGCCTTTGCCCAGAGTGACACGCTCACGTTCTCCCGGGCGGACGCGGAATTCCACTCCCTGCTGATCCAGGTCGCGGGCAACCGGATGCTCGAGCACCTGTCCGGCATCGTCTCCGCCGCCCTCCAGGTCTCCGGGTCCCCGGCCATCAGCTGCGACCGCCCCAGCGAGACCTGCCTGGCGCACCACGCGCGCATCGTCGACGCCCTGGCCGCGGGGGACGGGCACGCCGCCGAGTCCGCCATGCGTCAACTGCTGACCACCCATCCCGAGGTGGAGCGGGTCGTGCCGGCCCCGCGCGAGCACTGAACCACCGGCGGCAGCGGCGCGCTCGGATGGGCGTGGGTGATGTATGCGGCCGGGCCCCGGTGGGTACGCGACGCTACGTACTCGGCGTACCGACGTAGCGGACTCACCGGGCGCACCGGATGCACCGGATGCACTGGATGCACCGGGTGTTCCGGAGCGGGAAGTTCCGGATGTGGTCCATGTACCGGCGTACTCGGCGTACCTGGGGTCCGGCGGCGTGCGATTACGGAGGCTATCCATCCATTGAGCACCTTTGATCACATATGGGGTGTGACTCGGGCCACGTGGATCGGGCGTAACGCTCTTCGGACCCCTGCGATGACCTAAGAGGTGATAGCCGAGGAGGGAATACAGCCGCCGTTCAGGTCGCTGTGCAGCTCCGAGGTTCAGCCCGCGTCGTCGGCACATTCCCAGCCGGCGGTCGTCGGCTCCGGCCCGATCATGGGCGGGGCCGGAAGCCGTTTCCATCGTTCCGAGAGGTTGTTCGTGTCGGCCAGCACATCCCGTACGCTCCCGCCGGAGATCGCCGAGTCCGAGTCTGTGATGGCGCTCATCGAGCGGGGAAAGGCTGATGGGCAGATCGCCGGCGATGACGTGCGTCGGGCCTTCGAGGCTGACCAGATTCCGCCAACCCAGTGGAAGAATGTTCTGCGCAGCCTCAATCAGATCCTCGAGGAAGAGGGTGTGACGCTGATGGTCAGTGCAGCGGAGTCGCCGAAGCGCGCCCGCAAGAGCGTCGCAGCGAAGAGCCCGGCAAAGCGCACCGCCACCAAGACCGTCACCGCCAAGACGACCGTGACCAAGCCCGTCACGGCCGCCGCGGCCCCGGCGGCCCAGAGCGCGGACGTCCCGGCCGACGAGGCCGGTGCCACCGCCAAGAAGGCGGCAGCGAAGAAGACCGTCGCCAAGAAGACGGCGGTGAAGAAGACCGCCGCCACCAAGAAGACGGCGGCCAAGAAGACCACGGCCAAGAAGGACGCCGACGAGATCCTCGAGGGCGAGGAGCTGCTCGACGAGGTCCAGCCCGTCAAGGGTGAGGACGAGGAGGCCGAGGGCGAGAACAAGGGCTTCGTCCTCTCCGACGAGGACGAGGACGACGCGCCCGCGCAGCAGGTGGCCGTCGCCGGCGCGACCGCCGACCCGGTCAAGGACTACCTGAAGCAGATCGGCAAGGTCCCGCTGCTCAACGCCGAGCAGGAGGTCGAGCTCGCCAAGCGCATCGAGGCCGGCCTGTTCGCCGAGGACAAGCTGGCGAACTCCGACAAGCTGGCGCCGAAGCTCAAGCGTGAGCTGGAGATCATCGCCGAGGACGGGCGCCGCGCCAAGAACCACCTGCTGGAGGCCAACCTCCGCCTCGTGGTCTCGCTGGCCAAGCGCTACACCGGCCGCGGCATGCTCTTCCTGGACCTGATCCAGGAGGGCAACCTGGGTCTGATCCGCGCGGTCGAGAAGTTCGACTACACCAAGGGCTACAAGTTCTCCACGTACGCCACCTGGTGGATCCGTCAGGCGATCACCCGCGCCATGGCCGACCAGGCCCGCACCATCCGTATCCCGGTGCACATGGTCGAGGTCATCAACAAGCTCGCGCGCGTCCAGCGCCAGATGCTCCAGGACCTGGGCCGCGAGCCCACCCCGGAGGAGCTGGCCAAGGAGCTCGACATGACCCCCGAGAAGGTCATCGAGGTCCAGAAGTACGGCCGTGAGCCGATCTCGCTGCACACCCCGCTCGGCGAGGACGGCGACAGCGAGTTCGGTGACCTGATCGAGGACTCCGAGGCGGTCGTTCCGGCCGACGCGGTCAGCTTCACGCTCCTGCAGGAGCAGCTGCACTCGGTGCTCGACACCCTGTCCGAGCGTGAGGCGGGCGTGGTCTCCATGCGCTTCGGTCTCACCGACGGCCAGCCGAAGACGCTGGACGAGATCGGCAAGGTGTACGGCGTGACCCGCGAGCGGATCCGCCAGATCGAGTCCAAGACCATGTCGAAGCTGCGTCACCCGTCGCGCTCGCAGGTCCTCCGGGACTACCTGGACTGACCTGACCCGGCACGACCTATGCCGCGGAGGGCCCGGTTTCCGAAAGGAAGCCGGGCCCTCGCGCATGTGCGCGGGTGCGCTCCCGGCCGCGGTGGCGGACTCTGGGTGAAGGTCGTTCAGCGGAGAGTCAGGAGGCCCTATGCGTCGGGTGCGTCGTTCCCTCAGCCGGACATGGACGGGGAGACGGGCGGGGGTCATGGCCCTGACGGCGGTGGCGGCGGCCGTGCTGCCACTCGCGTGCCCGGCGCCCGTGGCCGCCGACAGCGTGGTGGTCGGCGGGCAGCCCGTACGGGCCTCGGACAGCCCCTGGGCGGTGGCCCTGGCCAGCCGTGAGCGGTTCGGGGGCGCGCGCTCCGGCCAGTTCTGCGGGGGTGTGGTCGTCGCGCCGGCGAAGGTGGTGACCGCCGCCCACTGCCTGGGGTCGGCGGTGCTCGGCACGGACGCGGGCGCGGTGACCGATCTGACGGTCATCGCCGGGCGGACGGAGCTGCGCGGGACGGGCGGCCAGGAGATCGCGGTGACCCGGGCGGAGGTGAGCCCGGTGTACGACCCGAAGACCCAGTCGGGTGACCTCGCCGTGCTGACACTGGCACGCGCGCTGCCGGACTCGTACGTGATCAAGGTCGCGGGCCCGGGCGACCCGGCGTACCAGCCCGGTACGAGCGCCGACGTCTACGGCTGGGGCGACACGACGGGCGGCGGTGCGTACGCGTACGGGCTGCACGCGGCCCGGGTCAGAGTGCTACCGGACGAGGTCTGCGCGCGGGCCTACGCGGCCGAGACGGGCGGGGCGTACGTCCCGACGACCATGCTGTGCGCCGGGGAACCGGCCGGCGGGCGGGACGCGTGCCAGGGGGACAGCGGCGGGCCGCTGGTCGCACGGGGCCGGCTCATCGGCCTGGTGTCCTGGGGCAGCGGCTGCGGACAGCCGGACAGCCCGGGCGTCTACACCCGGGTCTCAGCGGTGATGCCGCGCCTGTGACGCCTTGAGCTCCTCGGGCCCGGTGGGCTGTGGCCGGATGGGAACCGCCCGCCGCGGGCACGGGTACCACCTCCGGACCCCGGCGCCGGGCCCCGGGGTCCGGAGTGGCGCCCAGGGACGTGGGCGCCCCACCGGCGGCCGGTCGGCGGGGCGGCGAGGGGCGCGGGCGCCACGAGGCGCCCGGCAGGCCTGGTGGCCGCCCCAGGGGGCGCCACGGGCCCTTCCCCCGGCGAGACGTAAGGGGGCCGGGCGGTTCCGCGCCGGCCCGGGTGGTGCGGGTACGAGAACGGGCGGCCGGTCCCCTGGGTGTGGGGGCGGCCGCCCGTCGACCGGTCCTGGACCGGCCCCTGGCTCGTCGGGATGTGAGTGTCAGCGATCCTCTTCAGCGCTGGCCGGCACGGTGGTGAGCCGGTCCGTCTCATCCTGTATTTCCGCGGCGATCTTCTTGAGTTCCGGCTCGAACTTACGCCCGTGGTGGGCACAGAAGAGCAGTTCGCCACCGCTGGTCAGCACGACGCGCAGATATGCCTGGGCGCCGCAGCGGTCGCAGCGGTCGGCGGCCGTCAGCGGGCTCGCGGGGGTCAGAACAGTAGTCACGTCGCCTCTTCTCTAGCTCGACGAGCTGTCGTACCAGGGTCAACATCCAACCAGGCCGAAAACGTTCCCGCTCGTGGCTTTTCCTTGAAACTTTTTCCAAGGTGGCTGTCTGCTGCCGGTTGGCGGCGAATGAGCCGTATCGCGGTGCTCTACGGGTTTCGCGGTCGCTTGCGTTGCATTGTGTGGTTCGGTCCCCCCGGCTGGGTTGCCGGTTGTTCATGAGGACGTGCCCGGAGCCTAAATGGTTCATGCCTGGAAGGGAACGTGATGTGCACGTCACCCCATCGAGGGATCGAACACCTATGCGACCCTCGACTAGCATAAGTTGTCGCGAGGGTGGCGTGACAACGGCTCTACCAGGCCTGGGTACCCTCTGACCCGGCAACAGAAGCCGGGCCTTACCCCCATGGGCCACATCCCAAATTCAGCGAGGAGCGAACCGCGTGACCGCCGAGACGTCCGTGCCGTCCAGTGCGCTGCTGACCGCAGACCGTGACGGTTCCAACTACACCGCTCGGCACCTGCTCGTACTCGAGGGGCTGGAGGCGGTTCGCAAGCGCCCGGGTATGTACATCGGGTCGACCGACAGTCGCGGCCTGATGCACTGCCTCTGGGAGATCATCGACAACTCGGTCGACGAGGCCCTCGGCGGGTACTGCGACCACATCGAGGTCATCCTCCACGAGGACGGCTCGGTGGAGGTCCGGGACAACGGCCGCGGCATCCCCGTCGACGTCGAGCCCAAGACCGGGCTGTCCGGTATCGAGGTCGTCATGACCAAGCTGCACGCCGGCGGCAAGTTCGGCGGCGGCTCCTACGCCGCCTCCGGCGGTCTGCACGGCGTGGGCGCCTCGGTCGTGAACGCCCTCTCCGCCCGCCTCGACGTCGAGGTCGACCGGAACAGCTCCACCCACGCCATCAGCTTCCGGCGCGGTGTTCCGGGCATCTTCACCGAGTCCGGCCCCGACGCGCCCTTCGATCCCGCGAACGGGCTGCGCAAGATCAAGCGCGTGCCGAAGACCCGCACCGGCACCCGCGTGCGGTACTGGGCGGACCGCCAGATCTTCCTCAAGGACGCCAAGCTCTCCCTGGAGAACCTGCACCAGCGCGCCCGCCAGACCGCCTTCCTGGTCCCCGGCCTGACCATCGTCGTACGGGACGAGCGCGACATCGAGGGCGGGGGCAAGAGCGAGGAGACGTTCCGTTTCGACGGCGGCATCAGCGAGTTCTGCGAGTACCTCGCCCAGGACAAGGCCGTCTGCGACGTCCTCCGCCTGACCGGCCAGGGCACCTTCAAGGAGACCGTGCCGGTCCTCGACGAGCGTGGCCACATGACGCCCACCGAGGTCACCCGCGAGCTCGGTGTCGACGTGGCGCTGCGCTGGGGCACCGGGTACGACACCACGGTCAAGTCCTTCGTGAACATCATCGCCACCCCCAAGGGCGGCACCCATGTCTCCGGCTTCGAGCGCGCCGTCACCAAGACCATGAACGAGGTGCTGCGCTCCGCCAAGATGCTGCGCGTCGCCGAGGACGACATCGTCAAGGACGACGCCCTGGAGGGCCTCACGGCCGTCGTGACCGTGCGGCTGGCCGAGCCGCAGTTCGAGGGCCAGACCAAGGAGGTCCTCGGTACGTCCGCGGCGAACCGCATCGTCGCCAATGTGATCGCCAAGGAGCTCAAGGCGTTCCTGACCTCCACCAAGCGCGATGCCAAGGCGCAGGCCCGCGCGGTGCTGGAGAAGGCCGTCGCCGCCGCCCGGACCCGCATCGCGGCCCGTCAGCACAAGGAGGCCCAGCGTCGCAAGACCGCGCTGGAGTCGTCCTCCCTGCCCGCCAAGCTGGCCGACTGCCGCAGTGACGACGTGGAGCGCAGCGAGCTCTTCATCGTCGAGGGGGACTCCGCGCTCGGCACGGCCAAGCTCGCCCGGAACAGCGAGTTCCAGGCGCTGCTGCCCATCCGCGGCAAGATCCTCAACGTCCAGAAGTCGTCCGTATCGGACATGCTGAAGAACGCCGAGTGCGGAGCGATCATCCAGGTCATAGGAGCCGGGTCCGGCCGGACCTTCGACCTCGACGCCGCGCGGTACGGCAAGATCGTCCTCCTCGTGGACGCCGACGTCGACGGTGCCCACATCCGCTGCCTGCTGCTGACGCTCTTCCAGCGCTACATGCGGCCGATGGTCGAGGCGGGCAGGGTCTTCGCCGCCGTACCGCCGCTGCACCGCATCGAGCTGGTGCAGCCGAAGAAGGGCCAGGACAAGTACGTCTACACGTACTCGGACAACGAGCTGCGGCAGACGCTGCTGGAGTTCCAGCGCAAGGGCATTCGGTACAAGGACTCGATCCAGCGCTACAAGGGTCTCGGCGAGATGGACGCCGACCAGCTCGCGGAGACCACCATGGACCCGAGGCACCGCACGCTGCGCCGGATCAACATCGGCGACCTGGAGGCGGCGGAGCAGGTCTTCGACCTCCTCATGGGCAATGAGGTCGCCCCGCGCAAGGAGTTCATCACCAGCTCCGCGGCGACGCTGGACCGCTCGCGTATCGACGCCTGAGCTCCTCACCCGGGAGTTCGCCCGCTCTTCACCCAATGGGGTGAAGAGCGGGGAGAGAAGAGTCCGGGATGTTCCCGGTCTGCCCATCCTTGGGCACGCGGCCGAAACGGTTCGCTGACAAGGAGAGTTGACCGGTGATCGATGACCCCTGGTATGACGCCCTTGCTTCCGGCTGGGGAGAGCCGGCCGGGCCGGTGGAGCCGGCCGCCGCGGGGCGGCCGGGCGCTCAGGCGCCGCAGCGGCCCCCCGGAGCGGCCGACATCTACCGGGAAGTGCAGCGCAGCGCCGCCTTCCAGGAGGTGCGCGGCCGCTACCGGCGGTTCGTGGTGCCCGCCGCCCTCGCCTTCCTCGCCTGGTACCTGGCGTACGTCGTCGCCGCCACCGCCGCCCCGGGGCTGATGGCCCGGCCGGTGGCCGGCGCGGTGAATGTGGCGATGGTCGCGGGGCTCGGCCAGTTCCTCACCACCTTCGCCCTGACCTGGGCGTACACACGCCATGCCCGGCGGCACCGGGACCGCGCCGCCCTCGATCTCCGGTGGGCCGTGTTCGACCACGAGCGCGGCCGGGAGAGGACGCGAGAGGCGGCCGAGCGTTGAGCGGGGACCACCAGACCCTGGCACTGCTCCTGTTCAGCGCCTTCGTCGCGGCGACCCTGGCGATCACCACGTGGGTCAGCCGCACCCGGCGCGGATCAGCCGAGGAGTTCTACGCAGGCGGGCGCCTGTTCTCCCCCCTGGAGAACGGTCTCGCCATCGCCGGTGACTACATGTCCGCCGCCTCCTTCCTCGGCATCTCCGGTCTGATCGCGCTCTTCGGATACGACGGAATGCTGTACTCCGTCGGGTTCCTGGTGGCCTGGCTGGTCGTTCTGCTGCTCGTCGCCGAACTCGTCCGCAACTGCGGCCGGTACACGCTCGCCGACGTCATCGCCGCGCGCATGCGCGAGCGGCCGGTCCGTATCGCGGCGGGAACGTCCTCCGTCACCGTGTCCGTGCTCTACCTGGTGGCGCAGATGGTGGGAGCCGGCAGCCTCGTCGCCCTCCTGCTCGGCGGGACGGGCCAGGCCGCGCGGACCTGGACCGTGATCGGCGTCGGCGCGCTGATGGTCGTCTACGTAACCCTGGGCGGCATGCGGGCGACCACCTGGATCCAGATCGTCAAGGCCGTGCTGCTGATGGCGGGCACGATCGCGCTCACCGTGCTGGTGCTGCTGCGCTTCCACGGCGACATCGACCAACTGCTCACCACCGCGGCCGAACGCAGTGGTCATGGCCGCGACTTCCTCGCGCCCGGCCTGAAGTACGGCGGGGACTGGACCGCGCGCCTGGACTTCATCAGCCTCGGCCTGGCGCTCGTCCTCGGCACGGCCGGGCTGCCGCACATCCTCTCCCGCTTCTACACGGTGCCGACCGCGCGGGCCACCCGCCGCTCGGTCGTCTGGGCCATCGGCCTCATCGGCGGCTTCTACCTGATGACGATCGTCCTCGGCTTCGGCGCGGCGGCGATCGTCGGCACCGACGAGGTCCGGGCGTCGAACGCCGCCGGCAACACCGCCGTACCGCTCCTCGCCCTGGACCTGGGCGGCGGAGCGGGCTCGACCGGCGGCGCGGTGCTCTTCGCGGTCGTCGCGGCGATCGCCTTCGCGACGATCCTGGCCGTCGTCGCCGGCATCACCCTGGCCTCCTCCGCGTCGGTCGCGCACGACCTGTACGCCTCACTGAGGCGGCGACGGGGGCAGGGACAGGGGCTGGAACCGGGGTCGGAGGGCAAGGAGTACAGCGAGGTCGCGGTGGCACGGGTCGCCGCCGCCGGCATCGGCGCGGTCGCCATCGGCCTCGGCCTGCTCGCCCGCGACCTGAACGTGGCGTTCCTGGTCGGACTGGCCTTCGCGGTCGCCGCCTCCGCGAATCTGCCCGTCCTGCTCTACTCGCTGTTCTGGCGGAACTTCACCACCCGCGGCGCCGTCTGGTCGGTGTACGGGGGGTTGATTCCGGCCGTCCTGCTCGTCCTGCTCTCGCCCGTCGTCTCCGGCGAACCGGAATCACTCTTCCCGGGCCTGGACTTCCAGCTCTTCCCGCTCCAGAACCCGGGCCTGGTCTCCATCCCGCTGGGCTTCCTGGCCGGTTGGCTCGGTACGGTCACCTCACCCGAGCAACCGGACGCGGCGAAGCACGCCGAGACGGAGGTCCGGGCGCTGACGGGCGCGGGCGCGGTCTAGCAGTCCGGCGGGCCCGGCAGTCCGGCGGGCCCCTCAGGTCTGCGCCGGCCGGGTCTGGTGGACTCGCCCGGCGACGGCGATCTCGGCGGCCGAGGAGGCGGGGCGCGCGCCCATGTGGTCCAGCCGGGGGACACTGGCCGGGCCGGTGCCGACGACCACGACCTCCGCGGCGGCTCGCGGGGCCCCACGCAGGCCGGGGCGGCCCTCGCCGCCGTCAAGGTCGGGATCGCGCCGAACCACGGCGGCCGTCTCACAGATGCGCCGGCCGGGTCGCGAGTTGACGGTGCCCGGCGTGGTGCGCCTTCAGGCGGCGGCCCATACGTAGCGGTGCTCCGGGCGGCCGGTCTCGCCGTACTTCAGGGAGAGCCGGACCCGGCCCGCCCGCTCCAGCAGCTTCAGATAGCGCTGGGCGGTCTGCCGGCTCACGCCCGCCCGCTCCGCGATCTCCTGCGCGGAGAGCGGCCCGTCGGCGGTGAGCAGCACCTGCCGTATCAGCTCCGCGGTGGTGGGGGAGTGGCCCTTGGGAAGGTCCGGGGCGCCCGAGCCCACCGACAGCGCGCCGAAGATGCGGTCCACCTGCGCCTGTTCGGCCTCACCGCCGCCCTCCAGGGTGCGGCGGAGCGCCGCGTACGCCTCCAGCTTCGGGCGCAGGCCGGCGAAGTTGAACGGCTTCACCAGGTACTGGAGCGCGCCGTGGCGCTGCGCCGCCTGGACGGTGGCGACATCGCGGGCCGCCGTCACCATGATCACGTCGGTCTGGTGGCCGCGCCGGCGCAGCTCACGCACCACCGCGAGCCCGTTCTCGTCGGGCAGGTAGTGGTCGAGCAGGATGAGGTCGAGGTCGGGGAACTCCTCGACCCGGGCGAGCGCCTCGGCCGCCGTATGCGCCAGCGCGACGACGTCGAAGCCGGGCACCTTGGCGACGTACGCCGCGTTGATCCCGGCGACCCGGACGTCGTCGTCCACGACCAGTACGCGGATCATCGCGCCTCCGTCACGGGAGCACGCTCCGGCCCGGTCGCCGCGGCGTCAGGGGCGGCTTCGGCGCGCGTCACCGCCGCGTCGGTCAGCGCCTCCGGGAGGACGACGGTGAACTCGGCGCCGCCCGTCCCGCTGCCGGCGGGTTCCCTCACGCGCGCGCTTCCGCCCTGCCGCTCCGCCAGCCTGCGCACCATGGCCAGGCCCAGGCCCCGCTTCCCGCCGTGCGCCGGAAGGTCCTTGGTGGACCACCCCTCCGTGAAGACCAGCTCCCGCCGCTCGGGTGGGACGCCCGGCCCGCTGTCCGTGACCCGCAGCACCGCCGTACGCCCTTCGGCACGCAGCTCGACCTCGACGAGCGGCTCGTCCGAACCGGCCGCCGCGTCGACGGCGTTGTCGACCAGGTTGCCCACGATCGTCACCAGCTCGCGCGGCTCGACCAGCCGGTCCGGCAGGAGCGTGCCGGGCGCCAGGCGCAGCGACACGCCACGCTCCGCCGCCACCGTGGCCTTGCCCACGAGCAGCGCCGCGAGCAGCGGATCGTGCACTTTCTCGGTGACCTGCTCGGCGGTCGCCCGGTGCACCCCCACCACGTCGGTCACGAACTCCACGGCCTCCTCGTGCATCTCCAGCTCCAGCAGCCCCAGGAGCGTGTGCATCCGGTTGGCGTGCTCATGATCCTGCGCCCGCAGCGCGTCGATCAGCCCGCGCGTCGAGTCCAGCTCGCGCCCCAGCCGTTCCAGCTCGGTGCGGTCGCGCAGGGTCGCGACGGCGCCCCCGTCGTCCGTGGGCATGCGGTTGGCGATCAGCACCCGGTGGCCGCGTACGGTCACCAGGTCCTCGCCCGTGACCCGGCCGGCCAGCACATCCGCCGTCCGGCCCTCCCCGAGCACCTCGTCCAGCGGCCGACCGGTGGCCTCGGGCCCCACGCCCAGCAGCCGCTGCGCCTCGTCGTTCAGCAGCCGGATCCGCCCGGCCCCGTCCAGCGCGACGACGCCCTCCCGGATGCCGTGCAGCATCGCCTCACGCTCCGCGAGCAGCGCCGAGATGTCGGAGAAGGCGAGGTCGTGCGTACGGCGCTGCAGGCGGCGCGAGATCAGGTACGCGGCCAGCGCCCCGGCGGCAAGGGCCCCGCCCGCGTACGCGAGCAGCCCCGGGATCGCCGCGAGCAGCCGTGCGCGGACGCTGTCGTACTCGATGCCGACGGACACGGCGCCGACGATGTCGCCGTCCGCCTCACGCAGCGGGACCTTGCCCCGGGCCGAGCGCCCGAGGGTGCCGCTGTCGATCTCCATGACGTCCTGGCCCGCGAGGACCTCGCTGGGGTCGGTGGAGACGACCTTGCCGATCTGGGCGGGGTCGGTGTGCGACCACCGCACGCCGCGCCTGTCCATGATCACCACGTACTCGGCGCCGGTCGCCGTCCGGATCCGCTCCGCCTCGGCCTGCACGGGCCCGGCGGCGGCGGGCGGGAAGGCCAACAGCTCCGCGGCCACCTCGGGTGAGGCGGTGGTCCCGGCGATGGCGAGCGCGCGCCGCATCGCCTGGTCGTCGAGCTGGTCGCTGAGCGGCGCGAGGAACAGGCCGGTGGCCAGCACCGTGACACCGGTGGCGATGGCCAGCTGCATCAGCAGGACCTGCGAGAAGACCCGCTGCGGCCAGCCGAACCGCCGCCGCCGCGCGGAGGCGCGCACGGCGGCGGCAGGGGTGGGCGTCGGTGCGGGGCTCATGCCAGGAACGGTAAAGGGCGCACCCGCCTCGGGGGAATGTCCGGCGGCCCGCTGCGTGGCCAACCTCTCACCACGGTCCGTGGCCCTGCCGGGTGGTGGCACGGCCGTGCGCCCGACGGCCGCGCCTATCCTGGGGGCCGCGGGAGCCGCAGCCGCCGAACGCCGCTGACGGCCCCAGCCGCAGCCGCGTCGCAGCCGTAGCGGCCGGAGCGGAGCCGACCGAGAAAGGTGCCCCTTGAGCAGCGTGCAGGAGCAGATCCCCGTCGTCGTCCTCTCGGGTTTCCTCGGGTCGGGCAAGACAACCTTGCTCAACCACCTTCTGCGCAGCGCCAGAGGCACCCGCATCGGGGTCATGGTCAACGACTTCGGCTCGATCGAGATCGACGCCATGACGGTCGCCGGCCAGGTCGGCTCCACCGTCTCCCTCGGCAACGGATGCCTGTGCTGCGCCGTCGACGCGAGCGAGCTCGACACCTACCTGGAGACCCTCACCAGGCCCGCCGCCCGCCTCGACGTCATCGTCATCGAGGCCAGCGGCCTCGCCGAACCGCAGGAGCTGGTGCGGATGATCCTCGCCAGCGACAACGAGCGGATCGTGTACGGCGGACTCGTCCAGGTCGTCGACGCCGCCGAGTTCGACGCGACCCGCACCCGCCACCCCGAGACCGACCGTCACCTCGGCATCGCCGACCTCGTCGTCGTCAACAAGGCCGACCGCGTGGACCCCGGCGAGCTCCGCCGCGTCCACGCCGCCGTCGCCGAGCTCGCCGGCCGGGCCGCGGTGATCGACGCCGCGTACGGCCGGATCGACCCCGAGCTCCTCTTCGACCGGGCCGCCCGCGCCGACGACGGCGGCCCGCGTCAGCTCACCTTCGAGGACCTGGACGAGCTCCACGTCATCGAGGACCACCACCCGCACGCGGCGTACGACACGGTCTCCTTCACCGCCGACACGCCCCTGCACCCGCGCCGGCTGCTGGACTTCCTCGACTCCCGCCCCGAGGGCGTGTACCGCGCCAAGGGGTACGTCGACTTCGGCACCGCCGACCCCGCCAACCGCTACACCCTCCACACCGTGGGCCGCTTCCTGCGCTTCCACCCCGAGCCCTGGCCGCCCGGCGAACAGCGGCTCACCCAGCTCGTCCTCATCGGCTCCGGCACCGACGGCGAGGCGCTCCGCAAGGCCCTGGACGGCTGCCGGGTGACGGGTCCGGAGGACGTCCCGGAGGAACACAGCATGTGGGGCGTCCTGCGCTACGTACGCGAGCCGGAGCCCGAGCCGGAACCAGCGGCGGTCGCGGAGCCGGAGCGTGATCCGGAGCCTGACGACGAGCCGGCCGACATCGATTCATAAGATCATCCCCGTGATACCGGGGACGACGCGGTGGATACCGCCGACGGAGACAGAGCGGCTGCTGTACGAGGCCGCAGAGGGCGGGGACCGCGACGCGCAGCTGGCCGCGGTCTCCCGCGCCACGCTGTACCTGCCCGTCGGCCGGCTGCACGCGGACGCGCCGGGCGCCGGTCTCCCCCTCGTCCCCGTCAAGGACCCGCTGACCGGCAGGTGGAGCATCGCGGTCCACACGGTGGGCATGCTCGCGCCCTGGCACCCGGAGTGGGTCCACCGGTCCACCACGCTCGCCGAGTTGGCGCGGAGCTGGCCCGACCGGGGGAAGTTGCTGCTGACGGTGAACCCCGGGACGCCGTGCGCGATCAGCGCCGAGGCGAAAGCGCACCACCGCGCGGCGTGGCTGACCATGACCGCCCGGACCGGCGGACCGCAGCGCGGGCAGCTCCTCACGCACGCCGCCGGGCCGACACACGGAGCCCTCGCCCACGGCCTGGCCTGTGGCGCCCACCTGTCGGTGCACAACAGCGTCCCCTGGAACCAGCTCGGCACGACCTTCTTCGACTACCGCGCGGACGCCGCCACCCTGCGCGGCACCTGGAGCGTGACCAACCGCGCCCAGTTCCGCGACAAGCTGGCAGCCCTCCACCGGGCCCGGCTCGCCGGGCGGGAGGAGGCGATCGCCCTGCGCGTCCGGACCCTGCTCGCCGGACGGCTGGGCCGGACACCCTCGACGGGGGAGTGGCTGGACGCGGTCCTGCGCGACCTCACCGAGCGCGGCGCGGGCGCGACGACCCTCAAGGAGTTCACGGACACCGTGACCCGGTTCAGCCGCTACGAGGAGCGGTTCCGCGCCGACGGCGTGCTGGGCGCGGACGAACGCGTCGACACGCTGGCCGCGTTCGACTACGGCCGGATCGTCTGCTTCGTGCGGATGGCCCTCGGCGCCCGCCTCTGCGACCCGCGGGAGGCCGAGGAAGCGGTCCTCAAGGCGGGGCGGCTGAGCCGGGAGGCCTACGGATCGTGGGGCGCGTTCTCGGCGGCGTACGCGCTGGCCCGGGTCATCGCCTTCGACGAGGACTCCTTCGGACGCGTCCACCAGGAGTCGGTCACCCAGCACCGCATCCTCACGCAGGACCCCGCCAGCCCCTACCGGAGCCTGCCGTGGTCCTGAACTGGGTGCCTCCCACGCACGTCGAGCGACAGCTGTACGAGGCGCGGCTGCGCGGGGACGTCCACGCGCAACTGCGCCTCCTCGCGCGGGAGGAGTTGTTCATCGGCCAGAACCGGCACGGCGTCGACGCCGAGCCCGACACCATCCACTGGCCCGCCACCCGGGACCCGGCCACCGGGGCGCCCTTCAAGCCCCTGCTCACCCGCGGCATGCTCCCCCCTTGGCACCCGGACTGGGTTTTCCACGAGGTGACCCTGGACTGGGTGGCCGGCACCCACTGGGACCCGGGTCAGTGGCTCGCCGTGAACCCGGGCACACCGGCCGCACTCTTCCTGCCGACCACGCCCCAGGACCGCGCCCTGTGGCGCCGCTTCCACGCGGAGAACGACGGCACGACCCTCGACCGTCTGACCGCCCTGCACACCGGCCCCCTCTTCGGGCCGCTCGCCTTCGGCCTGGCCTGCGGGGCGCACCTCGCCGTCGGCAACGGCGTGCCCTGGAACGAAGTGGGCACCGTCTACCGCGAGTACCTCGGCCAGCGACGCATGCTGCGCGAGTCCTGGGGCGTCACCGACCACGCCGGCTGGCAGCGGCAGATGGCCGCCCTGCTGGACTACCGCAACAGCCCGGCCGCCCCCGAGTACGCGCTGCGGGTGCGCGAACAGCTCCGCAGGGGCCTCGGGGAGCTGCCGCCCGCCGACCTGTGGCGCGAGACCGCGGCGGGGAGCCTCCACGACCAGGGCGCGCCGCCGGCCCTGGTCGCGGAGATGGAGCAGCTGGTGCGCCGCATCATGCGGTACGAAGCCCGCTTCCGGGCGGACGGGCTGCTGCCCGGGGACGGCTGGGTCGCCACGGCGTCCGCGTACGACTACGGCAGGGCCCCGAACCTCGCCCGCTGGGGCCTGGCCGCCCGCTACTGCGACCCGCAGCAGGCGGAGCAGGCGATCGTGCACGCCGGTGCGCTGAGCAAGGCCGCGTACGGCTCCTGGGAGGAGTTCTCGGCGGCGTACACCCTGGGCAGGGTCCTCCGCTTCGACGACGAGGAGTACGGCCACTACTACGAGGACGCCCTCAACGCCCACCGGCTGCTCGTGGAGGACGAGGGCAGCCCCTGGCGCAACATCCCCTGGCGCTGACGCCCACGGCGCGCGCACCGACCGCTGACGGGCCGCCCCCCGGTATCGCCCGGCGCGCCCACCGACCACGGGGCAACGGTGGACGCGCCGTGGACCGCCCTACGACGCGGGGCCCGCCAGCACCGCGACCGGCTGGGCCAGCGGCGTGCCCGAGCCGTCGCGGCGCGGGTCGATCTCGGGCAGCTCCACGGGGGAGCCGTTCTTCTGGGCAGCCCTGGCCGGGGCCGCGCCCGCCCAGGCGAGGACCAGCATGTCCTCACCCTTCAGGAACCGCTGGCAGCGCACACCGCCCGTGGCGCGGCCCTTGCGCGGGTACTGGTCGAACGGCGTCAGCTTCGCCGACGTACCCACCGTGGAGTCCAGCGCGCCGGACGACCCGGCGACCGTGAACACCACCGCGTCACCGGCCGGATCCACCACGGTGAACGAGATCACCTCGGCACCGGCCGACAGCTTGATGCCGGTCATACCGCCCGCCGGGCGGCCCTGCGGACGCACCTGGGACGCCGGGTACCGCAGCAGCTGGGCGTCGGAGGTGACGAAGACCAGGTCCTCCTCGCCCGTGCGCAGCTCGGCCGCGCCGACGATCCGGTCACCCTCCTTGAGGGTGATCACCTCCAGCTCGTCCTTGTTCGCCGGGTAGTCCGGGACCACCCGCTTGACCACGCCCTGGAGGGTGCCGATCGCCAGGCCCGGCGAGGACTCGTCGAGCGTGGTCAGACAGACGACCGCCTCGTCCTTTGCCAGCGTCAGGAACTCGGACAGGGGCGCACCGCCGGACAGGTTCGGCGCGGAGGCCGTGTCCGGGAGCTGCGGCAGGTCGATCACCGGCAGCCGCAGCAGCCGCCCGGTGGACGTCACCACTCCCACGTCACCCCGCTGGGTCGCCGGCACCGCCGAGACGATCACGTCGTGCTTGGTGCGCCTGCCCTCGGTGTCGGCGAACCGCTCACCGGTCGCCGTACGAGCCAGCAGCCCGGTCGAGGACAGCAGGACCCGGCACGGGTCGTCCGCCACCTCCAGGGACGCGGCGGCGACCGGCGCGCCGGCCGACTCCAGCAGCACCGTGCGCCGCTCGGTGGCGAACTTCTTTGCCACCGAGGCCAGTTCGGACGAGACCAGCTTGCGCAGCTCGGAGTCCGACTCCAGGATGCGGGTCAGCTCCTCGATCTCGCTGGTGAGGCGGTCGCGCTCGCCCTCCAGCTCGATCCGGTCGAACTTGGTGAGCCGGCGCAGCGGGGTGTCCAGGATGTACTGCGTCTGGATCTCGCTCAGCGAGAACCGCTCGATGAGCCGCTCCTTGGCCTGGGCCGAGTTGTCGCTCGACCGGATCAGCCGGATGACCTCGTCGATGTCGAGGAGCGCGACGAGCAGGCCCTCCACCAGGTGCAACCGGTCGCGCTTCTTGCCGCGCCGGAACTCGCTGCGCCGCCGTACGACGTCGAAGCGGTGGTCGAGGTAGACCTCCAGCAGCTCCTTCAGGCCCAGCGTGAGCGGCTGCCCGTCGACCAGCGCCACGTTGTTGATGCCGAAGGACTCCTCCATCGGCGTCAGCTTGTACAGCTGCTCCAGCACGGCCTCCGGGATGAAGCCGTTCTTCACCTCGATCACCAGCCGCAGCCCGTGCGCGCGGTCGGTGAGGTCCTTGACGTCCGCGATGCCCTGCAGCTTCTTCGCCGCGACCAGGTCCTTGATCTTGGCGATCACCTTCTCAGGGCCCACCGTGAAGGGCAGTTCGGTCACGACCAGGCCCTTGCGGCGCGCCGTCACGTTCTCCACGGCCACGGTGGCACGGATCTTGAAGGTGCCGCGGCCCGACTCGTACGCGTCCTTGATCCCGGACAGGCCGACGATCCGCCCGCCGGTCGGCAGGTCGGGACCCGGCACGTACCGCATCAGGGTCTCCAGGTCGGCGCCCGGGTGCTTGATCAGGTGGCGGGCCGCGGCGATGACCTCGCCCAGGTTGTGCGGGGGCATGTTGGTCGCCATACCGACCGCGATCCCGGACGCGCCGTTGACCAGCAGGTTCGGGTAGGCGGCGGGGAGCGCGACCGGTTCCCGCTCCTGGCCGTCGTAGTTCGGCGTGAAGTCGACCGTGTCCTCGTCGATCGACTCGGTCATCATCAGCGCCGCGGCGGCCATCCGGGACTCGGTGTACCGCATGGCCGCGGGCGGGTCGTCGTTGCCGAGGGAGCCGAAGTTGCCATGGCCGTCGACCAGCGGCACCCGCATGGAGAAGGGCTGCGCCATGCGCACCAGCGCGTCGTAGATCGACGCGTCGCCGTGCGGGTGGAGCTTGCCCATCACCTCGCCGACGACCCGGGCGCACTTCACGAAGCCGCGGTCGGGCCGCAGCCCCATCTCGTTCATCTGGTACACGATCCGGCGCTGTACCGGCTTCATCCCGTCACGGGCGTCCGGCAGGGCCCGGGAGTAGATCACCGAGTACGCGTACTCGAGGAAGGAGCCCTGCATTTCGTCGACGACGTCGATGTCGAGGATCCTCTCCTCGAAGTCGTCGGGCTGCGCGGTCTTCGTGCTGCGGCGGGCCATCGCGGCTGCGCTCCTTCACCAGGCAAAGGCTGATCTGACGCCGACCATTGTGGACCGTCCCACCGACAACGCCGACCGCGACCCGGAAGAGGGACGGATCGGCGGGACGGGAACTTCGCCAGGTGTCGGTCCGCTTGCATACAGTGGCAGGACTTTTCACATCGCGATCGAAGGGACGTACATGCCCATGGGTCACACGGCCACAGCCCAGGCCGGCTCCGGAGGCCTGACAGCGACCGAGCACCGGCTGGCCAACGGCCTGCGCGTGGTGCTCTCCGAGGACCACCTGACCCCGGTCGCCGCGGTGTGCCTCTGGTACGACGTCGGCTCGCGGCACGAGGTCGAGGGCCGTACCGGGCTCGCCCACCTCTTCGAGCACCTGATGTTCCAGGGCTCGCAGCAGGTGAAGGGGAACGGCCACTTCGAGCTGGTCCAGGGCGCCGGTGGTTCGCTCAACGGCACCACCAGCTTCGAGCGGACCAACTACTTCGAGACCATGCCGGCCCACCAGCTGGAGCTGGCCCTGTGGCTCGAGGCGGACCGGATGGGCTCGCTGCTCGCCGCGCTCGACGAGGAGTCCATGGAGAACCAGCGGGACGTCGTCAAGAACGAGCGCCGCCAGCGGTACGACAACGTCCCGTACGGCACGGCCTTCGAGAGGCTGACCGCCCTCGCCTACCCGGAGGGCCACCCCTACCACCACACCCCCATCGGCTCGATGGCCGACCTGGACGCCGCCACCCTGGAGGACGCGCGGAACTTCTTCCGCACGTACTACGCGCCCAACAACGCCGTCCTGTCGGTCGTCGGAGACATCGACCCCGAGCGGACGCTCGCCTGGATCGAGAAGTACTTCGGCTCCATCCCCTCCCACGACGGCAAGCAGCCGCCGCGTGACGGCACGCTGCCCGAGGTCATCGGCGAGCAGCTGCGCCGGATCGTCGAGGAGGAGGTCCCGGCCCGCGCCCTGATGGCCGCCTACCGGCTCCCGCACGACGGCACGCGCGAGTGCGACGCCGCCGACCTGGCCCTCACCATCCTCGGCGGTGGCGAGTCGTCCCGGCTGCACAACCGCCTGGTGCGCCACGACCGCACGGCCGTGACGGCCGGTTTCGGGCTGCTGCGCCTCGCCGGGGCGCCCTCGCTGGGCTGGCTGGACGTGAAGACCTCCGGCGGCGTCGAGGTGCCGGACATCGAGACCGCGATCGACGACGAGCTGGCCCGGTTCGCGGCCGAGGGCCCCACGCCCGAGGAGATGGAGCGCGCCCAGGCCCAGCTGGAGCGGGAGTGGCTGGACCGGCTCGGCACGGTCGCCGGCCGCGCGGACGAACTGTGCCGGTTCGCCGTGCTGTTCGGCGACCCGCAGCTGGCGCTCACCGCCGTCCAGCGCGTGCTGGACGTCACCGCCGAGGAGGTGCAGGCCGTCGCCAAGGCCCGCCTGCGCCCGGACAACAGGGCCGTACTGGTCTACGAGCCCGTGACCGCCGAACACGGCGACGCCGACCACAGCGAGCAGGAAGAAGAGGGGGCCGACCAGTGAGCGACGCCGCTGTGTCCCTGACGTCCATGGAGTTCCACCCGCAGCCGCAGCCGGGCGCCGCCAAGCCCTGGGCCTTCCCGGCCCCCGAGCGCGGCACCCTGGACAACGGCCTGACCGTGCTGCGCTGTCACCGCCCCGGCCAGCAGGTCGTGGCCGTGGAGCTCTTCCTCGCCGCCCCCCTGGAGGCCGAGCCGGAGGGCCTCGACGGCGTCGCCACGATCATGGCCCGCGCCCTGTCGGAGGGCACCGACAAGCACACGGCGGAGGAGTTCGCCGCCGAGCTGGAGCGCTGCGGCGCCACGCTCGACGCGCACGCCGACCACCCCGGCGTGCGGGTCTCCCTGGAGGTGCCGGTCTCCCGCCTGGCCAAGGCCCTCGGACTGCTCGCCGAGGCCCTGCGCGCGCCCGCCTTCGCCGACGGCGAGGTCGAGCGCCTGGTCCGCAACCGGCTCGACGAGATCCCGCACGAGATCGCCAACCCCGGCCGCCGCGCCGCGATGCAGCTCTCCAAGGAGCTGTTCCCGGCCACTTCGCGCATGTCCCGCCCCCGCCAGGGCACCGAGGAGACCGTGGCGCGGATCGACTCCGCCGCCGTGCGCGGCTTCTACGAGGCCCATGTCCGGCCCGCCACGGCCACCGCGGTCGTCGTCGGCGACCTCACCGGCGTCGACCTGGACGCGGTCCTCGCCGACACCCTCGGCGCCTGGACCGGGGACGCGGCCGAGCCCCGCCCCGTGCCGCCGGTCACCGCCGACGACACCGGCCGGGTCGTCATCGTGGACCGGCCCGGCGCCGTGCAGACGCAGCTGCTGATCGGGCGCATCGGCCCCGACCGTCACGACCGCGTCTGGCCGGCCCAGGTGCTCGGCACGTACTGCCTGGGCGGCACCCTCACCTCGCGCCTGGACCGCGTCCTGCGCGAGGAGAAGGGCTACACCTACGGCGTGCGGGCCTTCGGCCAGGTGCTGCGCTCCGGTCCCGAGGGGAACGGCGCCGCGATGCTCGCCATCAGCGGCTCGGTCGACACCCCGAACACCGGCCCGGCGCTGGACGACCTGTGGAAGGTGCTGCGCACCCTGGCCGCCGAGGGCCTGACCGACGCCGAGCGCGATGTCGCCGTCCAGAACCTGGTGGGCGTGGCCCCCCTCAAGTACGAGACGGCCGCGTCCGTCGCGGGCACCCTCGCCGACCAGGTCGAGCAGCACCTCCCGGACGACTTCCAGGCGCAGTTGTACGCCCGCCTGGCCGAGACCGGGACCGTGGAGGCCACCGCGGCGGTCGTCAGCGCCTTCCCGGTGGACCGTCTGGTCACCGTGCTCGTCGGTGACGCCGCCCAGATCAAGGAACCGGTCGAGGCGCTGGGGATCGGTGAAGTGACCGTTGTCACCGGCTGATTGACCCGGCGTCGCTCCGTGCCGGCTCGCTGCGGCCGCTTCCGGCGTCCGCATCGGCGGCCGTTTCGGGCGTCCGCGCCATGCGGAACCCCGGCATCCACCATGGGTGCCGGGGTTCCGTCGTATGTCCGTTTTGTTGGGGAGGTTACGTGTCTGCCCTGTGGCGTGCACTACAAAAAACCGTGTCTGTTTGGTGATTGAAAGATCAGCCGCTTAGCGTCTGATGCGCTGTCCGCCCGCTGCACCCGCCGCACCCGCGGCACCGGACAGTCATCGCCGAATCCCCATCGGGCGCGAGCCCGGGGAGCCGGGGACCCGCCATACGCAGTCCCTGGGGTGAATCGGACGCCTTCGCATCCGTGCGGAGGGGCCCGTAGGAGACCTTCCTGCTCCGAACCCGTCAGCTAACCCGGTAGGCGAGAAGGAAGGAAAGGACCAACTGCTTCATGGCGTTCACCCGTACCACCGGGAAACACCGTGCCCCGAGCCGCCTGAGCCGCAAGCGCGCACATGTCGCCGGCGTCGCGGCCCTCGCCACCACCGGCGTCATCGGAACCCTCGCCTCCCCGGCGCTCGCCGCCGACACGGACACCCGCGCCCTTGAGGACACCGGCCTCAGCCAGGCGGTCATCACCGACACGCTCGCCGACCGCGTGGACGCCCAGGCCGAAGCCCAGGAGCGGGAGGCCGAGGAGGCCGCCGCCCTCGCCGAGGCCCAGGCGAAGGCCGAGGCCGAGGCGAAGCGCAGGGCCGAGGCCCGCGCCAAGGCAGCCCGGGACGCCGAGGAGCGCGCCGCCCGCGAGGCCGAGCGCAAGCGCCTCAACTCCTTCCAGCTCCCGGTCGCCGGCTCGTACGTCAGCACCGGCTACCAGACCGGCGGCGCCATGTGGTCCTCCGGCAGCCACACCGGCATCGACTTCCACGCGGCCTCCGGCACCACGGTCGTCTCCGTGGGCCTGGGCACCGTCGTCGAGGCCGGCTGGGGCGGCGCGTACGGCAACAACGTCGTGATCCGGATGAACGACGGCACGTACACCCAGTACGGCCACCTGTCGTCCATCAGCGTCTCGGTCGGCGAGCGCGTCATGCCGGGCCAGCAGATCGGGCTCGCCGGCTCCACCGGCAACTCCTCCGGCCCGCACCTCCACTTCGAGGCCCGCACGAGTGCCGAGTACGGCTCGGACATCGACCCCGTCGCGTACCTGCGCGCGCACGGCGTCGCGGTCTGACCCCCCGCGCCTCTCCAGGGCGGCACCCGCTTCCCGAAGGCCCCGGCCCGCCATGAGCCGGGGCCTTCGTCGTGCCCGCGCAGTGCCCGCGTCGGCCAAAAGATATCCATGGATTTCGATCAGGCGTCGGAAATCCAGCCGGGTTGCAATAGAGTCACTGAACACTCGTCAACTCGTCGATCGCACGCTGTTTCGCGCGGATTAAGTCGGAGGTTCGGTATGCGCATTCCCGCGCACTCGGTATGCACGGCGATTCGCGACGACATCGTGTCCGGTGTCTTCGAGCGCGGCAGCCGGCTCACCGAGGAGCAGCTGGCGCGCCGCTACGGCGTCTCCCGCGTCCCGGTCCGTGAGGCGCTGCGCACCCTGGAGTCGGAGGGCTTCGTCACCACCCGCCGGCACGCGGGCGCGTGCGTCGCCGAACCCACCGAGCAGGAGGCGGCCGATGTGCTGGAGATCCGTACGCTCCTGGAGCCGCTCGGGGCGGCGCGGGCGGCCCAGCGGCGCACCGAGGCGCACCTGAAAGTGCTGCGCGGCCTGGTCAGGCTGGGCCAGGAGCGGGCACGCCGCGGCCAGGGGGATGACCTGCGGTCGCTCGGCGGCTGGTTCCACGAGACCCTCGCCCAGGCGTCCGGCAGCCCCGGTCTGACCGCTCTGCTGACCCAGCTGCGACACAAGATCAGCTGGATGTACGCGGTCGACCAGCCGGCCCACCCGGTGGAGGCGTGGGCCGAGCACGGCGCGATCGTCGACGCGGTGGCGCGCGGCGACGCGGAACGGGCGCGGGCGCTCACCGCCCTGCACGCGGAGCGCTCGCTCGGGGCCCACCGGCTGCGCGTGAGGACTTCGCAACGTCACGTAAACACGGCGAGCGTCCGGAATTAACAGCGGGGCCGTATACAAATAAGGGCTCCGCGGCGGGCCTGAATTCGCCTGCCATGAACAGCGGAACCAGCGGAACCATAAACGAAACGGCTGAGCCGTGCGGCTCAACACCGCCCGTGCCGAATGGAACGAGCAGAACAAGGGC
>NZ_JBEXQK010000036.1:0-66802 GCF_040612535.1 Streptomyces sp. NPDC006368
TCTGGGAGTTCCATATGGCCGACACCGCGCACACGGAGCTGTCCACGACCTACGCGCCGAGCCGGGTCCTGCGTGCCAGCGCGCCGGCGGCCGGGCTGCTGCTGATCGCGGTTGCCCTCGGCGCGGGCACGGCGCCGGTCTGGGCGCTGCTCGTCGGCGCGTGCGCGGCAGGGCTCGTCACGGCGCCCGTCGGCGCGTCGATGCGGGCGCTGTGGCCGCACCTGACAGCGGATCCAGGTCTGCGCCAGCGCGCGTACTCCTTCGAAGCGACGCTCAGCGAGCTGCTGTTCGTCCTCGGGCCCACGGTGGTCACCTTGTTCGGCGCTCTCGCCGGCGCCGGCAGCGCCTTGCTGGTGACGGCGGTGCTGCTGGGCGCCGGTGGCCTCGGATACGGGCAGGCGCCAGCGGTACGCCGCCGCCCCGGCGCGGCACGTCGCCCGGCCGGCCCGGTCCGGGGAACGGCGGACGCCGAGCAGCGTGGTGGACCCGCGCGGGCCGCGGCGCTGTCGGTGCTCGTCGCGATCGCCCTCACGGCGGCGCTGTCGAGCGCCCTGGCGATCGCCGTCACGGCGACCCTTCAGGACCAGGGCTCGCCCGCCGCGTTCGCCGGCACTCTGGTGGCCGTCCAGTCGGTCGGCAGCGTCATCGGCGGTCTGCTGTACGGCGCCCGCACGTGGGGCGGTCCGACCTACCGCCGCTATCTGCGGCTGCTGGTCGTCCTGACGGTCGCGCTGGCCCTGCTGCCGTCCGTCCGTCCGGCTCAGAACGCCGGAGCGGACGAGACCTGGACGATGCTGCTGCTGGGCGGACTGCTCCTGTTGAGCGGCCTGCCCATAGCGCCGGCCGGGGCGGAGGAGTTCCAGCTCATCGGTGACATGACCGACCAGGAGAAGGCGACACAGGCCTTCGCGGGCGTCGGCAGTTTCATCGCGATCGGGGGCGCGACCGGGTCCGCCGTGGGAGGACTCGTGGCGGAGAACCTCGGTGCGACCGCCGCGTTGTCCCTCCCGGCCGCCTTCACCCTCGCCGCCCTGCTGGTCAGCCTGGCGGCACGTGGCCCTATCCTCGCGGCTGTGGCGGCCGCCGGCCGGACCCCGCCCCGCCCGCATCCCACCCCTGAACACGGAGAACAGCGCGTATGACCCCCTCGTCCTCCCCGGCCCGGCCGGGTGTACTCGCCGTCGTCGAGAGCCAGTTGTCCAACTTCGGTCTCACCCCGCTGCGCGCCGCCCACGAACTCGGTTTCCACGTCGTGCTGGTGAGCAACGACCCCGACCGCTACCGCGTCGTCAGCCTCGCCCAGGAGGTTTTCGCGCGGCACATCGACGAAATAGTCCGAACGGACACCAACTCCGTCGACGCCGTGGCCGCGGCCCTGGAGCCCTTCCGCGCCGCGGGCCGGCTGCGTGGCGTCATGACGGTGACCGACTACAACATCCCGATCGTCGCCGAGGTGGCCGCCCGCCTCGGTCTACCCGGCCTGAGCCCACAGAGTGCCAGGACCTGCCGGGACAAGCTCCTGATGCGACAGGCCTGCGCCGCCGCCGGTGTCGCCGTGCCGGGCTTCCACCAGGCGACGAGTGAGGAGGACGCGCTGGCCGCCGCCGACCGGTTCGGCTACCCCTGCGTCGTCAAACCGATGACGGAATCGGCGAGCATCGGCGTCACCCTGTGCCGTACGCCCGCCGAAGTCAGGGACGCCTACCGGGAGATCAGCGGCAAGCCGACCGACTTCCGCGGCCAGCCCCGACGGCCCGGAGCCCTGGTCGAGGAGTACCTGATCGGCTTCGAGGTGAGCGTCGAGTCCGTCCTCGCGGGGGGCGAGCGGACCTTTCTCGGCGTCACGGACAAGGCGCTCGGGTCCCATCCGCACTTCGTGGAGATGGGCGACACCTTCCCGTCGATGCTGTCGCCATCGGTGCGTGAGGAGTGCACCGAACTCGCCCGCCGCGCGCTGGAGGCGGTCGGCCACGACTTCGGGGCCGCGCACGTCGAGGTGAAGATGACCGAGAAGGGCCCTTTCATCGTCGAGGTCAACGGCCGCATGCCCGGCGCCGAGATCACCCAGCTCATCCGCGAAGCCACCGGGATCTACCTCCAGCGTGAGGTCGTCCGGCTGCACGCCGGACAACCCGCGGACCTCACCGCGACCCGGAGCGGGGCGGCCGCTTCCCGCTACCTCGCCGCGCGGGAGTCCGGAACACTCACCTCGATCGACGGAGTGGACCTGGCCCTGCGCGTCCCGGGTGTCGTGGACGTGGACCTGGAGGCGCACCCCGGCGACACCGTACGTCCCGCTGAGAGCAACCTCGACCTGCTCGGCTACGTCGTCGCGGTCGGCGACACCACGGGCGACGCGGTGCGGCGGGCGGAGGCCGCGCTGGGCCAGCTGACGCCTCGGATCGAGGCCTCGGCCGGAACGCGCGGGGGTGGACGATGACCACCGTGACGGGCCGACGTCCGAAGTCTCCCGACGTGACCGTCGGCCGTGCCCTGGAGGAAGGGGGCACGGAACGGTGGGACGAACTGCTCGGCCCGCGCGGCTTCTATGCCGCGAGCCCCTGGCTCCGCCACGCCCAGGCCACTGCCGATCCGGCGCCGTACTACTTCACCGCCGCGGTAAGCGGTGAGGTCGTCGGGGTCCTGCCCGCCTACCCGCTGCATTCGGGCACGCCGTTCGTCTTCTGCAGCCCGGGCCGCGTGGTCGACACCATTCACCGGGCGGCGACCGGTGAGGCGGCGCCCTGGGCCGCCGAGCTGCTGCCGGCCCTGGCCTGCGGCGGGCGAAACCCCTCGCACACCAAGGCGGGAGTGGCCCGCGAGCTGGGGCCGGACGGGCAGCGCGAGACCCTGACGGCACTGGTCGAGGCTGCGGAAGCGGAGGCCTGGGACGCGGACATGGAGTCCGTTTCCTTCCTGTACGTGGACGAGGACGACACGCTGCTGCGTTCCGTCCTGGACGGGCGCGGATACGCCGCGATGCCCGGGCAGACCGCCTATTCGCTGACCGTGCCGAAGGAGGGCGGCTTCGATGCCTATCTGTCCCGGTTCGGCTCCCACCGCCGGCGAAACATCACGCGCGAGATGCGATTGCTGGACGCGGCGGGCGTCAGCTACCGTACGCAGCCGCTGAGCGAGGGCCTGATCGACGAGCTCGTCCCACTGGAACTGGCGCTGTACGCCAAGCACGGCACGCCGGCGGACCCGGACGCGTTCCGGTCCGTGCTGCGGAGCGTCAGCGTCAACGCCGCGTCGGCGGCCCGCGTCACGACCGCGCACCTGGAGGGGCGACTGGCCGGCTTCGCTCTCACCTTCACCCACCGGGGCGAGCTGTACGCGCGCCAGGCGGGCTTCGACTACGACGCGCAGGGCAGGGTGCCGCTCTACTTCGGCCTCGTCTACTACGAGCTGCTCCGGCTGGCGTTGAGCGAGGGGCTCACCGAGATCCACTACTCCACCGGGTCGGACCAGGCGAAACTGTCGCGTGGCTGCACACCCCGTCGGCAGATCGCCTATGTGAAGGCCCGTCGCGGCGAGCGGCAGGCGCGGTTGGCCCTGCTGGCGGAGCACTGCGCGACCGTGCGATGAAGCGAGTGGGGTGAGGGGAGTGGAGTGAGGGAGACACCCCTCACGCGGACTTCGCTTCCGTCGCCAACGACAGCCGCTCGGTGCGGAACCGACGACGCGGGAGAGGACGAACGTCACCGCGGAGAGAGCCGCGGTGACGACCAGGAACCAGGAGCACGAAACCCGGAGCCCGAGCCGGCGTCCTGTCGCCGGCTCTTCGGGGACGATGCGGCACCCGAGGTGTCACCGTCGCCGCGCCCCGAGAACCCGCCGGGCGGCCGTCGGGCAGGTCCGGGGCCGGCCTTCGAGTGCGCGGCCCTGTGGCGGAACTCGGTGGCTCAGCGTGGGGCGTTCGCCTGGGCAGGGGGTGAGAGCAGCCGGGCGGCGATGGCGAGGGTGTCGTCCTGGTGGAGGGTGTCGGTGAGCATGTCCGAGGCGATGGCGCTGGGGATGATGGCGGTGGGGTGGGGGTGGTGGCGGCGGGCGGCTTCGATCAGCCGGGCTTCTCCCTCCAGGGGGTTTCGGCGGCTTTCGGTGAGGCCGTCGGTGTAGAGCAGAAGCAGATCGCCGGGGTGGAGGGTTGTGGTCAGCAGGCGGTCGCTGCCCGGTGAGGGAAAGCCGACCCCCCGGCCGCGCTTCGAGGTAGTCGGCTGTGTGGTCCTCGCGGACGACGAGAGCTGGGGGGTGGCTGCCGTTGGCGAGGGCGAGGCGGCCGGTCGTGGGATTGAGGCGGGCAAGAAGCAGGGTGGCCATGACGTCTCGGTCGAAGGGCCTGAGGATGGTGTCGGTACGGGCCACGATGCTGCTCAAGGGGTGGCCTTCCAGGGCGAGGGTGCGCACGGCGTGGGTGACGGTGAGCGCGGTGCGGGTGCTGGTGACGCCGTGTCCGAGGGCGTCGACGAGGGTGATGTGGATGGTGCCGTCGGGAAGGGCGAACCAGTCGTACAGATCTCCGCCGCTGGGGGCGTCGTCGCTGACGGGTGCGTAGCGGACGGCCAGTTCGAGGCCGTCGACGTGGAGCGGCCTGGGCCGCAGGGCGTCTTCCAGGGCACGCAGCGTCTGGCCGTGGGCCTGGCGCAGAGCCTGGTCGCGTTCTTCCAGTTGCACGTACAGTGCCATGACGCCGCTGTTGGTTTCGGCCAGCTCGTGTTCCAGCCGGTGAAGTTCCCCGGCGAGGGAGTCGGCGCGTTCGAGCGCCGCCAGTTCCAGTGCCAGCGCCGGCGCCCCCCACCACCGCCTCCGCCGCACGCCCCGGTGCTGCGTGCGTCCCGCGCGTTCCGTGCTGGGTGGTCGGCCGCGCCGTCCGGCAGGCAGGCTCTGCCGGCTGGCCGAGGTGGCGCCACGTCCTCCGGTGCCCGGGCCACCGTGCCGCTGTCCGGCCGCTGCCGTTCCACCGCGCGCGGCAGACCCAACGGGCCGGCTCGGCGCGCCACACCGAGCCGACTGACGGGCGCCATGCCCGCCCGTCAGGGCCTGCAGCCGGGCCGGCGCTCCGCCGAACTGTCCGGCGGGCCGATGCACACAGCCGTGTCGCCCAGCCGTCGACACGCTCGTACCACCCACACCGCATGACACGGCGGTCACGGTTGGGCGAACACCCCATCGGCCAGGCGCATAGGGAAACAGTTGACAGGAGGCAATGGTTTTGTGCCATGCTGGTGGCAAGCCAGCCTGGTCTCGTGGGAGGCCTCACGCCGTCCCCCGTCACACCACTTCGGTGGCCCGGGAGCGGTACAGGTGGTCTTACTCGGCTGTGTGCGGCCGCATGCCGCACGCTTGACGGCGTCAGGGTCCTGCTGACCGCCGTGATGGGCTCGACCCCTGATTGGGGGGCGAACCGTGCACGACTTCGCTGTAACCGTCGAACAACACCCCGACGTGATGTTGCTCAAGGTCGTTGGGGAAATGGATCTGGCGACTGCGCCCGCAGTCGCCGACGCCGCCCTGGTTCTCCCTATGGGCGGCAAGACCTTGAGGGTGGATCTCTCAGGGGTGTCCTTCATGGACTCCAGCGGCCTCAACGTGCTGCTGCGCCTGCGTCGCCGCATGTATGGAGAAGCAGGTCACCTGCTGGTGTCCGGGCTTCAGGAACAGCCGGCCGCCCTGCTGCGCCTGACCGGAACCTATGAACTGCTCACCGCGGCCGACACCATCGGTGCGACGCTGCTCACCAGCGGCTGAGCGCCAACTCGGTTGCGGTACGCGCCCCGCCGTTGACGTGGTGTCGCGGCAGGCCGAGGCAGCGGAGGGTCCATGCCGGCCGCAGTGACGCGACGGGCCGCCCAGTGGTCCGGGTTCGTCCCCGGTCCGACATGCGGTCGCGCATCTGCTCTGGATGCGACCGCGTCGCCCTCTTCTCGATCGCACGTGCGCTACGACGGGGTTGGAGAGACGACCGTACCGGCTGGCTCCTGGTGGGAGACCGGGCATCGTCCACAAGAAGGTGACGGCGAGTTGAGACACGCGGGTTTGCCTGAGGATCCTCTGTACGACTTCGCCCGCGCAGTGGCGGAAGCCGCCGAAGCGCTGGTCACCACGTGGGCCGGCGCCGCTCAGGCCACCTCTCCGCCGCGGTTGTCCGCACTTCAGTGGCAGGCGCTGCTGAGCGTGCGGCGGTCTCCCGGTATCAACCTCACATGCCTTGCCGAGGCGGCCGGTGCGGTCGTGCCTGCCGCGAGCAGACTGTGCGACAGGCTGGAGGCGGCAGGGCTTCTGCGTCGAGAGCAACAACCCCCCAACCGCAGGGAGATCGGCCTCTTCCTGACGACCCCCGGCCACGACGCCGTGAACGCACTGGTCGAACAACGCTCGCGGGCGATTCACCAGGTTCTCACCGCTGTGGCCCCTGGCCAGCGAGCACAGCTTCTCGCGGGACTGAACGCCTTCGCGCACGCTGTGACCGACTCGGCCGAACGGCCGGAGGAGCCCCCAGCTGAAACACGAGACGCTGTGCTGCGAGAGACGCGATGACGCTGTCGCCCGAACTCTCCTCGCCCCTCCTGACGCCTGTGTGGGAGGAGATCATCTGGTTCCGGAAGGGCCGGACGCCCTGCCAGGCCGGGCGGAGCCATCGTCCGATAACGGCGGCACCACGAAGGGCGCGCCCAAGCGGCGGCGGTTAGTACTGCACCGCATCTGGGGTGGCGGCCGGGCGCGGCTTCACCTGATCGTTCCGGATGGTTCCCGTGGCCGCAGGTGCCCCGGTCGGGGAGAGTAGCGTGTGGCCGTATGCTTCTCGACACCGTCACATCCCGCACGCTGGCCGTCCGCCACCTCGGCGAGGGACTGGGCAACCGGGTCGCCGATCTGGCCCGTCCCGGATACCGCCTCGACCTCATCACCGAGGGTGAGCCGACCCGGGGCCATAACCGCTTCGGCGGAGGCGCGCTGCTGGAACCGGGCACGCCATGGCCCGTGGCCGACGGGATGCCGCTGAGTCTGCTGGCGGTGCTCGACCTCGCCGAGTTCACGCCACTGCTGGCCGATGAACTGCCGCCGGACGCGGACGGCTTGTTGCTGAACTTCTTCCACGGCACCCTGAACGCCGCCGACTCACGTGGTTCCTGGGAGGATCCCGCGCTGTGGCGCGTCGTCCCCGCCGCCGTGACCGAAGCCGTCGAAGTCAGTGCCCCGGACCCGGCTGCGCGCTTTCTGCCTACCCCGGTGCGGCCGGTCCCCGTCGTGACGCTGCCGGACTGCGAGGAAGTGGAGGTGCAGGATCTCATCCAGGGGCCCGGCTCGGACCGCTTCGACTACGACGTGTGGGTCCGGTACTCCACCGAGATGAGGGATTTGACCGAAGAGGACCACCGGCTGCGCTGGCCCGTCAGGGGCGGGAAACACCAGGCGTTCGGCTGGCCGTGGGCGCTGCACTCGTCCCCGACCGCGGACGCCCGCAAGCAGTTCGCCAGACGGACTCCGGACATCGCGGTGCCCGAGGACTGGCGGCTGCTGCTGCAACTCGACTCGGACGGCATTCGTACGGACGCGGGCTTCGCGGGCTGGCAGTGGGGCGACATGGGTCAGTTGCACTTCACCATCCCTTGCGCCGACCTGCGCGCGGGCGTGTTCGACCGCGTCGAGGCCGGCGAGCAAGGGTGACGCCGTTCCAGCGGCCGAGCGTCAGCTTCGCCACCACGGCCGAGCCGCCCTACTAATGCAACCGCATCTGGGGATGGTGGCCTCGGCGTTTGTAGTGGCAGCGGCGGGCTCGGGCTTGGCTGGTGCGTCGGTAGCGTGACCAGCGCAGGCGGAGATCGTTGCTGGGGCAGTGGGGCAGTGGGGCAGTGGGGCGTGACGACGACGTGTGCGATCATCCGGCGGATTTCCGGGACGCTGAGGGGTAGGGGGTTCGGTCGTCGCATCCGCTGCCCCTTCTGGTTTCTCGGGCGCGGACGGCAGTCAGGTAGACCATGGCCGCCATAGCGGAGTGATGCGCCGGTATCAGGCCCGGTAGCGCCTGACCTGGTCGTGGTCCAGGCCGCACTCGCCTTTGGCGGCCTGGAAACACTCCTCCGCCTGCCATCGCGCGCCCGCGATCCTGGCCAGGTCCTTCAGGCGGGAGGCGACGGGACCGTAGCAGACGAAGGAGGCGAATTCGCTCGGGCCGCTGATGCTGCGCCGGGCCGGCACCCAGTGCCCGAAGCCACCTATGGCAGCCGCGCATCTTGAACGTCATGCTTGTCCTCCCCGCTCAGGCAGCGAGATCAGTGCCGATACCGCTGTGCGGCGGGGCCTGGTGCCACCCCATGCGCTGCGTCAGGCTGCGCCTGGACGTGCCGGTGGCCGACGTCCCGTCCTTCGGGAGGCACCCAAGGCCTTCCAGCAGCTGACGCCTTCGGCGGCCGGCGTGCGGCTCAACGCGCCGGCGCGGGCCCGGGGCGCGGGGTGTTGTTCTTCGGACCGGCTGCGCGGGCGATGAAGAGGAGGAGTACTCCGCACGCGGCGACCAGGACCCAGCCCGGGCGGGACGCGTGGGCGAGCTCCGCAGGGTCGGCGGCCGTGACCAGACCGCCGGCGATGGCGATGCCGACGGCGGAGCCGAACTGGCGTGCGGTGGAGGTGATCGCGCCGGCGACACCGGCGCGGGCCGGGGGCAATCCGCTGACGGCCGTGTTGGTGATCGGGGCGTTGGCGAAGCCGAAGCCGACGCCGATAAGCGCGTAGGCCACCAGGAGCAGGGCCACGCTCGTGTGCGTCTCCAGCCGGACCAGGCACAGTCCGCCGGCCGTGAGGAAGCCGCCGGCCAGGGCCAGTGGCAGCCGCGGTCCGACGCGACCGACCAGGCGGCCGGACCAGGGCGCGCAGACGGTCGCACCGACCGCCATGGGCAGGGTCGCCAGACCGGCCGCCAACGGTGTCCATTCACGGGTGTGCTGCAGGTAGAGGGTGTTGAGCAGCAGCGTGACGTTCAGCGCGGTGAAGACCGCCACGGCGCCCACAACCGCACCGCCGAAGACCGGGCGCCGGAAGAGCGCCAGGTCCATCAACGGTTCGTGCAGACGGGACTCCACCCGTATGAAGGCGGCCATCGCCACGGCGACCACCGCGTATAGGGCCAGTGCCGCCGCCGACGTCCAGCCGATGCGCGGTCCTTCGATGAGGACGCCGACCGAGGCTCCGATGACCACGGTCAGCAGGGCCTGACCGGGAAGGTCGAGCCGCCCGGCACGCCGCGCCCGGGACTCCGGCACGAACACCGCGGTGAGCACCAGGGCCGCCACGACAACCGGCACGTTGATCCAGAACACCGACCGCCAGCCGAGCGCGGCGATGAGAGCGCCGCCCGTGACCGGGCCGGCCGCCATGCTCAGACCGAAGACCGACGCCCAGATACCGATGGCCTGCGCTCGCTCCTTGGGATCGGGCATCGCGTTCACCACGATGGCCAGGGCGACGGGACTGAGCATGGAAGCTCCGATGCCCTGCGCCGCGCGGGCCGCGATGAGCACCTCCACCGAAGGGGCCACCGCGCAGACCAGCGAGGCCGCCGCGAATACGACCAGCCCCGTCCGGAACACCCGTCGGCGTCCGAACCGGTCCGCCAGAGCACCCGCCGTGATCAGCAGGGCCGCCAGGACGAGGGTGTAGGCATCCACCGTCCATTCGAGGCCGTGCGTCCCGACGCCCAGGCCGTGGCCGATCGCGGGCAGGCCCACATTGACGATGGTGGTGTCCAGGCCCACCAGGAACATGCTCAGGCAGCAGACGGCCAGCACCGTCCAGCGCCTGCGCGCGCTGAGGAGGGGTGGAGCGGGATGGGTCGTCGTGGTCACGGTCTGCCTCTCACGTCCGGGAGTGTCTTCCCGGTCAGAATCCAGCCGGACGGCGACCACGGCCCAGCTTTTTTGCGAAGGCTGCAAAATGGGCCCATGGACGCGGAACTGGAGCAGATAATCGACAGCATCGGGCCACGTCTGCGTAGGTTGCGCCGGGACCGCGGACTCACGCTGGAAGCGCTCGCGATCACGACCGGCTTCTCGGTGAGCACGCTGTCCCGGCTTGAATCCGGCAAGCGCCGCCCCACGCTGGAGCTGCTCATCCCGCTCGCGCGGGCGCACCGCGTCGCACTCGACCAGCTGGTCGCCGCGCCGGCCAGCGGCGACCCGCGAGTGCACCTCCAACCCCTGCGCAAGGGGCACGGCAGCGTCCTGGTGCCGCTGACGCAGTATCCGGGCCGTGTGCAGGTGTTCAAACAGGTACTGGCTCCCCGTGAGCCGAAGCTGGTCACCCATGAGGGCTACGAGTGGCTCTACGTCCTCGCGGGCGAGCTGCGGCTCATCCTGGGGCAGAGGGAACTCGTTCTGCGTCCCGGTGAGGCGGCCGAGTTCGACACCGGGGAGCCGCACTGGTTCGGCCCGGCCAACGCCGAGGCCGCGGAGATCCTGCACCTGTTCGGGCCACAGGGCGACCAGGCAGTCCTCCGTGCGAGGCCATCCCCGCCCGGCCAGCCGTGAACGCCCCCTGCGTGCTCACCGCAGGGGTGAAGTGCCCGCCTCTATCCCGAACGGGTGGCTGGGTCGGGAAGCGCGACCGTGGTCGACCAGGAGCCCATCGGCAGGACGCCGCGCTCCAACCCCGCGACGTACACCAAGGCGTTCAACCTGATCCGCAATCTGTTCGCGGGTACCGACGCGGCCGCTCGCCGCGGCCTGACGGCGAGCTCCTTCTCCTTCAACTCGCCGGGCGGGCGCTGTGAACCGTGCACCGGGTACGGCGTACGGCAGGTCGACATGAACTTCCTGCCCGACGTCTGGGTCACCTGTGACGTCTGCGACGGCAGGCGGTTCGGGCCCGATGTACTGGCGGTGACCTGTCAGGGGCTGGCCATCGACGAGGTGCTGGACCTGACCGTGGACGAGGCGGCGGAGCTTTTCGACACGCCCGCGCTACGGCCGGTGCTCACGGCGCTGCGCCGAACGGGCCTGGGCTACCTGCGGTTGGGGCAGAGCGCCACCGTGCTGTCGGGCGGCGAGGCGCAGCGGCTGAAGCTCGCCGCCGCGCTGGCCAAGGGGGCGCGGCAGCCGGGACTGGTGGTGCTGGACGAGCCGGTCACCGGTCTCCACCCGGCGGACGTCCAGGTGCTGGTAGACGCGTTCGACGCGCTCCTCGCCGCGGGCAACACCGTGGTCCTCGCGGAACACGACCTGCATCTGGCCGCCGCCGCGGACTGGCTGATCGACATGGGCCCGGGCAGCGGGGCGGCCGGCGGCGGCGTGCTGCACTGCGGACCCCCGGACGCCCTCCGCCCGGGCTCGGGTCCGACTGCCGCGTACTTGTGCGAACTCCTCGAGCCGACCACCCTCGGAGGATCACTCGATGCCGTATAGTCGGTTCCGACTAAAGGAGGTGCAGGCAGATGGCGGTGCGCAAACGGCCGGTGTCCAACCTGCTGGGACTCGCGGTACTCGGGCTGCTGCTGGAGCAGCCGATGCATCCGTACGAGATGGCCGCGACCCTGCGGGAGCGCAACAAAGACACCAGCTTCAAGGTCAAGACCGGCTCGCTCTACGACGTGGTCGAATCCCTGGCGCGAGCGGGCTGGATCGCCGAGCACAGCACCGAGCGCGCCGGACGCCGGCCGGAGCGCACGGTGTACGCCCACACGGAGCTGGGCCACCAGGAGTTCATGAGCTGGCTCGATGAACTCGTCCGGACTCCGGTGAAGGAGTACCCCAGCTTTCTCGCCGCGGTGAGCTACCTCGGTGCCCTGGGACCCGAACGCGCCGTCCAGGCCCTCCAGGAACGCATCACCCGCCTGGACGACCAGATCGACCAGGCCCGTCAGGCGCGGGCCGCGGTGCTGGACCAGCAGACGCCACGGCTGTTCGTGATCGAACTCGAATACGCCTTGACCATGGCCGAAGCCGAGCGGGACTGGGCCCGGCGGATCGTCGGCGAGATCCACGACGGCACGCTCTCGTGGCCCGAACTCACCACCAGGGATGGGCGCGAGGTATGGACCGATCAGGACGAGATGGAGAAGCAGCAGGCATGAGCGCATCACCCGCGACCCACCAGCGGGCCGAACCGAATCCGCCAAGGAAGGCATTACCCATGATCCAGGCCAAGGGGCTGGCCAAGACGTTCCACACCAAGCAGGGTCCGGTCGAGGCAGTGGCCGGAGTCGACTTCACCGTCCAGGCGGGCGAGATCGTGGGCTTTCTCGGGCCCAACGGTGCCGGCAAGACGACCACCATGCGGATGCTGACCACCCTGCTCCCGCCGAGTTCCGGCACCGCCGTCATCGCCGGCTGCGATCTGCTGCAGCGCCCCGCGAAGGTCCGCACGCACATCGGCTACGTCTCCCAGGCGGGTGGCGCCAAGCCCAGCTCCCTGGTCCGCCGCGACCTGGTGCTCCAGGGCCGCCTCTACGGCATGTCCCGCTCCGAGGCCGAGGCCCGCGCCGACGAGGTGATCGTCCAGCTCGGCCTCGAGGAGCTCGCGGACCGTGTCATCCAGACGCTTTCCGGCGGCCAGCGCCGCCGCGTCGACATGGCCCTGGGCCTCATGCACCAACCCAAGCTGCTCTTCCTCGACGAGCCCACCGCCAACCTCGATCCGGAGAGCCGCAACGACGTCTGGGAACACATCCGCCGTCTGCGCGACGAGCACGGCACCACCGTGTTCCTCACCACCCACTACCTCGATGAGGCCGACAGCCTCTGCGACCGCGTCCTGATCATCGACAAGGGCCGCATCATCGCCGAGGACAGTCCGCGCAGTCTGAAGGCCGCCATCTCCCACGACACCATCGAGCTCGAGGTCGACGGCGACACCGCACGCGCCACCGATCTGCTCACCTCTCACCGCGACGTCCACGATGTATCGGTCAACGGCACGGTTCTGTCGATCAGTTGCCGGGACGCCGAGCGCCTCCTCGTCGACCTGCTGCGCACGCTGGAATCCGCGCATGTCCGGGTGGAGTCCCTCCGCGTGCTGAAGCCCACGCTCGACGACGTTTTCATGACCATGACCGACCGGCGTTCGCAGCGCGGCGCCGACGCGGTCCACGCCTGAGGGGAGCCGAGGATGCACACGATCCGCGACGCGGCCATCATCTTCCGCGATGAGGCCGCCGCCGTGGCCCAGAAGAGGATGGGACTCCTCATCGGTCTCGTCCAGCCATTCGTCTACATGGCCCTGTTCGGCCCCCTCCTGGTCAAGATGCTGCCGGAGAACGGCCCGGCGGCCTGGCAGGTCTACATCCCGGGCCTGCTCGTCCAACTCGGCCTGTTCGCCACCGGCTACGCCGGCTTCGGCCTCATCCCCGATGTCCGCTCGGGATACCTCGAACGGCTGCGGGTGACCCCGGCGAGCCGACTGGGGTTGCTGCTGGGCCGAGTGCTCTGGGACGTTCTGGCGCTGCTCATCCAGTCGGTGGTCATCGTCCTCATCGCCCTGCTCTTCGGACTGCGTGCCCCGGTGGGGGGCGTGCTGGCCGCCATCGCCCTGATGATGCTCGTCGGCATCAGCCTGGCCTTCCTCTCGTACTCGCTGGCGCTCAAGCTGACGTCGGAGTGGCTTTTCGCACCCGTCCTCAACGGCATCGCCCTGCCTCTGATGCTGCTGTCCGGCATCCTCCTGCCCCTGACCTACGCTCCTGGCTGGCTGAAGGCCGTCGCCTCCGTCAACCCCCTGCGCTACGCGGTGGACGCCATGCGCGGCCTCTTCGCCGGCGAGTACGGCTCATCCGCCGTTCTGACCGGGGTGGCCGTGGTACTCGGTCTGATGGTCGTGTCGGGGCTGGCGGGGACCCGCATCTTCGCCAAGTACAACGCGTGAGCTGACGTTCACGGCGGCGCGCCGGGGCATGCCCACCAACTCAGTGCCATGCCCCGGCGCGCCCCCACACAAAGCCCAGGCACCTAGGCTTCGGTCCGCTTCTCCAGGCGGCTGCCACGTGGCAGGGTGACCGACATGATGTCGCTGGGAGCGTCCAGCGCGATGCGGTGCCATCGCCCGCGCGGCACGATGACCGCGGTTCCGGCCGTCACCTTGATCTCCTCCTCCTCTTCCCCCGGCTGCTCGGGACGGAGGTGGAGGCGTATCCCGCCGGTGAGGCAGGAGACGACTTCGTCCGCGTCGGGGTGGATCTCCCAGTGGTCTCCGTGGACATCGGCGTCGGTCTCCACGTGGAAGGCCATGAGCTGCCAGCCGTCCCGCTCGGGGTCGAACACGGGCTGCTCCGCGTGGACCTGTCCGCCGGGGCGAAGGTGGATGAAGGAGGTGAAGAGATCGATCGGGGTCACGGTCATGACGGGATGCCCTTCCTGCGGTGGTCGTGGGTCTGATCGTTTCCGTTGCCGCACAGCGCCTCTCGGTACAGCGTCGACAGCGCGTCGTCGATGGGGTGGTGCTGCGGCGTCCCCGAGGAGTCCACCTTGTTCCACCTCTGGAGGTTGACCGCGAAGGACATCCGACGCGTGCCGTCGGCCCGGGTCAGGGACACCGTTCCGGCACCCCATACCGTGCCGTCGTGGCCCCAGAAGGTTCCGCAGTCCGTGCTGACCTTGTGCAGACCGAGGCCGTACTCGATCGTCGATCCGTCGAGGGCGATGACCGGGATCGTGCGCTGCATCTGCGCCAGCGACGCTCGGCCGACGATCTTGCCGTCGAGCAGCTTGCCGTAGAAGCGGTTGAGATCCTCCATGGTCGACACCAGAGCGGCGCCCGTCCCCGTCCAGGACATGTTGTAGACGCTGTAGTCGCGCGGCGGGTCGATCAGGCCCCAGAGAGCCTCGTACATCCGCGAGTGCGGTCCCTTGATGCGCGGCCCGGCGGGGAACCCGGTGTGCCGGAGCCCGGCGCGCTCGACGACGTTCCGGGTGATGTACTCGTCGGCCGTGGTACCGGTCACTCGTTCCAGGAGCCGGCCGAGGAGCAGGTAGTTGGTGTTGGAGTACACCCCTTTCGGGCCTCCGGGCTCGCCGGTGGGAGGCGCGTCGAGCCCCAGCCGGATCAGCTCGGCCGGGCGGAACTGCCTGAACCGGTTGTCGTCCAGGCTCTTGGACGAGACGTCCGGCCGAGAGGGGAACCCCTGGAGGGACGGGAACGCGTAGGGGATGTAGTCGGGAATGCCGCTTGTGTGGTTGAGCAGCATCCGCACTGTGATCTTCCTACCGCGCTCTCCCGGCACCAGGCGGGGCAGATAGCCGCCGATCGGCGCATCGAGCCCGATCCGACCCTGCTCGACCTGCTGCATGATCGCGGCGGCGGTGAAGGTCTTGGTGATGCTGCCGACACGCTGCCGCATGTCGGGCGTGACGGGACGGCCGGTCCTGACATCGGCGACCCCGGAGGCGCCGCGCCATGTCCGGCCGCCATCGCGCACCTCGGCGTACACACCCGGTATCCCCGCGCGGTGGACACCGTCCAGGGCGGACTGCAGCCCCGCACGATCGAAGCCGGTGGTGGAGTCGATCGACGGCACGGTCCTCGTCTCGTGGGGCACGGGCGCTGCCGCCACCGTGCCGGCACCCACACTCAGTGCGGCCACGCTCGCGCACCACACCATTCGGATCTTCAAGGCATTGGTCCTTTCGTGATCAATACGGGGAACGGCGCTCACTCGGCCAGAGCGCGGCGCAGCACGGCGCAGAGGTCGGCGATCTGCCGCTGGGAGATCTCGGCGGAGAGGATCGCCTGCGACCCGTGGAAGGTTCCGGGCCACTGGTGCAGCTCGACGGAGACACCCGCCTGCAACAGGCGCAGCGCGTAGGTGATGTCCTCGTCCCGGTTCGGGTCGAACTCGGCGGTGGCGATGTAGGCGGGTGGCAGGCCGGACAGGTCGGTCGCCCGGGCCGGGGCGGCGTACGGCGTGGCGGGGGCGGAGCCCAGGTAGTGCCGCCACGAAGCGGTGACGACATCGCGGTTCGACCAGGGCGTGTCGGTGAAGTGCCGTGCCGACCACGTCTCCTGACGGTCGTCGAGCTCGGCCTCGTTGAGCAGCTGGAAGCAGATTCGCGGCCCCCGCTCGTCACGCGCCCGCAAGGTCACCGCTGCCGTGAGCCCCGCGCCCGCGCTGTGACCGCCGACCGCGATCCGCTCCGGGTCGATGCCGAGTTCGGCCGCGTGCTCGGCCGTCCAGGTCAGTGCGGCGTAGGCGTCGTCCAGTGCGGCCGGGAACGGGTGCTCGGGGGCCAGGCGGTAGCCCACCGAGATCACCACCGCGCCGGAGTCCTTCGCCAGCCGGGTGGCCCACGGGTGCTCGGTGTCCACGTCACCCATGACGTATCCGCCGCCGTGCAGCCAGACGACGGCACCTTGTGCGCCGCTCGGGCGGTAGATCCGCACCGGCACGTCCGGATCGCCGGACACCGTGCGGTCCTCGATCTCCATGTCCGAGGTGTCCGGCGCCGGCTTCGCGGCGGCCAGCTCGGCGTACTTCTCGCGCCCGGCGACCGGGTCGGTCACGGGGAGACGGGGGAACAGCGGGATGAACGCTTCGAGTTCGGGATCCATGACGATCATCCTCGGGGTCGTCGCCCGAGAGCACATCCGCCATCCGTCGCGCATCCCGCCCCGATGACGCGCCGTTCGGCGCGCCCCCGGCCTTCTATCCTTCTGTCATGGAGGCACTGGCGGTGCGGTTGTCGGGACTCGATCCGTACGTCGACGGCGCGATCCGCATCGTCGCGTTCTACGACACGCTGATGCGCCGACGGGTGGACCTCCCGGCGCTTGCGCGGGCCTCGGCGGGCCTGGCCGAGTGCGTGGCCGGGATCCGGGTGCACGGCACGGGGCGGGCGATCCGCGTCTCCCCCGAGGGCAGGGACGTCGCCGCCCCGCCGGCACCCGCCACGACCACGCTGCCGATCGCGCTCGACGAGGAGGAGATCGGCACGGTGTGGCTGGAACGCGCCGGCCCGGCCAACCCGCTCGACGACGTCCTCCTCGAGCGGTTCGCCATCGCCGTCGCCGCGGCCGTCGAGCGGTACGGCCCGGCCCGCACCACCATGTCCGACCCCGCCCTCGTCGAACTGGCGATCAGCTCCGACAGCGACGAGGCGGCCAGAGCACGGGCGTTACGGCTCCTGGGGTTCGCCGCCGGCCTGCCGGTCCGCGTCGTCGCCGTCCGCTCCTCGCTCCCGCTCGACCGGATCGGCAGCCTGGTCTGCCGGGCCCGCCTGGTGAAGGCGGCACCGCTCGGCGACGTGGGCGTCGTCCTGGCGACCACCGTGGACCGGGCCCGGTTTCCGGCAGGCGCACGGGCGGGCATCGGCGACGCCGGCAGCCCCGACCGGTCCTGGCGGGAGGCCCGCACCGCACTCCGCTTCACCACGCCGCGCGAACCCGTCGTCCGCTACGCCGACTTGGGCGCGCTGGCGCTCCTGGCCGAGGTACCCCGGGACGCCTTGCGCGACAACGCCGATGTGGCCGGGATCGCCCGCGTCGCCGACAAAGCGGAAGACCTGGAGACCCTGGACACCTACTGCGCCACCGGCTCACTCCGCCGGGCCGCCGACCTCCTCCACCTGCACCACAGCAGCGTCGCCCGCCGCGTCGAACAGATCGGCAGGACCCTGAACATCGACCTCACCGAACCCGCCGGCCTGACCCGGGCCAGGCTCGCCCTCACCGCATGGCGGTTGCTCGACGACTGAGGAAGTCCCACTTCGCCACTGAAGCACCCGTCGAACTCGCCAGGCCCAGTCAAGGGTGGTCTCGATCGGCGTTGCGGAGGAAGGGCCCAGGCTGGGGCCGGTGGCCCCAGCCGAGGGCGGTCAGCGAGGGTCGTCGAGGAGGCTGCTGATCCGTTCGTGAAGTTCGTGCGGCAGGCGGGTGGTCCATCGGTGGGCTGCCTCGGCTGCCAGGTCCCGGCTCCAGCGCCAGCTGTTGCGCGCTGCCGTGCGCACATCCTGGTCGCGGGCGGCGGCCGTGGTGGAGGCGTAGCGGTTGCGGTCGGTGGTGGGAAGGTCCTGTTCGAGCGCGCGGCTGGGGGTGAGCCAGTGGGCCGTGCTGTCGCGCAACAGGCGGCAGAGCTGGAGTTGCTGGGGGGCGATGACGGTGTGCAACAGGGCGTGGGCGCGGGCGATCTCGCCGCGGGCCAGGACGTGGGCGAGCATGAGCGTCCAGTTGGTCAGCTCGTCGGTGAGCTGCTGGGCGGTGGTCACCGGCTCGGGCGGACGGAAGACGGCCAGCTGCCGGGCGGCACGGGTGAGCCGGCCGGTTCGGTCGAGCAGGACGGCGTCGTCGGGGCGGGGCAGGTGCACCATTCCTTGCCAGGTGGGGACTTCGTCGATGCCGGGACCGGCCGGGGTGAGGTGGAACTCGCCGCGCATCAGGTCATCGAAGACGACGGCGAGGATGCCGTACATGTTGGTGTAGGCGAGCTGGAGCGGTGCGAGCTGTGCCAGGAAGGCCGGACCGTCGAAGTCGGCGAGGCGATCGTCCTGGATGTAGAGGTATGCCTCGATGTCGGAATGGGCATCGGCCTCGCCCACGGTCCACGAGCCGTAGAGCAGTACGCCCTCCAGACGGGAGTCGGCGTGGGCGAGCTGTCGCAGGCGTGCGATGCGGTCGTCCAGGGCGGAACGGGCAGAGTGAACGGACATGGTGTGGTTGTGTCCCCTGAGGTGAGCGTGCGGGCACGCTGACGGGGCCCGGCACCTGCCGGGCGGATGTCTGTGGACCGTCACGGCCCGCTCAGGAGAAGTTGCCCATAATCGAGATCATAAGGGACGTGCACAGCCGCCGAGTCGGCGGTGGCAGACCAGGGTGGCCCCGAAACCGACGAGAGCCAGAAAATGCTCGGCTTTGCGCTCGCAGCGGCAGCGCGGGCGGCGGCACCCGGACAGCCACGCCACCGTCCGCTCCACGGTCCACCGGTAGTGAACCGGCTTCCGGGAGGACTCGATGCCTCTGCGGGCGAGGCGTGGCGTGATGTTTCGCGAGCGGAGCCGTCTCCGCATGTGGTCGTGGTCGTAGCCCGTGTCTCCATGGAGCTCGGCGGGCAGCCGTCGACGGGGCCCGCCTGGAGGTACGCTCCGCTCGACCTGCGTCCTGACGATGCTTTCAGCCGCTTCATCACCGGCCGCGGCCTGTTTCGGGCGCGGCCGGAGAAGGGACTCCCGGCGAACCCGCCGCAGCGCCGCGCGCTCGGTTACAGCATCGGCTGAAGGGGCGGCGGTCCGCTTGCTCCGGCCGCCTACCTCACCCAGGTCGCCGAGACCGGCAGGGCGTACAACGGCCGCCGACGCCCCGTACGAGCAGGCGCACCCCGCGATCCTCGGCGGGGATGCCGCGGCCGTACACCGGGTCGAGCCACCAGCGGTTGGTGTGGCCGTCCATGCGGGCCGCGGCGGCGATGTCCTCGGGCCGGGTGGAGGCGGCTTCGACGGTGGAGTGATTGGTGACCAGGCCGACCTGGGCCCCGGGTGCGGCGGCGCGAATGGCCTGGGTGGCCAGGCCGTGCCCGAGGAGGAGGTGGTACGAGGCGCGGACGGCGGCCGTGAGGTCGGTCAGGCCCGGGGCCATGCGTCCCTCCAGGTGGCCGATCCAGCCGGGGCAGAGCGGCTCCTTGAGGGTGGCCCACTGGGTGACGCGGTCACCGAGGCGCTCCGCGACGACGGAGGCGTACGCGGCGAGGTGCTCGGCGGTGGCCCGCTCGGTCCAGCCGCCGTGGCTGTCCCGGACCCGGTCCTGGAGGGCCTGCGGCAGGTCCCAGTGGTACTGGGTGACGGAGGGCGTGATCCCGGCGTCGAGGAGCCCGTCGACGAGCCGGTCGTAGAAGTCGATCCCGGCCGCGTTCACGGGCCCGTCGCCGCCGGGGACGGCGCGCGGCCAGGCGACGGAGAGCCGGTAGGCGTCGGTGCCGAGGCCCTTCATCAGGGCGACGTCCTCGGGCCAGCGGTGGTAGTGGTCGCAGGCGGTGTCGCCGTGGTCACCGTTGTCGATCGCGCCGGGGACGCGGGAGAACGTGTCCCAGATGGACGGAGCCCTGCCGTCCTCGGCGACGGCGCCCTCGATCTGGTACGCGGAGGTCGCCGTGCCCCAGGCGAAGTCCGGAGGGAAGGCCTCCAGGTCGAGCGAGGCGGCGGAGTCGGTGGATTCGGACACGGAGAACCTCTTCGTGATCGGTGCGGAGATGGTGGGGAGAGCCGCGAGCAGGGCGGTGGAGAGGGACGTCACTTGACCGCGCCCGCGGTGAGGCCGGCGACGAGGTAGCGCTGGAGGAGGAGGAAGCCGACGACGACGGGCACGCTCACCACGAGCGAGGCGGCCATCACCTGGTTCCAGTAGACGTCGTTCTGGGTGGCGTACCCCTGGAGACCGACGGCGAGGGTCCGCGTCGTGTCGTTGGTCATGACCGAGGCGAAGAGGACCTCGCCCCATGCGGTCATGAACGCGTAGACGGCGGCGATGATGCCGGGGGACGCCGCCGGGACGATGACCCGGAACAGCGCGCCGATCGGCCCGCAGCCGTCGACCTTCGCGGCCTCGTCGAGTTCGCGCGGGAGTTACTGCCCGAGCCGGGGCCGAAGCTGGTGGCGGGCCGGCCGCGAGTGCCGGACCGGCAGGCCCTGTGCGGGATCCCGTTCGTGCTGCACACCGGCATCCAGTGGGAGTACCTGCCCCAGGAGCTGGGCTTTGACTCGGGTATGACGTGCTGGCGACGCCTGGCCGAGCATTCCGAGGCCGGGGTGCCTCCGCCCCGCCACAGAGTGTGATGGGGCTTCGCTGCTGGATGTATCCGCTGTCGCCGTGGGTACGCTGGGAGTGGGTGTTCTTCATGGAATGGCTGACGAGGCTACCCGGCATCGCACGGCTGCGGCGTACGCACGTGTGGCGGGCGTTCGAGCGGTTGACCACGGTCCACTGGGCCCGGCTCGCCGCCGCCATCACCTTCACGAGTTTCGTCGCTCTCTTCCCGCTGATCACCGTGGGCGCGGCGATCGGCGCCAAGCTGCTGAGCGAGGACCAGCTCGGGAAACTCCAGGACAAGATCGTCGACCAGGCGCCGGGCCTTTCCGACCTGCTGGACCTGGAGCGCCTCGTCGCGCACGCCGGAGCCGTCGGGCTTATCGCGGGCGCGCTGCTGCTTGTGATCGGCATCAACTGGGTCGGCGCCCTGCGCGGGTGTTTGCGCGCGGTGTGGGAGAAGGAGCAGGACCCGGGAAATCCAATCCTGCTGAAGATCAAGGACACCGGGGTGCTGGTCGGTCTCGGCGTGGTCGGGCTCCTCGCGATCGGCAGTTCGGTGTTCGCGAACAGTGCGGTTGGCTGGGCCGCCGACAAGGTCGGGATCGAGGGCGGGGCGGGACGGGCGCTGCTGTTCTTCGCGGGGCTGGCCATCGCCCTGCTCGTCGACTTCCTGCTGCTTGTCTACCTGCTCACCCGGCTGGCGCGGGTGCATCCCAGCCGGCGCGCAGTAGTGGTGGCCGGTCTGATCGGTGCGGTCGGCTTCGAACTGCTCAAGTGGTTGCTGACGGACTATCTGCAGGGTGTCGCGGGGAAGAGCATGTACGGCGCTTTCGCCGTGCCGGTCGCCGTCGTGTTGTGGATCAACCTCATGGCCAGGCTGGTGCTGTACTGCGCCGCCTGGACGGCGACAGAGACGGGGATGTCGGTGCAGTCCGGCGAGACAGCCGAGGGTGAGAGCCCGGAGCCCGGGATCGGCCGCCCAGCTGGCGATGCACCACAGCAGGCGTCGGCCAACAGCGGCGCATCAGCAGCACCGCGCCGCACGACGCCTCCGGCGCACGACCCGTGATCCGAGCGCGGTAGCTGCGGAGGGTATGACATTCGAACTCGTAAGGATTTGCCCCCGCTTTCTGAGCGGGCGGCCCTCGTCGACAACTTCCGCCTGGGAAAGCACGTGGCGCTCAAGCCGTCGAGCATGGGGTGACTCATGACCCCTGACCCTAACGTTCCGCGCCCCTCATTCGTTAGGAGTTCTAAAGACCCATGCCATGTGTGGTTCGGTGAACGGTCCGTTCACTGTGCGCATCCTCCAGGCCGGGGTGGCCGCAGTGCGATCTGGCGAAATCAAACCCCTCATGTCCAAAGGCGTTCCCAGCACAGGAGGGCTTCGACCGAGCCCCGACGGGGGGAACTGCTGCAAGCGCTGGGGATCTTTCAGAGGGCGACGCCCGCTCAGGTGTGGAAGCTGACCCGCCCGGACAACCGGCACGACAAGCTCACGCGGGCAACCTCCTGGATCTTCAGGATCACCACCTGGTGAGGACGGAGTCCGTCCAGAGCAACCAGCGACAGGTATGGGTGCTCACCGCCCGAGGACACCGCTGCTGAAGCCGAAGGGCATACGGATTCGGCATTACGCAAGGAGGACGAGCCGATGAGCGACTTCGGTCTGGAAGCCGAGCCGGTGCCCGATCCCGGCGCGGTGCAGTTCGGCGGCCGTGGAGGTGACCGCTGCGGCGTGGTCGTCGTAGCGGGTGCCCAGCAGCTCCCCGTGACGGGGGCGGTGCCGGTGCTGCTGCTGGAGATCGACCGCCGCACCGAGGACGCGCACGAGCTGGTGCACAAGCTGCGCCGGTACTGGGAGTGGGGCCGGCTGCCGGCGCCGGACGTGGACAAGTACACCGCGGACCTGGTCCGCTCGCGGCCGGACGCCATTGCGAGCGTCGACCATGAGAAGCGGCTGTGGCGCCGGGTCTACCCGCCGACCGGCCGGGAGGGACACCCCTCGTTTCCGCAGGTCACTCCTTCTGGCGGGAGGGGCGAGCGCGGCGGCGCTGACTACCGGGCGGCGATGCCCTCCGCCGCGTCCGGCCCACCCCACACCGTGGTCCGGATGCTGGAGTCGTCCCCGGGCGTCGAGATCGGCAAGCGACCTGGACAACAAGTTGTGTAGTTCTTATGGAGACAGCCTCGTCGGCCCGCCATAATCGAGGTGCCCACAGCTCGTCCGTCGGTGCGCCACCGCGATCCTGGCAGCAACGGATCCGGCAGTCGCATGGACACCCGTGTACGCCCAGGCCGCCGCAGTTGTCGTCCAGTCACGGAGACTCTCATGCGCACTCGCGGGTTCGCGATCACCGCCGTCCTCTTGCTTGCTGCCGGTTGCAGCTCATCACCGAAGGACGATCTCGACAGTTGGTACACCTCAGGCGGGAAGGACCGGATCAACCGCGTGCTGGATGGCGCCAGCCGGGTCAACGAAGCAAGCATGTCTCCGATCAGCTCGCTGGAGCCTGCCTGCCACGACCTCGCCAAGCAGGCGGCTGAGGGCGAGGCGCACGACCCCATCCCGCACGAGGGCGCTCAACTGGCCTGGTCAACCGCGCTGAAGAGTTTCCGCAAGGGTGCCTCGGAGTGCACGGCAGGGGCCTCCGCACAGGACCAGCCACGGGTCTCCAGCGGTGTCGTCGAGATCCAGACCAACGGGCTTCCCGCCCTCCGACGCGCCCTTTCCTACATCAAGGACAGCCTGGGCGCTGATTAGCCAGCCAAAGCCTGCTGTCCCGCCCGGAGCACCGGCTTACGGACCAGGCCGCCCGCCGCAAGCGCCGTGGCCAGCTTGGACTTGTAGCTGGACCCGTTGTCGGTCAGCACCCGCTCGACTGTGATGCCATGGGCGGTGAAGAATGCCTGGCCCGCTGCCAGAACGCTGTGGCGGTGTGCTGGCGTTCGTCGGTGAGGATCTCGCTGTAGGCCAGGCGGGAGTGGTCGTCGATGGCGGAGTGGATGTAGCTGTGGCCGATCACCGGCTAGCAGCTCTTGCGCTGGTCGGTGGTGGCCTGCCGGTTGCGGTCGCCGGCCTTTCTGCCGACCGCGAGCTCATAGGCGCCCTCGAACGTCTCGCACTCCTACCGAACCCCGGCTGACCAGCGGATTCACCCGTCCCCGCGAGAGAACGTCCCAGCCCGGAGCAGTGGAACCCGGCGTCCACCCGAGACGATACCCGGGCCCACAGCCTGCCCGACCGCGGTCACCGGCAACGAAATGGGTGGCCAACTCCGTCGGCGGCCCATCACGAAAGATCGAGGTTAACCAGACAGACGCCTCCGGCGGTCCGGCGTGCGATCATTGGACAATGAGAGGATTGATATGGGTAGCGGTGGTATGCGTGTTGGTCCCGCTGCCATTTCTTGTCTGGTTCGGCATCTACCCATTGTGGTTGCGGCGGCGCCTCAAGAGTGTGGGTGTGACCGCCACCGGGAAATGCCGCACCATCTCGGCTTCAGAAGGGCGTTACTCGACCAGCTTCGAGTTCCGGACGGATTCCGGCAGGCGCGTTATATACATCTCGCCGCTCAGTGGACAGAGCTGGGGGGAGCCGGGACAGGAGGCCGCTCTTGTGTACGACCCCCTGCACCCGAGCCGTTTCGTACGCAGCAGGAGAGAGCTGAACGCCCCCTATGAGGACTGGTTCTCGCTCTGGGTGATGACGGCTGTGGAGGTGTTGATGCTGCTGGGCCTGATGCTGGTCCTGCTGCACGAGAATGGAGTCATTCACTGACCGCTAACCTGTGCGTTTTGCTTGGGCTCTGGTCCGGATCATGAGCGGTAACGCGAAAGTGCCTTCTCATCTGGGACGATGAACCTTGTCGAGGGGTTCTGTCGGTACAGGTGGAAGGTACTTTCTGCGCGCAGGGTATTGGTTCTCGTCCCAGGCTTCATGTCTCCGCCGACGGCATGGGGGTGGTCGGGCATGCCGGGGCGACGGTTGCTGGCTGATCCTGCCGGCGCACCGGGCTGACCAGCGCGTGCTCCGTCGCCCTCAGGCAGCTTCGGCCACGCGGCACTGGTTATGACCCCGGCCGAATCGCGACCGATCTCGCGGTAATGCTGGCTGATGGCGGCGAGGCCATCACGGATCTGGCCGTACTGCGGGACCAGCACGAGGTATTCGGTCCGGTCGCCTCGACACCGACGGCCTGGCGTCTGCTGGACGCCGTCGACGAACTCATACCGGACCGTCTGCGGTTGGCCCGCGCTCCGGCACGGGAAGTGGCCTGGCTTCAGGCATCCGAGACCCGGTCCGGCATACCGGCGGCGAAAGCCGGCGGACGGGAGGTGTCCGGCCTGGTCCTGGACATCGACGCCACGCTGGTGACCTGCCACTCCGAGAAAGAGGCGGCCGCACCCACCTATAAAGGAGGCTTCGGCTTCCACCCTTTGGTGTGTTTCCTGGCGCATACCGGCGAGGGCATATCCGGGCGGCTGCGGCCCGGGAACGCCGGAGGAAACACCGCCGCGGACCATATCGCGGTGCTGGACGACGCGCTCGCGCAGACCCCCGACGCCCACCGGCACGGCACCGACATCCTTGATCGCACCGACAGCGCCGGATCCGCGAAGGACTTCCTCACCCACGTCCGAGACCTGCGGATGCGCGGAATCCGGACCTTCTTCTCCGTCGGATACGCCATCACCGAGCCGATCCGGCGCGCGATCCGGACTCTGCCCGAGCAGGTCTGGCATCCTGCCCTGGACCAGAACGGGACGTTGCGGGCCGGCGCTGAGGTCGCCGAACTCACCGGCATGATCGGCCTTTCCGGCTACCCGGCCGGCGCTCGGATCATCGTGCGCCGCGAAAGACCGCACCCCGGTGCCCAACTCTCACTGTCGACCAGGACGAGGGTCTGCGGCACCAGCGTTTCTCACCGACGCCCCCTTCACGAGTGGCGGTTCCGCCCAGTTCCTGGAGGTTCGCCACCGCGGACATGCCACCGTCGAAGACCACATCCGGTGCGGCAAGACCACCGGTTTCGGCCGCTTCCCCTCCCGCCGCTTTGACATCAACGCGGCCGGGCCCGAACTCAGCCTCGCAGCGATCGACCTCCTCGCCTGGACCCGCATCCTGCTGCTGGACGCTGAGCTGGCCGACGCCCCGAGCCCAAGAGACTCCGCTACCGGCGTCCAAGAAGGCCATCTGCCGCGTGGCCTGCTTGAAGTGGGGCCGCTTCGAGGTCAGATTCGGCTCGGCATAGAAGTACCGGTCGCCATCAGCGTTGCGAAGGTCCAGAAGCGAAATGCCTGGCGGTACTACGTGCGCGGGGACGGCCGTCGTCCGGCCCGTCAGCCGATGAAGGACGCCCAGGAGAAGGCCGGCCTGCCGCCCAGGGTGTGGATGGGGCGTGGCCTGTCCGCGCTTGGGCTCACCGCCGGACAGACGGTGGCGGAGCGGCAGAAGGAGCTGCTGTTCGGGATGGGCCGGCACCCGGACGCCGACCGCATGGAGCGCGAGGAACGGGTGGAGGCCGCCGCCGTCCACGCGCTGCGCGGCGTCTCGTTCGAGCGGTGCCGACCCGGAGGCGGCACGGCTGGCCACCGTCCTCGGGCAGCCGATCGAGGAGATCGAGGCACGCAAGCAGACCCCGCTGCTCGCCCTCGTCTTCGCCTTCCGCCCGCAGGCGTCCCTGATCGTGCTGTGGGCGCTGGGGGACAAGAAGACAGGCCGGGTCATCGAGCGGGCGCACGAGCGGGCCATCGCCTTGACTCTCGGCTGGCTGGAGGATGAGGTCGCGGAGGTCCGGTGGGGTCCGGCCGGAAGCGTGCGAAAGCACCGGCCATGGGGTCGCCCGGTGGCGGCACTTCGACAACCGCGACGGTTTTCCACTGCTTCCTGACCACTGCCTGATACTCATCTTGCTGGTCAGCCCGCCTCTGGAGCGTCCAAGCGCCGGGCTGCGGCGCCCCCTTTTCGAGCGCCGGCCGCGTGCTGGTGGGCCCGGACGATGCCGGAGTCGACCGACACCGGCCAGTCAACGTCCCCGGCCGCGTCCACCCGGGCCTGCGCGGTCTGCAGCATCCTGTCGAACGTGCCGTCCGCCGCCCAGCGGCGGAAACGGGTATGCAGGCCGGCCCAGGATCCGTACCGCTCGGGCACAGCCCGCCAGGCCACCCCGGCCCGGAAGTTCCACACGATCCCGTTGAGCATCCTCCGGCGGTCATCCAGCCGAGGCCGCCCCATCGACGTCCGGGGCAGCAACGGCTGCACGAAGTCCCCCTCGGCAGCGGTCAGTTCATGGCGACGTATCACCCGGCCATACTCCAGCAACCAAGATCACATTGACGGCAGACCCTAGCGCCGCCAGGATCCGGAGTGTCAGACCTGCCGTATGTACGGTGGTTGTCGCGTTCCGGCAGCGTGGGCCGACCGGGTACGCCCGTCTCAGACCTGTCAGGAACGCGTAAGAACCATGTAAAATCCGCAGCGGTGTGCCGGGAAGCCTGGTCGGCGAACAAGGGACAGTTGTCCTTGCCGATCGGGGGATTCCGCTCATGGTGCTTGTAGCCGTCTTCGGTGCTGCTCTACTCGTCGCGGTGCTGCTCTCCGGGCTCGCGGCCCGGACCGTGCTGTCCACCTCTTTCCTGTTCCTCGTCGGCGGCGCGCTCGTCAGTGACGGGTTCCTCGGGCTGATCCACATCACGCCGGACAGCGAGATCGTGGCGGTCACCGCCGATCTAGCGCTGTTCGCGGTGCTGTTCACGGACGGCATGCACGTGTCGTTCCCCAAGCTGCGTGCCAACTGGAAGAACCCGGCTCGTGCATTGGGTCTGGGTATGCCGCTCGCCTTCGTCGGCATGGCTCTGGTGACCCACTACCTGGTCGGGCTGGACTGGACGACGTCCTTCCTCGTCGGTGCCGTTCTGGCGCCGACCGACCCGGTGTTCGCCTCGGCGATCGTGAGCCGCAAGGAGGTTCCCTCCAAACTGCGGCAGCTGCTGAACGTGGAGAGCGGCATCAACGACGGACTCGCGCTCCCAGTCGTGCTGATCCTCATCGTCGCCGCCGGCCCGACCACTGGCCACGCCGAGACATCCTTCGGGAAGATTGCGCTGGAGCTGGGACTCGGGCTCGCCTTCGGGGTCCTGCTGCCGCTGCTGGTCAACGGGCTCGTCCGCTTCCGCCTGCTGGGCGCGGAGCCGAAGCTGCAGCCGCTGCTGCCGCTGGCCACCGGGATCACCCTGTACGCCCTGTGCCACCTGACCCACGCCAACCCCTACCTGGCGGCGTTCTCCGCGGGCGCGGTGATCGTCGCCGTATCACCGCAGGCCAAGACGGCGTTCGAGCCCCTCGGCGAAGCACTGGCGGAGCTGGCGAAGTTCGCCGCCCTGCTCGTCTTCGGCGCGCTGCTGACGCCGCAGCTCTTCGGTGATCTGTCCTTCGGCGGGTACGTCGCGGTGTTCCTCGCGATCGTGCTCATCCGCCCGGCTTCGCTGCTGCTGTCGCTGATCGGCACGCGCTTCGACCGCCGCGAGAAGCTGGTCGCCGCCTGGTTCGGGCCCAAGGGGTTCGCGTCGGTCGTCTACGGGCTGCTGGTGTTGCAGGCCGGGATCCCGCAGGGCGAGCAGGCGTACACCCTCATCGCCGTCTGCATCGCCTTCTCGATCATCGCCCACAGCAGCACCGACGTACCCATCGCCAGGCTGTTCCATGTCGATGACCTCGCCGGAATTCCGGAGAGCCGGGACGGATCGCCGGCCGACCGCGCGGGCCAGGACGACGGCGTATCCGCTGCTCCTGGCCCGCGGTGATGACACCGTGCGAACGGTCGAGCCCGGAACTGCGGGCATCAGCCTGTGCCGGGTCGGCTACGGCCCGGCAGCCGACGGCGGACAGGACTGCCGTGCACAGGCAATGACCGGCGGGCGGAACCGGTGTCACCATCGCCGCATCACGGTAGGCGCCAGCGGAGGTTCCCCGCCGCCCCTTGGTTCCGCGCGTCCTTTAGGAGAACAATGTTCTATTGGCTGTGGATGGCCTTCTGGTCGGCCATCATGCTGCCTCTCGCCGCGGCATTCCTGGCCGGGCGTGTGCCGGGGTGGATCCGGCGGCAGTCCACGCTCGGCGGGCTCAAGGTGAAAGGGATCGCAGCACTCGTTCTGTACCTCGGCCTGCTGGTTCCGCCCCTTACGGCTCTGTCCGGAATGCCGGCCGAGAACGCGAACCTCCTGCGCATGGCCTTGGTGCCCATGACCGTCTTCGCGGCACAAGGACTCATTGTGGGGGCAGCCCTCTGCGAGCGTTTCAGCCGCCGTGAGGCGGAGCGGGCGGCCTCAGCCGCCGTTCCCACGCCCTGGTCGGCCGCCACGTCCGGCCGACGGGGATGTGCGTCGTGACAGGGCGGCCGAGGCGCGCGTCCATTCGGTGGTTGGCCGTGGCAGGTGTGGTTCTCCTGGTTGCCGGGAGTGTGATGTACGTGCTTCCGGGGCCGGGCTCGCCACTGCTGGGAGCTGGAGCGGCGCTTCTGGTCATCGCCGCGGTTCTGCGCCTGTTCGGCGGTAGACGGTGACGGCTGTGGACCGGCGCAGCGCACAGCGGCGGGAGCGGCAGGAGCGGCGGCTGCGCATCGAGGAGCTGGCGGCCGGCATGGAAGCACCGTCCGGGCCGCTCGTCTGGCGCGCGGGATGGATCGGTGGGGTCACAGCCGCGGGGTGGTGTGTTGTGTTCGTGGCGTTCGTCGATCGTCCGGCCGGTGGGTTTCTGGCCGATCCGCAGCCCGGCCCGTTGTTCTTCGCGGTGTGGACCTCGGTGGTCGCCGCGTGGGTGTGCTGCCGTTTGGGCATGTGGCGCATCACCGCCGACCTGGACGGGGTGCACATCCGCAGGTTCTGGGCGGTGAGATACGTGCCGTGGTCGGTGATCGATCGCGTCGAGCTTCGCCGCGACGGATTCCTCGAGTTCCTCGGCCCCGGCCCGGTGCCCATGGCCGGCTTCTTCTTGCCACTGTGGGCGAGCCGTCCGCTCCGCCGCTCCAGCGTCGGCACGCAGGCGGCGGACGCGCTGACGGCGCTGTCCAGACGCCCCGACCTTCGCCCCAAGGGCCAGGCCGGCCGGGCTGTGACGGGCGGGGCGTTCGCCTGGTGGACGCTGCCGCTGGCCGTCGCGCTCTTCGCCGCGGCAGAACTTCTCCACCGGTGACGTCTTCGGCCGGGAGGAGGCCGGGTCAGTCGGCAGGCTGGAGCGGGCGGGACGGCCAGTCGAGGAGGCGGGCGCCGAGTGCGGCGGTCTGCAGCACGTAGCGCTGTTCGGGATCGGTGGGATCGTGGCCGGTGAGCTGCCGGATCCGGCCGAGCCGGTAGCTGACGGCTCGTACGCTCAGACCCAGCAGTCTCGCCGTGGTGGTGTTCAGGCAGCCGCTGGCGAAGTAGGCGGTCAGTGTTTCCAGAAGCGGCTGGGGGCCGCCGCGGGCGTCTTCCAGCCCGCCCAGCACCGTGGCGACCAGGTCGGTGATGGCTGCGCGGTCCCTGCCGAGCACTTGGTAGACCAGGACGTCCGAGGCGTCCACGACCCGGGGGCCAAGGCCGAGTGTGGCGGCGAGGTCGAGGGTGCTGCGGGCCTCCTGGTAGGAGCGGACGATGCCGCTCGGGCCGGGCCGGGGCCGGCTGACGGCGATCCGGTACTGCTCGTCGACCGCGTTCCGTACGGTCGCGGCGAGGAAAGGCGGAACCTTCGCCGTCGCGCCCGGTGACACGCACACCAGCAGGCCGTCCTTGGTGGTGGTGAGCACATCCCGGGCGCTGAACCGGGCGGTCAGCGCCTCCTCGACGTAACGGGTGGCCGCATCGCCCGCTCCGAAGGCGTCCCGGGCGCGCACGACGGCGACGACGTGGGGGCCGAGCAGGCGGAGACCGAAGCGCTCGGCCCGCTCGGCGAGCCGGCCGAGGTCGGTGCGACCCTCCAGCAGGTCGTCGACGAACTCGCGCCGCGTCGCCTCCTCCCCTCGGATGGCGGCTCGGTGAGCGGTCTCGTACCCCTCGGTCAGTGCCACCGTCGTATCGCCGACTGCCCGCATGAGTGCGGACACCACCTCTTCCAGTGCTTCAAGATCCCGCGCCTGCCTCGTACCGGGAAGCTCCGTCCAGATGTGACAGGCGGAGGTGAGGTAGCTGCCGACGAGGGTCCGCAGGGGCACGCCGTCGGCCGCCGCAGTCGCCGCCAGGTCCTTGAGGGGCGCGAGGTCCGCGTCACGCAGTCGTCGTTTGCTCAGGGAGATCCCGGCGAGCTGCTCCGCGTAGCGGTCCAGCGCATCGGTCGGTCGCAGACGATCCTGCGCTGCGGCCGTACGTGGATCGAGGCGTCGCTTGCCTGTCCGCATAGGGCCATTTTGCCGTAGGTCGGCAACATATGGCGGTACGAGACGGCCGTCCTTGTACGCCTTCGGCAGGCGTCCCGCCGACTGGCACGGGTAGTCCGCGAGTACAACGCGCACCCTGCGAGGTCCGCGCCCCGGACTTGAGGGGGTACCGCGCCGTGCCTCGAAGCCGCCCCCAAGCCCCGATGCGGAGGCCGGCCCAAATCCTCATGCTCGTGCTGGCCTGCCTGTTCGCCGCACCGGCCTTCGGCGCGGCGCAGGCGCCGACGGTCCTCGTCACGCGGGTCGACGACACCATCACCCCGGTGGTCGCCGATCACCTCGCCGAAGGGCTGCGTACCGCCGAGCGGGAGCGCCACGCGGCGTATGTGGTGGAGGTGGATACGCCGGGCGGGTTGCTGCAGTCCACCGGAGAGATCGTCCAGGACTTCCTCGCGTCGGACGTCCCCGTCGTCGTCCACGTCACGCCGCCGGGAGCGCGAGCAGCGTCCGCGGGCGCCCACATCGCCATGGCCTCGCACGTCGCCGCCATGGCGCCCGGCACCCACATCGGGGCCCGCACGCCGGTGACCGGCCAGGGCGAAGAGGCGAGCGACAAGGTCGTCAACGACTCGGTCGCCTTCGCGGTGTCGATCGCCGAGCAGCGAGGGCGGAACACGCGGTTCGCCGAGGACATGGTGCGCAGGGGTACGGCGGTCTCCGACCAGGAGGCCGGCCGGACGGACGTGGTCGACCTGGTGGCGCCGTCCCGGGAGGCCCTTCTCACCGAGCTGGACGGCCGCCGGGTAGTCGTCGGTCCGGCGGATGCCGCGCACGAGGTCGTCCCGCACACGGCCGGGGCCCAGGTGGTGGAGCACGACCTCGGGTTCTTCGGTGAGCTGCGGCAGCTCCTGGCCAGCCCCGAGCTGGCGTTCCTCTTCCTGTCGATCGGCACGCTGGCCGTGATCTACGAGCTGGCCGGCCCCGGCATGGGCCTCGGAGGCGTCGCGGGAGCGATCCTCCTGGTCCCCGGGTTCGTCGCGCTCAGCGTGCTGCCGTTCAGCGTCGGGGGCCTGCTGCTCCTCGCACTGGCTGCCGCGCTGTTCGTCGCGGAAGTGCTCACCCCAGGGGTCGGGATCTGCGCCGCCGGGGGCCGTGTCGCTGGTGTTCGCCGGCGTGCTGCTCTTCCGAGGAGAGCTGGGTGTGGATCCCGCCGTGCTGTGGCCCACCGCCGTGGTGGTGGGCGGCGGCGCAATGCTCGCCGGCCGGCTGGCGTGGCGTGCCCGCCGGGCCCCCGCCACCACCGGGCACGAGGGGCTGCTGGGCTCGAAGCCGTTGTGCGCCGTGCCGATGCCCGCACCGGCACCGGCCAGGTGCTGCTCGAAGGCGCCTGGTGGACGGTCCGCGGCCGCGAGGCCCCTATCACCCTGGGCCAGCGCGTCCGCGTCGTGAAACGCGAAGGGCTCAACCTGATCGTCGAAGGCACCGACCCCGAGGAGGGCCGGGACACCGAACAGGAGGACGGATCATGAACTCAGGACTGATCGGCATCATCCTTGGCGCAGCCGTCCTGCTGCTGATGGCCGCCGTGAAGGTGGTACCGGAGTACGAGCGCGGGGTGATCTTCCGGCACGGACGGATCATCGGCGCCAGAGGGCCGGGACTGTTCGTCATCATTCCCGTGGTGGACCGAATGGTGCGCGTCTCCCTGCGGACCGTCACCATGGACATCCCGCCGCAGGACGTCATCACCAAGGACAACGTCACGGTGCGGGTCAACGCCGTGACGTACTTCAACGTCGTCGACCCCAACCGCTGGGTCCTGGCGATCGAGGACCACATCAAGGGCACCTCACAGATAGCCCAGACCACGCTGCGCAGCATCCTCGGCCAAGTCGACCTCGACGAACTGCTGATCAACCGCGACGAGATCAACCAGCGACTCCAGCAGATCATCGACGACGTCACCAACCCCTGGGGCGTCAAGGTCACCCTGGTGGAGGTCAAGGACGTCGAGCTGCCCGAAGCCATGCGCCGCGCGATGGCCCGGCAGGCCGAGGCCGAACGCGACCGGCGCGCCAAAGTCATTCACGCCAAGGGAGAGTTCGAGGCAGCGGAGACCCTCGCGCACGCCGCCGAACGGATCGAAGGCCACCCGGCCGCCATGCACCTGCGGATCCTCTCCACCATGGCGGAGGTCTCCTCCGAGCGGAACTCCACGCTCAGCTCCCCGCTGCCCATGGAGATTCTGCGCCTGGTCGACATGCTCCGGCCGCCCGACGGTGGGCCGCAGGCACCGCGCCCCGTACCGGCATGAAAGCGTGAGAGGTCGGCATGAACCCGTCGATGGACGACCGGCACATCCTCGCGGAAATGGAGAGGCATCTCGCCCGGGAGGACCCCGAGCTTGCCTCGCTGATGGACACTCTCAACCACCAGTTCCCCGACAGCAGTGATGAGGGGCGTGGCGGCAACAAGGCCCAGCACGACTGGCATGGGAAGCTGGCCATCGTCTTCGCCCTCGTGGCGGTGGTCGGCATGATCCTCACGGCGATCTTCAGCCGCCAGGCTCCCCCCGACGACAACAACGGCCCGCCGAACGGCATCACTCCGGCCCACTCGGTACACGTCCAGCGCCGCACGGCGGCGGGCACACCGATGCGGCGGCGGCGCACGACTCCCACCGCCACGGCGCGCCCCGCTGATCCGCCGTACGGACCGGGGCGGATCTTCGCACTTGTGCCTGACACCGACGGTGGGGCCTCGTCAAGGACGCCTCGGCCACGTGACGGGGGACCGTCTGAGAATTCGTCGGCCGATGCCGTGGCGTCAGTTGTGCACGGGGTGATCGCGGACCACCAGACGGCCGCGGGCGCGATCGGCGCCTCGTATGCCGACTGCCCTGAACGTGCGCCTCCCCTCCGCTGGCCATCTGCCGGTCCGACGTCTACGAAAACCGCTTCCTGATCAGCGAGAGGAGAGGTCAGCCGCATGCCTCGGAACGACCGTAAGACCCGCACCTTCCTCGGGCGGCTCCCCCTTCCGGAGCGCACCTTCGTGGCAGACGCTTTGCGGACGGAGACTGTCGGTGGCATGGTCCTCCTCGCCGCGGCGGCCGTCGCGCTGGTGTGGGCGAACACGCCGCTGAGCGGTGCGTACGAGTCGGTACGGGACTTCCACTTCGGCATCGAGGCACTGGGCCTGAACCTCTCCGTGGCCCATTGGACGGCGGACGGGCTGCTGACCATCTTCTTCTTCGTCGCCGGCGCCGAACTCAAGCGCGAGCTGGTCATCGGAGAACTGCGCCATCGGGAAACCGCCCTCCTGCCCGTCGTCGCGGCGGCCTGCGGCATGCTCGTACCGGCCCTCGTCTACGGGCTCGTCGCCACGTCCATGGGCGGTACGTGGAACGGCTGGGCCGTCCCCATGGCCACGGACATCGCCTTCGCGCTGGGCGTGCTCGCGGTGATCAGCACGCACCTGCCCTCCGCCCTGCGCGCCTTTCTGCTTACCCTCGCGGTGGTCGACGACCTCGGGGCCATCGTCGTCGTCGCTATTTTCTACACGTCGACGATCCACCTGCCCGCACTCATCGCCGCCGTACTCGGCCTCGGGCTGTTCTTCCACCTCCACGACCGGAGGCGTGTGCACGGCTGGTACTGGTACCTGCCCCTGGCGCTGGTCATCTGGGGGCTGACCCATGCCAGCGGCGTGCACGCCACCGTGGCCGGAGTAGCCATGGGGCTGCTCCTGCGCGTGGCGAAGGACGGCGAGAGCGGCAGGCGTCCGGCTGAACGGATCGCCCACCTGATACGTCCCGTGTCGGCGGGCGTCGCGGTCCCGCTCTTCGCTCTCTTCGCGGCCGGAGTGAGCATCTCCGGCGACACCCTGAGCCAGGTCGTCGGACGCCCGGAACCCCTGGGAGTCGCACTCGGCCTGACCGTCGGCAAGGTCGTGGGCATCGCCGGCGGCTCCTATCTGGCCGTGCGCTTCACCCGAGCCCGCCTCAGCGCGGACCTGGCCTGGGCCGACGTCGTAGCCGTGGCCATGCTGGCCGGCATCGGCTTCACCGTCTCCCTTCTGATCGGCGAACTGGCCTACCCCGACCCGGCCGAGCTGGAGCCCATCAAGGCCGGCGTCCTCCTCGGATCACTGACCTCCGCCGTCGTGGCGTGCCTGCTGCTGAGGCTGCGGAACAACAAATACCGGCGGTTGTACGAGGCGGAGACGGTTGACGAGAACGCGGACGGTATCCCGGACAGCTACCAGCAAGACGATGCGCACGCGCAGCAGCACGGCTCCTCACCGGAACCCGGGGAGGCCGCAGGGCCGGATCGCGGTGACGGCCCTGGCGGCCCCTCCAACTCCGACGGGTGATGACCCGCGCCTGTGAAGGGGGCGGTCAGTCCTGAGGCGGGCGGCGGTGCACGACGGAAGCGACGAGTACACCGGCGAGCATCGACCACGCGGCCGCCGCGTATCCCATCGCAGGGTGAGCAGTCCGCCGGAGGTCCAGTGACCGAGGTGTGCGCGAGCCCGCTCAAGGAGCCAGGCCGCCGGGGGGACGGTCAGACGGTGCCCCGACCTGGCGAGCCCGCACTCGTCGGGCGGCGAACACCATGCCACCGGCCTCGTCTGGAACCTCCACCCCGGATACGTCCTCAAGCCCGACGACCGCGCCGTCCTGGCCCCCACCCGCCAGGGCCTGGCCGAACTACTCGGCCGGCACCACGCGTCCGAGGCCCGAGCGGTGCGTGACAGCGAATGCTGAGCCCGACCGCAAACGCGCAAGCGCCCACGGCGCACGAGGTCGGCATTAATGAGGCGTAAAGACTGCCGGTGGATGGCAATGAACGCGCGCGCGTGCAGGTGGGATCATCCGGTCACCTCGGGGATCACCCGCGGTAGGGAGGTGCGCGCATGGGCTTGTTTCTCGGTCTCGGCATAGCGGGGATCGTGCTGCTCGCTGCCTCGCTCGTCCTGGACGGAGCGCTGGAAGGTTTCTTCGACGGGGCCTTGGACGGGCTCTTCGATGGCTGGCTGTCGCTGCCGGTCATCGCCGGGTTCGTCTCGATGCTGGGCTTCACGGGCGCGATCGTGCTCGGCAGCACCGGTCTGGGGGCGGGCCCGGCCACGGCGGCCGGAGCGCTCACCGGCATCGGCGCCGGGTGGCTGACCTGGAGGCTGAGCCGGAGCCTCATGAGGGACCGGAGCGCAGTGGCTCCTCGCAGTGATGACCTCATCGGCACCGCTGGGTCCGTGGTCACGGCCATCCCGGCGGACGGCTACGGCGAGGTGCTGCTCAGGGTGGCCGGCCAGCCGGTGAAGTTCGCCGCCAAGGCGGACGATCCCGTTCAGCGCGGCGCCGAGGTGTGGGTCGAGGAAGCGCTGTCGCCCAGTTCGGTTCGCGTACGTCTCGTCGAGCGCTGACCGGCCCGTTCCTCCCTCCCTCTAGAACACCCCACTCAATCTGCCCTCCTCAGGAAGGCAGGAGGGATACGCCATGAGTCCAGTCGTCATCGCAGTGGTGGGAGTCGTCGTACTCCTCGTACTGCTCGCCCTCGTCGTGATCACGCGATACAAGGTCGCCGGTCCGAGCGAGGCCTTCATCATCACGGGCCGCCGGGGGAAGAAGTCCACCGACCCGGAGACGGGACGCGTCTTCACCGACAACAGCGGCCAGAAGGTCGTGGTCGGCGGCGGCGTCTTCGTCGTGCCCTTCGTCCAGCAGAAGTTCACCCTCGACCTGTCTCCCGGCACATCCCCGTCGCCGTCCGCGGAGCGGTGACTCTGCGTGGTGTGAAGGCCAACCTCGAAGGTGTCGCCATCGTCAAGGTCGGTGGCGGTGAGGACTCCATCCGAGCGGCCGCCCAGCGGTTCCTCATGCAACAGGCCGGCATCGTCGGCTTCACCCAGGAAGTGCTGTCGGGTGCGCTGCGCTCCATCGTGGGCCGGATGTCGGTCGAGGACATCATCCGCGACCGGGCCGCGTTCGCCGGGCAGGTCGCCGAGGAAGCCGAGGCCAGCCTGTCGGGGCAGGGCCTGGTTTTGGATGCCTTCCAGATCCAGGACATCACCACCGAGGGCTCCTACCTGGAAGACCTCGGCCGGCCCGAGGCCGCGCGGGCCAAGCAGGAGGCCGACATCGCCGAGGCGGTCGCCCGCCGGGCCTCCGAGCAGGCCCGGCTGAAGGCCGAGGAGGAGATCGCGATCGCCCAGCGGACGTTCGCGCTCAAGCAGGCCGAGATCAAGGCTGAGACCGACGAGGCCGCGGCGAAGGCCGCGGCCGCCGGACCGCTCGCCGAGGCGGACCGGCAGCAGGAGATCCTCAGCCAGCAGGAGAAGGTCGCCGAGCGGCAGGCCGCGCTCACCGACCGCGAGCTCGACACCAAGGTCCGCAAGCCCGCCGACGCCGCCCGCTACCAGGCCGAGCAGGAGGCCGAGGCCCGCCGTATCGCCCAGGTCAAGGAGGCCGAGGCGGAAGCACAGCGTGCCCGGCTGACCGGTGAGGGTGAGAAGGCCCACCGCGCGGCGCTCGCCGACGCCGTACGCATCGAGGGCGAGGCTGAGGCCGCCGCGATCGCCGCCAAGGGATCGGCCGAGGCCGAGGCCATGCGCAAGAAGGCCGACGCCTTCGCCCAGTACGGCGACGCCGCGGTCCTCCAGATGCTGGTGGAGGTCCTGCCGCAGGTCGTTGGCAAGGCGGCCGAACCGCTCAGCGCCATCGACAAGATGACGGTCATCTCCACCGACGGGGCGAGCAGGCTGACCCGCACGGTCACGGACAACGTCACCCAGGGCATGGAACTTCTCGAGTCCGCCACCGGCGTCGACCTGGCCCAACTGCTCAAGGGCATCACCTCCGGCACCGGCGGTGCGGCGCCCGCACCGGAGCACTCCTCGTCGCACAACGGGAAGATCGACATCACCGACTGACCCAACCGGGATGGGGCGGATGGCGAAGGGAGCGTGTGCTCGCTGCCGGCATCCGCCTCGGCCTGTGCTGGAGCACGATGCGGCACGGCGGGAGGGGTGGATTCGGGAGGGAGTTCGATGCGCCACGCGGTGTCGGTCTACAAGAACGACAGATTCCGGGAACGTGTGCGCAGGTGGTGTGTCGAGCAGCTCGACGCCGGGGCGGTCGATCACGCTCGCTCGGAGGTGACGACGCCAGTGGGTGTCACCAGCATGGTCACGGCCAGCCCTGCCCCTACCGGTGGCGCGCCGAGCATCGTGCTGGTGCAGGGAACCAACTTGAACGCGGCGATGTCCCTGGCAGCGGTCACCGCACTGTCCGCCGGCCGGCACACGGGCGTCCTTGATGTGCCGGGCCAGCCAGGGCTGAGCGGGGGGCAGGCCACGTCGTGGACGCATGACCCGGTACGGCAACTGGCTGAGCGAAGCACTGGAGTGCGCGGTCCCGTGCCCTGCCATAATAGTCGGTCACTCCCTCGGCAGGGCCATCGCGTTGGCCTGTGCGTCGTCAAGAATCACCGGCCGCGTCCTGGTGTCCCCCGCCGGTCTCACTCGCCTCAAGGCCAGCCCTTCGATCCTGCCGGCCACGGTTCCCCGGCTTGTACGCCCGTCGGCCCGACATGCGAGACAACTGCTGGACCACATGGTCGCCCCGGCAGTCCCGTGCCCGAAAGCCTCGCCACCTGGACGGACACGGTCGCGACCTGCTGCCACAGCAGCCTCGCCCCCGCACCGCTGCCCGCAGCGGTTCTGAGCGACCGGCGCGCCACACGCCGTGTGGTCATGACCGGGCGTCATGACGTCTTTCTCCCGCCGTGGACCATGAGGCCAGCCGCGCGCCGTGGCCTCGGCGTCGGCGTGCACGTCGTGGAGAGTGCCGGGCACCTGCTCATGGAGGAGCGGCCCGACGCGGTGGCGGGCGGTCGTGTTCGGTGACGCTGTCGGGAGTTGACGGACTGCTCAGAGTTCCTGGTCGGGCCAGTCCAGCAGGCGGGCGCCGATGACGGCGGTCTGTAGCGTGTAGCGGTGGACGGGGTCACCCGGGTCGGCGCCGGTCAGCTTGTGGATGCGTTCCAGCCGGTACGTCATGGCCCGCACGCTCAAGGAGAGGCGCCGGGCCGCCTCCGCGGACACGCATCCGGTGTCGAAGTACGCGGTGAGGGTGTCCATGAGCGGTTTGGCGCCGCCTCTGGCCTGCTGGAGGGGGCCTAGCACGCTGCGCACGAGGTCGGCCATGGCCTGGCGGTCGCGGGTGAGCACCGGGTAGACGAGAAGGTCGGCGGCGTGCAGCACCGGGTCGTCCAGCTGCATGCGCTCGGCCAGGTCGAGGGCATTGAGCGCCTCCTCGTAGGAGTGGACGACTCCGCCGACGCCAGGGTGGGGGCGACCGATGGCGATCCGGCCGCCATCGGTCGCGGCGTACGCCTGCTTGGCGAAGAAGGTCAGGACGTCGGCCTGGTCGCCGGGCGCGATGCAGATGAGTCTGCCGTTCTTCGTGGTCAGCAGGATCCGGCGGTCCCCGAAACGGCCTCCGAGGGAGGCCTGGATGCCGCGGGTGACCGCGTAGCCGTCGTCGTAGGGCTCCGGTCCCTGAGCCACGGCGACCGCGTGGGCGTGGGACAGCAACAGGCCGAAGCGCTCGGCCCGCTCCGCGAGGCGGCCGAGGTCGCTGCGGCCGTGGAGCAGGTCGTCGATGAACTCGCGGCGGGCCGCCTCCTCCTGGCGGATGGCGAGCCGCTGCGCCCGCTCATGCCCTTCCGAGAAGGCGTCCACGGCCTGCTCCACTGCCGCGAGAAGGTGGTTGGGGGCCGCACCGCGCAGGCTCGCCCGTACGTCCTGGGCGGCGGACAGGTGTGCCCGTACCAGGAGGCGCAGGCCGAGGCCGGCCTCGGCAGCCCGCTCGCCCTGTGCGCGCAGCGCTTCCAGCTCGCCTCGGGTCAGCCGCCTGCCCGTGGCGCAGGCACCGGTGAGTATCTGGGCATACCCCTCCAGATACTCCTCGGCTGAGTGCTGCTCCGCCATGACCCCTCCCTGTTCTTGACGCGCCGATGAGGTGTTCCTGACGCGTGGACGTCAAGGGTGACACGCGTGCGCAGGCGGGCAGTCACCGGCATCAAGGGGCTGTGAATATTGCCGGTAGACGGCAACGCGAACAGGTGTACCGCCCTGTCAGCATGACCAGGCCGGGGGCCGGTCCAGACATCGATGCCAGGGAACCAACCGCATGGCCAAGGAGCTGCACTGCGGCGACCGTATCCATGACCAGAAGAACGCCGGCAACCTCTACGACGTCACCACCGCCTGAGGCAAGGACCGCGACGAGAACAGCAGCCGCTGGCAGATCTTCGACCAGACCACCAGCCCCCATGACGGCCTGGTCCGCTTCAACGACACCGTGCTGCTGTGGAACACCTACCAGGGACGCGGCGGCTTCCTGGAGACCAACGGCAACGGCACCGTCGGCGGTGCCCGCTTCGAAGTGGACTCCAACCCCTACTTCAACCGCGCTGCGGACGTCACCCTCTGGAAGATCCAGCGCGCCTGACCCGCTCCCGGGGGCACCGTGTGCGGGGCCTGTGGCCCTGCACACGGACCGCGGGTGCACTCGGTCCTCACCCAGCCGGGGCCACGAGGCGCAGCCAGCTGCACTGATAGGCACCAGCAAAGGCGGATGGTGAACCGGCCATCGGGCATTTTGAGCAGCCAGCCGCGGTCAGCCAGTCTGACCAGCTTCCCGCGTAACGGTTCCAGCTTCGCCCGCACGCTGACGTCCACTCCCAACACTTCGCCGACCTGTCGGGCCATGACCGGTCCGGCGGCCTGTCGCACAACGGCAACGATGCGCTGGTAGTCGGGTGGGAGCGCGGCGTCCTCCACGTCTGGTGCGCGGTGCGGGACCGGCATCACCGCCTGCCCACCCACCTGCTCGCACGTCGGCGAGGCCGAGGCGCGCTCGTCGGCGAGCTGATCGCTCATCCGCTCAAGAGCCTTCTCGGCGACGGCGAGTTCGTCCCGCTCGACCCTCACCGCCGCCGACTGTCTGACCAGCTGTTCTTCGAGTTCGTCCAGCTCCGTGCGCGCGCGGTGATCCGTTCCAGCAGCTCGGGATCCAACATGCACCGGAGCGTAGAAAGCCACCCGGCCACAAGAGCAGGAACAGGCGAACCGACCGCGCTGGCAGACGATCTACTCCGCAGGCTGCCGCCCACGACCAGCGAGAGCACCTCGGAAGGCAGTCACGCCACCCCTTTTGACCTGCAGCCTCAAGTTAACGGAGGCTCAGTGGACTCCACCCGATGCACGACATCGGCCGGGAGTGCGCGACATCGCAGTGGGCAGGTCAGTCCGCCGCAGACTCTGCCTCTGGTAGCGCCGGATAGTCGGTCGGGTAGAGCCCGGCTGCGAAGCCGTACACCACATTGCCTCCGCGCGGCAGTTGCGCGTAATCGTTGGCGAGTTCCAGGACCCGTGCCCAGAACTCGCGGGCCTGCTCCTGCGGGATCCGCACATGCCGCACGATCGAGGACAGTTGATCTGCCTGGTGCGCCGGGGCTGACTCGGCTGCGGCCGTGGCGAGATCGTTGGTGCAGTGCGGCGTGACGCCCCCGTCCGTCGGGCTTACGGCGCCAACCCGAAAGATGCGCGCGGAGCGGCCGTAGAAACGTTCCTCGATGGCCCGCACCCGGCGGGTCCGCACGACCTTCAGCAACTGGGCGTCGACCAGGACGCTCACGTGGTGCGCGACCGTATCCCGGAGACCAGCATCTCTTCGCGGACCATTCGCTGCCGTCCTACGACCCGAACGCTGCCAAGCTCCTGACCCAGCGGACGATCGAGTTCCTCGGCTCGCGCTAGGTTGTTGGCGGGTCATGCGCAAAGCCAGAGGCGCAGGGCTGCGACGACCACGGTGCCGTGAAAGACGTACGCCCTCTTGTCGAAACGCGTGGCCACTGCCGGAGACCCGCCGGGAGAAGGACGGCGCGCTGGTGGTGGCTGGGTCTCCCTGATCGCCGGCGGCCCGGCCCGCGCCTCGACCTAACTCGCCAGTACGACCAATTCCAGTCACGCCCCCGCCGCATGGCCGGAACAACGACCCGGACACGGAGCAGTCACATGATCGCCCGGCCAAGTCCTAGTCATACCGCCTGAAGTGTCCCGTCTCTGCGGGCGCGCTTCCGCGTTGGTCCCGTCGTGGGCGGAGTGCTCGGGGGAGAAGCCGCTGGCCAGTACCTCTGCCGCCCGGCGGCTGGGTCGTCGCCTGGCCGTTCGCCCCGTGGGCACTGCGGAGGCCGGGTGGGGAGACCGGGCCAGCGGTCGGACCCGTGTAATCGAGCTCCGTCATCACACTGGCGCGGGACCGAGAAGCTGGCCGACGAGCTCAGATGATTATCGGGTTCAATGGTCTGTCGGGTGCGCGAGCATGCCTCGGCGGGCCGTCTCCTGCAGGAAGAACTTGAGGGTTTCGGTGAGTTCCGCAGAGCGCTCCTCCTGTACGTGGTGCCCTGCGTCCAGCTCCCGGGAGTGGACGTCGGTGGCCCAGTCGTGCCAGGGCTCGGCCGGGTCGCCGTAGAGGTCGGGCAGGTCGTCGTGTTTGCCCCACACCACGAGGATGGGGCAGTTGATCTTCCTGCCCGCCGCCTTGTCCGCCTCGTCATCTCGTCGGTCGGCCGTCAGTCCCGCTCGGTAGTCCTCGCACATGGCGTGCACGACCCGGGGATCGTGTCGGGCTGTGCGGTACTCGCTGAACACCTCGTCCGCACAGTGGTCGGGCTTGCCGCCGTACCAGGCGTCGGGATCACGGTTGATGAACTCCTCCGCCGGTTTCTCGGTCTGGCCGAGGAAGAACCAATGCCACCACTTGCGGGCGAACCGTTCGTCAGCCAGCCGCAGGGCGTCGTAGGCCGGAGGGCCGCCGATGTTCACCAGGTGGCTCACTGCCTCGGGGTGGTCCAGTGCCAGGCGGAACCCGACGAGGGCGCCGCGGTCGTGTCCCACCACGGCGAAGCGACGGTGTCCCAGCCTGTGCATGAGGGAGACAACATCCCCTGCCATGGCCTTCTTTGACATCTGGGCATGTTCGGGCTGGTCCGCTGGCACGCCCGAGCCGCCGTATCCCCTCAGGTCCGGGCAGACGACGGTGAACTGGTCGGCGAGCGCGACCGCCACCTCGTGCCACGTGGCGTGAGTGCAGGGGTGACCGTGCAAAAGGACGACCGCAGGTCCGGCGCCGCCGTGACGCACCCGTAGGACGACGGGCCCGACATCGATGTGTTCCAGCGTGCAGCCCTCGAACATGAGCGTCCCTCCTCCTCTCGCCCGGCAGATCCGTCCTGCATACCCAGCGTTGTAGGGTCGATGCATGACGCAGTTACCGGGCATGGTCTTCCGATCACATGCCGAAGCACTGCGCGAGAAAATCTCCGACGTGCTGAAACCGATGGGTCTTCGCCTCTCTGAGGCAGGACGAAGGTGGTGCGCATGTCGGAAGGGTTCGACTTCCTTGGGTTCCGCATCCAGAGGAGCCGCAAGCGCGGATCGGACAAGTGGTACGTCTGCACCTTCATCGCTGCGCGGCCCATCCGGCAGCTGAAGGACAAGATCCGTGCCCTAACGAACAGAACGTCGCAGATGGACCCGAGGACCGTGCTGATCAGGCTCAACCAGATCATGCGCGGCTGGGCTAACTACTTCAAGCACGCAGTCCCGAAGACCACCTTGAAGGTCATCCAACGCTTCGTATGGCGTCGGGTGATGAGGTGGTGGATGGTGCTGCACCGCTGGAGCAAGAAGGACGTTCGTCGGTGTTTCACCGACCACAGCGGTCGGCGGGAGCGACCGTCGACGGACGGGATCGGGTTGTTCGACATTTCGACGGTGGCGATCACTCGCTACCGATATCGCGGCAACACGATACCCAATCCCTGGGCCACTCCAACCACGCCCGAAGGGCAGAGTCCGCAGAGAGCCCAGTGCGGTGAGAGCCGCACGCCGGTTCGCAGAGCGGCGCGGAGAGACGGGCCGGTGGTCAACACCGGATTCGCGCTCCGGGTCGACTCAACCCGCCGGGAGGGGAGAAACCTCCTCCCCCTCGTGCCGGCCGGACCCCGGCCGACGAGGTCGGGGCCGAGGCGGTCCGCAGCAGTGTCCGCGATTGCAGCCACCGCGTGGGGCTGTCCGTCGGCGCTCATCGCGTCGGCCAGGTGGCGGGCGGCACGTGCTATGACGACCGGGTCATCGGAGCGCTCCGCAGCGGTCACCGCGCGGTGACCGGCCAGGGACCCGAGATTGGTGGCCCGGCCTTGATGGCGAGTGCCTCCATGAGTTCACCAACGACAGATCCTCGTTGGAGTGAGTCCCGGTGTCCTGCACGCCGGGTCGCCTGTTGGCCATCTGGGTGCCCCGGGGGCCGGTTACTCAACCGGCTGGCCCGAACGCCCCTGACCTCGAAACGGTGGAGCCCATGCACAGTCGTACCCCCCGATTTTCCTACCGCGGTCTGATGGCCGCAGCCGCCTTGGCCGTCGGCAGTCTCATGGCCCTGCCCGCAGCGGCCGGTGCCGACGCACCAGCCGAAGGGAAGTTCGAGCGGGAGGCCAGTGGTGCTTTCACCTCGCCTCGCATTCCAGCCGGCGCCAAGGTCACGATCACCGCCATGGGCGCGGGCGGGGGCGGGGGCGGCGCCTACGGCGGGGGCGGGGGCGGTGGAGGCGGCGGCCGGGTCGTTTGCGAACTGAAGAACTTCGCGGGCGGCACCATCCGCGGCTTCGTGGCCGGTGGAGGCGGAGGCGGAAAGTTCCATAACCGTGCCGGGGCGAACGGCGCCGGCGGTATCGGCGCCACAGCCGCTACGACCGGGACGCCCGGCGATAGCGGTGTGGGCGGCCGGGGCGCCACCCCTGCGGGCAACCGCGTCGGCGGGAACTCGGGGGCAGGCGGCACCGGAGAAGAACACAGCGCCGACGGCAGCGGCGCGGGCGGCGGCGGAGGCGCAACCACCGTCGACGGGTTCGTCACCGCCGGTGGCGGCGGCGGTGGCGGAGGCGGCGCATCCCGGGGTGGCGGCGGCCGGGGTGGCGGCGGTGACTTCACCGACCGGTGCAACCTGCTCGGCGAGGTCAAGGCCGGCAACAAGGGAGGTAACGGCGACGGTAACCGGGGCGGCTCCGGAGGCAACCGCGTCGGCGGTGACGGCGGCGGCAGCGGCAGCAGCTACAAAGAAGGCGGCGGCGACAACGGCAGGCGTGGCGGCGGAGGCGGCGGCAGCCTCTTCGGCGCCGCCGGCGGAGGCGACGGCGGCCACGGCCACATCACCATCACCTGGACCTAGGGAGTGTCTTCTGGATCAAGTCCGGGGGAGAGTAATGCCTGGCTGGTGGACGCCAGCCCGGCATCATCGCGGCATGGGTAAGGACATCTGGGGCTTCATCGAGGGCCACCGTGACTATCGAGACCATGAGGCGGACTCGTTCTGGCACGCCGCCATCGACTGCTTCCCAGCGCCAGGCGGCCCGGCGCCGCACAGGATCTCAACTCCGGTGGACAGGGAGTTGTGGATCTTGTCGGCGCCCATCGCCGCCGAGACGTCCGGGTTCTTCACCGCGAAGGTGCCGCCGAAGCCGCAGCACTCCTCTGCGCCCACCAGCTCCAGCCCTTTCACTGCCTCCAGGAGCCGGCGCGGGCGGTCGCCCAGGCCGAGCATCCGCAGTCCGTGGCAGGACGGGTGGTAGGTCACCGCATGCGGGAAGTACGCGCCCACGTCCGTCACTCCCAGGACGTCGACGAGGAACTCCGTCAGTTCGTACGTCCTCGGGACCAGGGAGTCGGCGACGTCCGTGAGCGCGCTGCCGCGTCCCTCGGCGCGGGCCTTCCGTCCGATCCGCGGGTAGTTGTCGCGGACCATGGCGACACAGGACCCGGATGGGGTGACCACGTAGTCGTAGCCTTCGAACGCTTGGACCATGCGGTGTACCAGTGGCTCGGTCTCGCGGCGGTAACCGGTGTTGTACTGGGGCTGTCCGCAGCAGGTCTGGGCGGCGGGGAAGTCCACGTCGACGCCGAGGCGTTCCAGGACCTTCACGGTGGCGATGGCCGTGGAGGGGTGGACCGCGTCGTTGACGCAGGTAGCGAAGAGGGCGACGCGCATCAGGAGTTCCTCGGAGCGGATTCGAGTCGGGCGGCGGCCGAGTCCCATGAGCCGCTGTCACCCTGCGGGGTGTAGTGCCGCAGGGGCTGGGTGGAGGCGATCAGTCGGCGCATGTCCGCGAGGTCGCCGACCAGACCGGCGGCCCGTGCCTGGACGAGGATGTTGCCGAGCGCGGTGGCCTCGGTGGGGCCGGCGACGACCGGGAGCCCGGTGGCGTCGGCGGTGAGCTGGCAGAGCAGGTCGTTGCGTGATCCTCCGCCGACGAGGTGGATGCGAGTGACGTCGCGGTCGGCGAGCTCGGCGGCCTGGCGCAGGGTGCTGCGGTGGGCGAGCGCCAGGCTCTCGAGGATGCAGCGGACCACGGCACCCTGGCTGTCGGGGATTCGCTGGCCGGTGCGGGCACAGAAGTCGCGGATGCGGGACGGCATGTCGCCGGGGGCGAGGAACTCCGGGGAGTCCGGGTCGACGATGGAGGCGAACGGCTGGGCCCGGAAGGCGTCGGCGAGCAGCGTGGGGACGTGGGTGGAGAGGTTCTCCTTGTCCCAGGTTCGCCGGCACTCCTCCAACAGCCACATGCCCATGATGTTGCGCAGGTAGCGGATCGTGCCGTCGACGCCGCGCTCGTTCGTGAAGTTCGCTGCCCGGGAGGCCTCGTTCAGGACCGGGGCGTCGAGTTCGAGGCCGGCCAGCGACCAAGTGCCGCACGAGATGTACGCGAAGCCGGGCTCCGTGGCGGGCACCGCGGCGATCGCGGAGGCGGTGTCGTGGGAGGCGACCGTTGTGACCGGGGTCCGGGCGTCGAGCCCCGTGTACGAAGCGACGTGAGGGAGCAGGGTGCCGGCCGGGTCGCCGGGGGAGCGCAGCGGCGGGAACATGCCGGCGTCGAGCGCGAGCCGCTCCAGGAGATCCTTGGACCAGGTGCCGGTGCGGGCGTCGAACAGGCCGGTGGTGGACGCGTTGGTCTCCTCGGCTCCGATGGTTCCGGTCAGCCAGTGGATCAGCAGGTCGGGGACGAGGAGCAGGGTGCGAGCGGCGTCGCGCTGCGCGGTGCCTTCGCACGCGGCGAGCTGGAAGACCGTGTTGAAGGGCAGGTGCTGCAGGCCCGTGATGCCGTAGAGCTCCTCGGGGCTGGCCTTGGCCCAGACACGGGCGGCGGCGCCGTCGGTCCGGGTGTCGCGGTAGTGGAACGGGTGACCGAGGAGGGCACCGTCGGCGTCGAGCAGCCCGTAGTCCACGGCCCAGGTGTCGACGCCGATGGAGGCGACACCGCCGGAACGGGCAGCCTCTCGCAGCCCGTCGAGAACGCCCTGAAACAGGGCCAGGACGTCCCAGCGCAGGCCGTCCGGCAGTCGCACCGGTGTGTTGGGAAAGCGGTGAACTTCGGTGAGGTCGAGGTTGTCCTGGCCCACCCGGCCGACGATCACCCGTCCGCTGGTAGCGCCGAGATCGACCGCGGCGAACGCGGACGTGAAGGCGGAGGACGGTGGAGTGGTGGTCACGTGGATACCTCTGTGGTGCGGGCGGCTCATCGGGGAACGGGAAGAGGAGAGAGGGACCGGCGGCGCCCGCCCGGGCCCGGTGTCAGGGCCGGGTTCCGGACGGCGCTGCGCCGCCGGTCCGCGGGGGCACCCGGGGCGGGTGCGTCAGTCACCCGCCCCGGGGCGATCAGGGGGCCTCAGCGCAGGAAGGCCGCGGCGACGCCGGCGTCGACGGGGACGTGCAAGCCCGTGGTGTGGGTGAGGTCGCCGCCGGTGAGGGCGAAGACGGCGTTCGCGACGTGCTCGGGCAGGACCTCGCGCTTGAGCAGGGTGCGCTGGGCGTAGAACTCGCCGAGCTTCTCCTCCTCGATGCCGTAGGTCGCGGCACGCTGGGCTCCCCAGCCGGCGGCGAAGATGCCCGAGCCGCGGACCACCCCGTCGGGGTTGACGCCGTTGACGCGGATGCCGTGCTCGCCGAGCTCGGCGGCCAGGAGGCGGACCTGGTGGGCCTGGTCGGCCTTGGTGGCGGAGTAGGCGATGTTGTTCGGGCCGGCGAAGACGGCGTTCTTGGAGGCGATGTAGATGATGTCGCCGCCGATCCCCTGCTCGATCATGATCCGGGCGGCCTCGCGGGAGACGAGGAAGGAGCCGCGGGCCATGATGTCGTGCTGGAGGTCCCAGTCCCGGGCCGTTGTCTCCAGCAGCGGCTTCGAGACGGAGATGCCGGCGTTGTTGACGACGAGGTCGACTCCGCCGAATGCGAGGACGGCCTCACGGAACGCGGCGCTGATCTGCTCCTCGGAGGTGACGTCCACCGTGACCGCCACGGCCTTGTCAGGGCCGCCCAGCTCTTCGGCGACCGCTGCGGCGTTCTGGCCGTTCAGGTCGGCGACGACGACACAGGCGCCCTCGGCGACCAGCCGGTGCGCGATGGCCTTGCCGATGCCCGAGCCCGCACCCGTCACCAGGGCCACCCGCGTGGCGAGTGGCTTCGGCTTCGGCATGCGCTGCAGCTTGGCCTCCTCCAGGTCCCAGTACTCGATGCGGAACTTCTCCGACTCCTCGATCGGCGCGTACGACGACACCGCCTCGGCGCCGCGCATCACGTTGATCGCGTTGACGTAGAACTCGCCGGCCACGCGGGCGGTCTGCTTGTCCTTGCCGAAGGAGAACATGCCGACGCCGGGGACCAGGACGATCGCCGGGTCCGCGCCGCGCATCGTGGGGGAGTCCGGCAGGGCGTGCCGGTGGTAGTAGGCGGCGTACTCCTCGCGGTACTCCGCGTGCAGCTCCCTGAGCCGGGCGACGGTCTCGTCCAACGGGGCCGTGGGCGGCAGGTCCAGGACGAGCGGGCGGACCTTGGTGCGCAGGAAGTGGTCCGGGCACGACGTGCCCAGGGCGGCGAGACGCGGGTGCTGGTCGTGAGCGAGAAAGTCGAGGACGACATCCGTGTCCGTGAAGTGACCGACCCGCGGGCGGTCCTGCGAGGCCAGCGAGCGGATGACGGGAGCGAGCGCGGCGGCCCGCTTCCGTCGCTCCCCGTCGCCCAGCGCCGCGTAGCCGGTCAGCGGATCCCCGAGCGGCTGCTCCTTGCCGCGGTCCGCGAGGAAGGTCTCCGCGGTGCGGATCATCCACAGGGCGTTGGTCTCGCACTCCTCGGCGCTCGCGCCCCAGGCAGTGATTCCGTGTCCGCCGAGGATCACGCCGACGGCCTGGGGGTGGGCCTCCTTGACCGCCGCGATGTCCAGGCCGAGCTGGAAGCCCGGGCGGCGCCACGGCACCCAGGCCACCTTGCCGCCGTAGCACTCCTTCGTCAGGGCCTCGCCGTCCGCCGCGCAGGCGAGCGCGATGCCGGAGTCCGGGTGGAGGTGGTCGACGTGTGCGGCGTCCACCAGGCCGTGCATGGCGGTGTCGATGGACGGCGCGGCGCCGCCCTTGCCGTGCAGGCAGTAGTCGAAGGCGGCGACCATCTCGTCCTCGCGGTCCACGCCCGGGTACACGTCCTTGAGAGCCCGGAGCCGGTCGAGTCGCAGGACGGCGAGACCGTCCTCGGTGAGGGTGCCGAGGTCGCCGCCGGACCCCTTCACCCACATCAGCTCGGTGTCCGAGCCGGTGACGGGGTCGGTGACGGTGCCCTTGGCGGAGGCGTTGCCGCCTGCGTAGTTGGTGTTGCGGGGGTCGGAGCCCAGCCGGCGCGCGCGGTCGAGGAGCGCGGCGACTTCGGGGTGGGTGGCCATGTGCGATCGGTCCTTCGGGTTCGAGGCTGCGGGGGAGGAGAGGGTGGAGAGCGCCTGCGCGGGACGGCCGCGGGTTCAGGCCCCCCAGCCGGCCTGCTCGCCGCCGACGCGCTCGGCAACGATCTGGTCCTGCCATCCGGAGGCGGCGTAGGCGGCGACGGGGTCGGGGTTCAGCCCCTGCTCCTCGCGCACCTCTCGCAGGAGGGGGCGGACATCGGTGCTGTACGCGTCCATCAGCACGGCGTTGGCGGCGAGCACGTCACCGGCACGCTGGGCTGCGGTGAGCGCGTCGAGGTCGACGAGCAGGGCCTTCGCGGTGGCTTCCTGGACGTTCATCACGGAGCGGATGACGGCCGGGATCTTGGCCTCGATGTTGTGGCACTGGTCGAGCATGAAGGCGACGTTCCCTGAGACGTCCAGACCGCCGTTCTTGGCCACCTCGTGCAGGATCCGGAAGAGCTGGAAGGGGTCGGCCGCGCCGGCCATCAGGTCGTCGTCGGCGTAGAAGCGGGAGTTGAAGTCGAAGCCGCCGAGCTTCCCCTCGCGGAGCAGGAAGGCCACGATGAACTCGATGTTGGTGCCGGGGGCGTGGTGGCCGGTGTCGACGACGACCTGCGCCTTGGGGCCGAGCTTGAGGCAGTGGGCGTACGCGGTGCCCCAGTCCGGCACGTCGGTGGTGTAGAAGGCCGGCTCGAAGAACTTGTACTCCAGCAGGATCCGCTGGTCCTCCCCGAGCCGCTCGTACACCTCGGCGAGGGACTCGGCGAGCCGGTCCTGGCGGGCGAGGATGTCGTCCTGGCCCGGGTAGTTGGTACCGTCGGCGAACCACAGCTTCAGGTCCGACGACCCGGTGGCGTCCATGATGTCGACGCACTCCAGCAGGTGGTCGACGGCCTTGCGGCGGACCTTCGGGTCGGGGTGGCAGACGCTGCCGAGCCGGTAGTCGTCGTCCTGGAAGGTGTTGGAGTTGATCGCGCCCAGCTCCAGACCGCGGTCCTTCGCGTACGCGGCGAGGGCGGTGTAGTCCTCGACCCGGTCCCACGGGATGTGCAGGGACACCCTCGGGGCGGCACCGGTGAACTCGTGGACCTTCGCCGCGTCGGCGAGCTTCTCCCACGGAGTCCTCGGGATGCCGGGCTGAGCGAACACCTTGAAGCGGGTGCCGGAGTTCCCGTAGCCCCAGGAGGGGGTCTCGATGCTCTGGGCCTTGAGCGCGGCCTTCACGGCGTCCCGTACGACAGTCATTGGGCAACCTCGTAACCATGGCCGCGCTGTTCGCGTCGGCGGATGAATCGTTTCATCGCTACGGAAGCATGACTGTGTTGATCGGTCAAGAAGCTAGGAGTGCCTGAATGTGAAAGGATTCATTCAATGGGAAGGTGCGGCGGCCTACGATGGCGGTTGCATAGAACCGCAGTGAACGGACGGTCGGCAGCGGTGGGCATCAAGGAGGTGGCGCGCCAGGCGGGCGTCTCCGTAGGCACGGTCTCCAACGGTCCTGAACAGACCCGAGCGGGTTTCGGGCGAGGTCCGCGCTCGTGTCCACGCCGCGATCGACCGTCTGGGGTACGTCCGGAGCGAGTCGGCGCGGCAGCTGCGCGCCGGACGGAGCCGCATGCTCGGGCTGCTCGTCATGACGCAGTTGGCGCGGACGCCGTGCGCGGCGCCTTCGGCGGCGAGCCGGCGGGTCAGGGCGATCACTCCGCCCTTCGCGGCGGAATGCGCCGTGCGGTGGTTGTCAGGGAGCCGCTGATCCCGGCCGTCGAGCCGATGGTGACGATGCAGCCGCGGCTACGTGCCAGGTGCGGCCACGCGGCACGGGCGGTGAGCCACCCGAGTCCAGCTCGGAGCGCACAGTGGACGCGTAGTCGTCATAGGACTGTTCGACGAGGGGGCCGAACCGCACCGAGCCCGCGCTGGTGAGGACGATGTCGACGCCGCCGAACGCCTCGACCGCTTCCGCCACCCACGCTTCGACGGATTCGGGGCGGGTGACGTCCAAGGGGCCCGCCGTGAGAGCCGTGCCGCCTTCCCGGCCGATCTCCCGCTGCGTCTCCAAGGCTTCGTCATGCAGGAGGTCGCCGCCGACGACCAGGGCGCCCTCGGCCGCGAACCGGAGCGCCGCGGCCTTCCCCAGCCCGCGGGCCGTACCCGGGACCAGGGCGACCTTCCCTTCCGGCCGCCTCATCGCGCGGCCCCGTCGAGCAGCGCGTCGGACACGGACTTCACCCCGCCGTGCGAGGTGAGGCCACCGTCGACGGGGATCTCCGCACCGGTGATGAACGACGACTCGTCGGAGAGCAGGAACACGACCAGCGGCGTGACCTCGTCGACGGTGCCCACCCGGCCCAGCGGCGTCTCGCGGATGTTCGCCTCCCGGAAGGCGGGCGCGGCCGAGGCCGTCATCGCCGTCTCGATGAACCCGGGGTGGATGGTGTTCACCCGGATCCCCCGGGGACCGAGTTCCATTGCGGCGGTTTTCGACAGGCCGCGCAGGGCCCACTTGCTCGTCGTATAGGCCACTGGGTAGTGGGCGGTCAGTGCGGCGGAGGAGCCGACGTTCACGACGGACGAGCCCGGGGGCATCAACGGAGCCAGGTGCTGGATTCCAAGGAGCGGACCGTTCACATTGACGGCGTGGACGCGGCTCATGTCCTGGGCGGTGACCTCGCCGATCCGGGCCCGCCAGGTGATGCCGGCGTTGTTGACCAGGCCGTGCACCGCCCCGTACGTCTCGCGCAGGTGACCGGCCAGGTCGGCCCAGTCGTCGGCCAGGGTGACGTCGAGCCTGCGGACGCCTTCCCTGCCTTTCACGTCCGTGGCGACGACCGTGGCGCCCTCCCGCTCCAGGGCGGCCACCTCGGCGGCGCCCTGTCCCCGGGTTGCACCCGTGACGACCACGACCTTTCCCGCGAGGCGCGCGCCGTTCACGGCCGCTCCCGGTCGCGGCGCCGCCCCTTGGGCAGGGCGACCGGCTCGGTGCCGGGGACCACCCGGGTGGTGAGGGACCCGATTGCTTCCACGGTGAGGGTGACGGTGTCGCCGGGCCCCAGCGGCGGCGGGACCTGCTCGCCGGAGCGGCCCCACAGTTCGGCGAGGCAGCCGCCGTTGCCGCAGGTGCCGGAGCCCAGGACGTCGCCGGCGACGATCCGGGTGCCGCGCGAGGCGTAGGCGGCCATCTCCTCGAAGGTCCAGCTCATGTTGGACAGCAGGTCGGAGCCGACCTGCTCGCCGTTGACCTCGGCCGTCAGTGCCAGCCGCAGGAACCCATCGGTGTCCCGGTAGGGCTCCAGCTCGTCGGCGGTCACCAGATAGGGGCCGAGGGTGGTGGCGGAGTCCTTGCCCTTGCACGGTCCGAGGCCGACCTTCATCTCGGCGGACTGCAGGTCCCGCGCGGACCAGTCGTTGAAGACCGTGTATCCGACGATGTGGTCCCGTGCCCGCTCGGGGGTGAGGTCGCGGCCGTCTCGGCCGATGACCGCCGCCACCTCCAGCTCGAAGTCGAGCACGGACGAGCCGGGCGGCATCGGCACGTCGTCGTGGGGGCCGAAGACGGCGTGGGGGTTGGTGAAGTAGTAGGTGGGTGCCTCGTACCACTGGGCGGGTACCCCGGATTCGCCGTTCACGGAGCGGCGCACGCCCTCGACGTGTTCTTCGAAGGTGACGAAGTCCCTTACAGAGGAGGGCTGGAGGGGGGAGAGCAGCCGGACCTCGGAGACGTGCGGGCCCGGTGGCACGTCCAGGGCCGCCGCGCCGGCGGCGAGGAGACCGGGGAGGCCGTCGGTGTCGCGGATCAGATCAGTCAGCGAGGTGACTCCGGGCAGGGGGAACAGCGTGCCGTCGTCCTCGACGACGGCCACACGGTTCCGGTGCCGGTGGGCGAAAGCGGCGAAGCGCATGATGCGGCTCCCAGGTGGAGAACGGGGGACACGGGACCGGGCCGTCCGGGACGGAGAGGAAAGCCCGTTGCCGGCCCTCTTCGGACGGCTCCGATCCCGTGGACCGGGGCCGGGAACGCGGCGGCGCGAGTCAGGGCGGGACACCGCCGGCCGCGTTCCCGGGGATCGGACGGTCGGGGACGATCAGACCGGCGGGGCGACGAAGCAGCCGCGGTCGGGGTCGTTGAACGACTCCTTGGCGACGAGCTCGTTCATCGGGTTGGCGGTGCCCCACTGGTCGGTGACCTCGGGCTGCGAGAAGTCGTAGACGTGGGGGTGCCAGGTGTCCTCGTCGAGGTTCTCCAGCTCGGTGGTGTACTCGACGGTGTTGCCGTGCGGGTCGAGGAAGTAGGTGAAGGTGTTGTCCCCGGCCATGTGCCTGCCCGGCCCCCAGATCTTCGTGTGACCGGCCCGCAGGACCCTGCCCGAGCCGCGCATGTACTCGTCGATGCCGCGCATTTCGAAGGAGATGTGGTGCAGGGAGGTGTGCGGGCCCTTGGCCAGCGCCATGGAGTGGTGCTGGGAGCTGATCCGCATGAAGTGCATGACCTCGCCCATGTGGGGCGAGCTGAGCGTGTCGGACAGCCGGAAACCGAGGTGCCGCTCGTACCAGGCGCGGGTGCGCTCCAGGCCGGGGGAGTTGAGGACGACGTGCGACAGCTTGACCGGGATCGACTCCTTCTCCTCGATCTTCCGGTGCTTGCGGACCTCGACGTCGGCGGAGACCTCAATGGTGCGGCCGTCGACGTCGAAGAACCGGAAGCCGTAGCCGCCGCCGGGGGTGTCGACAGCGCCGGGCTGCGAGATCAGCTGGACCCCGTCGGCCAGGAGCCGCTCGGCGAGGGTGTCCACGTCGGCCGGGGTCGCGGCGCCGTAGGAGACGAGGTCGAGACGCTTCTCGTCGGCCTTGCGGAGCCGGACGACGTACTGCTCGGGGCTGCCCTCGGCGGCGAGGAAGGAGATGCCGGAGTCCTCGGCGATCTTGGACAGGCCCCATACACCGGCGTAGAAGTCGAGCTGCTTCTCGTAGTCCGGCACGGCGAGGTCCACGTGCCGCAGATGGGTGAGCAGGCGGGTGTTCGTCATGGGATGCCTCCTCAGGCGGGGGAGAGGTTGAGCAGGGCGGCGGCGTTGGCGCCACGGACGGCGTGGAAGTCGGCCTCGGCCAAGTCGGCCGCGCGCAGCGCGCCGACGGGGTCGTCGGATCCCATGTCGAAGGGGAAGTCCGAGCCGAGCAGCACCCTGTCCGCTCCGGCCGTCTCCACCAGCGCCCGCAGTACGGCCGGGTCGTGCACGAGCGAGTCGAAGTACAGGCGCCGCAGGTAGCTGCTGGGCAGCTGGGCGCATCCGGCCGACGCGTCGGTCCGGGCCCGCCAGGCGTGGTCGCTGCGCCCGATATGGGTGGGCAGGTAGCCGCCGCCGTGGGCCGCGACGATCTTCAGCCCGGGGTGCCGGTCGAGGACTCCGGAGAAGATCAGGTGCGAGAGCGCGACGGCGTTCTCGGTGGGCTGGCCCACGGTGTTGGACAGGTACCACCGGTCCAGGCGCTCGTCGAGCGTGCAGCCGAACGGGTGCAGGAACACGACCGCCCCGGTCTCCTCGGCCCGCGCCCACAGCGGCTCGTGGACCGGATCGGACAGCTCCCGGCCGGGGGCGTGGCTGGAGATCTCCACGCCGGTGAGCCCCTGCTCCAGCGCGTGGTCGAAGGCGGGCACGAGCTGATCGGGATGCTGCAGCGGAACCAGCCCCAGGCCCCGCAGCCGGTCGGGCGCGGCCGCACAGTGTGCGGCGGTCGCCTCGTTGGCCAGCCGGTAGACCTTCTCTGCCGTGTCCGCGTCCGCCCAGTAGTGGTAGTGCGACGGCGAGGGGCTGACGAGCTGCACGTCGACGCCTTGCGCGTCCATCCGGGCGAGGCGGACGGCCGGGTCGGTCAGGGCGGGGATCCGGTCGCGGACCATGGCGCCGCTGACGGCGAGCGCGTCGGGCCCGTTGCGGCGGGCGTCGAGATCCTTGGCGTCGGCGTGGCCGGGAAGGCCCGCGACGAGGGCCTCGACCTGGGGCAGCAGGACGTGGGCGTGGACGTCCACGGTGGGCGCGGTCACGGCAGCTCCCTGAGCATGGTCATGGTGCGGGCCATGAGCCCGGGCACGTCGGCGTCGCGGACGCCGTCGACCTGCCACTGGCCGATCTGGACGGACGCCTCCACGACCGGGCGGACCCGGACGATCCGGCGGTCGTAGTAGGCCTGGAGCAGCTCCTCGTCCCAGGTGTCGGAGGCGGTGAGCATCTGCGCGAGGACCCAGGCGTCCTCCAGGGAGAGCGCCGCACCCTGGGCGAGGGTGGGCGGGCAGCAGTGAGCGGCGTCGCCGACGAGAACGACCCGCCCACGATGCCAGGAGCCTTCGACGAGCAGGCGGTCGAACCAGGTGTAGTTGACCTTCGAGGGGTCGGTGATCGTGGCGGTGATCGCCGGCCACGCACCGCCGTAGGCCGAGGCCAGGCGGACCATCTCTTCGCCGTACGTCTCGACAGGTATGGAGGAGCGGTCGCGGTTCTTCTCGACGACGTACGCGTAGAGCGTGGTGTCGCTGGTGGGGCAGTAGCCGGCGATGAACGCCGGGCCGCCGTAGGCGAGGTCGGTGCGCTCGACGCCGACGGGCCGTGGGGCGGCGACGCGCCAGATGGCCATGCCGGTCGGCTCGGGCTTGTCGGTGATTCCGATCTGGGCCCGCGTGGCCGAGCCCAGACCGTCGGCGGCGACGACGAGGTCGTAGCGGTGCTCGCCGCCGCCGCTCAGCCGGACGGTGACGCCGGACGCGTCCTGGCCCACGATGGTGGCGGTCGTGCCGAGGCGGACGGTCGCGCCGGTGGCGCGGACCGCGTCGATCAGGATCCGCTGGAGCTGCGGGCGCTGTATGCCGACGGTGGCCGGCAGGTCGTCACCGCCGGTGCGCAGATCGCGCTGGACGTGCAGGACGTCGCCGCCGGGGGTGGTGATGCCGACGGACCCGAAGGGGAAGCCGGAGATCTTGACCTGCTCCCAGACGCCGAGCTCGCGCAGCACGCGCAGGGCGTTGCCCTGGAGGGTGATGCCGGAGCCGGCGGTGGCGTTCCAGTCGTCCTTGGCCTCGACGAGGTCGACGTCGATCCCGGCGCGGCGCAGCAGGATCGTTGCGGCGTTGCCGGCCGCTCCGCCGCCGATGACCAGGACTCTGCGGGGTGTGCTCATGGGGAACTCCCTTGTTCCTCGGGCTGTGGGTCCCGGGACTACTTGACGGCGACGGGGTTGACGGGGGACCCGACGGCGCCGGTGATGGGCAGGGGGGCGGCGGTGAGCCAGAACTCGTACACGCCGTCGGTCGCGCAGTCCCCGGCGAGGGCCTCGAAGTCCCACATCTCGCCGATCAGCAGCCCGATGTGCGGGATGACGACCTGGTGGAGCGGCTGGAAGGCGTGGTCGAACTCGTTGGGTCGGACCTCGAAGCCCCAGGTGTCGGTGGCGATCGCGGCGATCTCGCTGGTGTGGAGCCAGGACGCCGTGGTGAACGACAGGCCCGGGGCGGCGCCGCCCGCGTAGTCGCCCCATCCGTCACGGCGGACGCGGGCGAGCTGCCCGGTCCGTACGAGGACGATGTCGCCGCGCCCGACTGTGACCCCATGGGCCTCCGCGGCGGCCGTCAGGTGCTCCTCGGTGATCGCGAACCCGTCGGGCAGTTCGCCGTCCTCGCCGGCCGTGCGGCCGACGTCGAGGAGGACGGCGCGTCCGGCGATGTGCGGGGCCATGTGCTCGATGCCGGTGACCTGGTCGCCGTCGGAGGTGACGACCTGTTCGGCCGGGCGCCCGTTCCACGCCTTGCCGTGGTCGAAGATGTGCCCCAGACCGTCCCACTGGGTCGAGCACTGCAGGGGCATCGCGATCACGTCGTCGGCGCCGCCGATGCCGTGCGGGAGCCCCTGGTTGCCCAGAGCCGCGTCCGTCCCTGTGTCGAGCATGGTGTGGACCGGGTTGGTCCGCCGCCGCCACCCCTTCTGCGGCCCGTCGATGTCGAAGCGCTGGGACAGCGAGAAGCTCACTCCCCGCCGGACGAGCGCGGCACCTTCGCGGCGCTTGGCCTCGTCGAGGAAGTTCACGGTGCCCAGCCGGTCGTCCTCCCCCCAACGGCCCCAGTTGGAGCATTCCTTGGCAGCCTGGGCGATCGCGCCCTCGGGGTCGGCGCGGTTCACGCCTCCTCCGCGACACATCGCGTGCGCTGCGTGCCCAGGCCGGTGATGGTGGACTCCATCACGTCGCCATCGCGCAGCAGCCGACCCCAGTGCATGCCGTTGCCGGCGGGCGAACCGGTGAGCACGAGGTCGCCCGGCAGGAGCCGAGCCGACTGGGAGGCGTACGCCACCATCCGCGCGACGTCGAAGATCATGTCCTTGGTGGACTCGTCCTGCATGACCTCGCCGTTGAGCTTCAGGGTCAGCTGGAGGTCGCCGGTGTCGCCGACGGACTCGGCCGGTACGATCCACGGGCCCAGCGGGGTGAAGCCGGGGGCATTCTTGCTGCGCAGCCAGTCCGTGCCGATCTGCGGCATGTCCCGGCGGAATACCGTCGCCCGGTCGGTCAGGTCGTTGGCGATCGTGTACCCGGCGACGTACTCCAGGGCCTCCTCCACCGAGACCTGGTACGCGGGGTGGCCGATCACCGCCGCCAATTCCAGTTCCCAGTCGGGCTTCTCCGCCCACGTGGGCAGCGTGACGTCGTCGTACGGGCCGGTGACCGCACTGGGCAGGCCGATGAAGACGTACGGCAGGTCCTCGGCGGCCCGCCGGTTCATGATCTCGGCCGCCTCGGCCCGTCGCTCCTCCTCGGAGCGCTCGTCGCCCGGCGCTCGGTGGGCGACGTGCAGGTCGATGACGTGCTGCCGGTAGTTGGCCCCCGACTGGAAGACCTGCCGGGGCTCGACGGGGGCCAGGACCCGGAAATCCGACAGAGGGTGCCGGGCGGGCTCCGGATCGGCGGCGAGCGCACGCAGCCGGGGGAGAACGGCCGGCCACCGCTCCAGCAGGTCCCGCATGGTCAGGGCCGGGTCGGACAGGGCCTCCCGCAGGTCCAGGACCTGCCCTTCGTGGTCGATGAGGGCAGGGAAAGCGGGGCCGTCAGAGGCCGAAAGAGTGCCGAGGGCGAAAGGCCCGGCGAAAAGATCAGAAGCGGGTTGAGGTTTCACCGACATGTCCTCCTGATTTGCGGTGGGACTAATGTGGACCCGCATCGCGTGATCAGGGAAATCAATTCTGTGGATAACTGTCATCGACAGAACAAATAGTGCTTGATTGCACCGTTTTCAGAAGGAGGCTCCCTACCGTGAACCTGGCCCGCCTCGACCTCAACCTCGTCGTCGCGCTTCGTGCCCTCCTCGAAGAACGCAACGTCACCAGGGCTGGGCAGCGCGTGGGCCTGAGCCAGCCGGCGATGAGTGCCGCACTGGCCCGGCTGCGCCGGCACTTCGGCGACGAGCTCCTCGCCCGCGAAGGGAGCCAGTACGAGCTCACCGCCCTCGGCCAGGTCCTGCTGGACCGCACCGCCACCGCCTACGACGTCCTCGAACGCCTCTTCACCAGCCAGGCCTCCTTCGACCCGGCCACCGAGACCCGCGAGTTCCGCATCATCGCCTCCGACTACGCCGTCGATGTCTTCGGCGTCGAGCTCGCCCGCGTCATCCACGAAGAGGCCCCCGGCATTCGCCTGCGGTTCACCCGCACCCCCATCACCGTCGTCGACGACACCGCGAGCCTGCTCAGCGCCACCGACGGCCTCCTGATGCCCCACGGCGTCATCAGCGACTTCCCCGCCACCGACCTCTACGACGATCGCTGGGTCTTCGTCGTCTCCGACGACCACCCCAGCGTCGAGGACCGTCTCACCCGCCAGGACCTCGCCCGGCTGCCCTGGGTCACCTACCAGCGCACCTACGACGCCCCCGCCGTGCGCCAGCTCGGCATGCTCGGCATCGATCCGCGCGTAGAGGTCTCCGTCGACAGCTTCCATGCTCTGCCCGCCCTCGTCGCGGGCACTCGCCGCATCGCCCTCGTCCAGGCCCGCCTCGCACACCGTCTCGCTCCCCTGGGCGGAGTACGCGTACTCGAACCCCCCTACGAAGCCGTTCCCCTTCGTGAGGCCCTGTGGTGGCATCCGGTCCACACCCACGACGCGGCACACATCTGGCTCAGGGAGACTGCCGCCAGGGTCGGTCGCCGCATCGCCGACACGCAGCTCTGATGTCTTCCTGCACACCCTTCGGCACGGGGGTAACACGGAGCCACTCCGTCAGGAAGTATCCATCCGGTGGATCGGAATCATCGTTGAACCGGATGACATAGGGGGTGGGCACCACGCCCACCGGCACGCATAGTCGAGGGCACCCTCCGCCCCGGTCTCCGCACTGTTCTCGTGCCTCATCGCGACCGGGCGCCGTCTCCGCCCCTCTCCCGCCCTGGAGTGCACTGATGCCCGCTCCTGCCGCACCGCCCCGCCACGACCACGACACGGCTCCCGCCGGGCGCCTTCCCGCCGTCGTGCTCATGGCCGGCAGTTGTCTGCCAGTCCTCGGGGCGGTGCTCCTCGCTCCCGTGCTGCCCCGCATGCAGGACCACTTCGAGGGCGTGCCGGGCAGCGCGGCACTGGTCCCCGTCGTCCTTACCGTCCCCGCGCTCGCCCTCGCCCTGCTCGCCCCCTTCGCGGGCATGATCGTCGACCGGCTGGGCCGCAAGCGCCTGCCGTCGTCGCCACGGGTCTCCACGCAGTGTCCGGGATGGCACCCCTCTGGCTGGACTCCCTCCACGCCATACTGATCAGCCGCGTCCTCGTGGGGGTGACGGAAGCGGCGATCATGACCGCCTGCACCACCCTCATCGGCGACTACTACAGCGGCGAGCTGCGCGACCGCTACCTCGCCCTCCAGACCATGTGTGCCTCTGCCTCGGCCACGGTCTTCTTCGTCCTCGGCGGCGCGCTCGGAGCCGCCGACTGGCGCGCCCCCTTCTGGCTGTACGCCGTGGGCCTGCTCCTCGCGCCCGTCATGGCCCGTGTCCTGCCCGTCTCCCAGCCGCCGAAGCGCGGCGACGCGGCCGGCAAGCAGTCCACGCCGCGCCCGTTCCCCGTTCCCCGTTCGCCGTATGGCGGGAATCTGTCTCCTCACCGTCTTCGGTGCCGTCGTCTTCTACACCGTCCCCGTCGAGATGGCCTACCTCCTGGACGACCTGGGCACCGACTCCACTGGCACCATCGGCGCGGTTACCGCCGTGGCCAGCGCCGCCACCGTCCTCGGCTCCGTCCTCTTCACCCGTCTCTCCCCGGACCGCCGCCACCGGATCCCGCTGCTGCTCGCTCTTCGCGCGGCCGGCTTCCTGCTCATGGGCCTCGCCGACAGCCTGCCCCTTCTCATCGCCGGGGCGATCGTCAACTGCGTCGGGACCGGCATGCTGCTGCCGTCGCTGGTCACCCGGGCCATGTCCCTACTGGAATTCGCCGACCGCGGGCGCGGCATGGGCCTGTGGACCGCGGCCTTCTTCCTCGGCGAGTTCCTCTGTCCTCTGGTGCTCCTCGCGGGCAAGGGGCCGGCGGGCAGCCTCGCCTCCGCCGTCGCCCTTCTCGGGGTGACCACCGCCGTCCTCGCCGCCGCGCTCCTCCTGACCGCTCGCCGCCCCGCTCCCGCAGGCTCGCCCGAAAGTGTGCAGCAGTGATCAGGGCCAGCGGCTGCACAAGTACGTCCAAGGTGGACCGGCGCACGACGAGTTCGGGTTTCAGCACCTCGTGAACGTGTTCATGCGCCGCCTGGGCCGTGTGCTCCACGAGCAGACGGCCCGCACGCATGCCCAGGGACCGCGCGGGCCAGCGCACCGAGGTCAACGGCACCACCGCGGTCGCGGCAAAGGCGAGATCTTCATAACCCACCACCGCGACATCCTGTGGAACGCGTACGCCGGCCTCATGCAGGGCCTGCCTGAGGCCGAGGACCAGCAGGTCATGGAAGCAAAGGACTGCGGTCGGCCGGGGCGTCACCCCGAGGAGTCGCTGCCCAGCATCCCGGCCAGCACCCACGCTGGTGTCCTCCGTCGCCAACTCCCCGAGGCAGACGGCCCTGTCATCGGATTCCTGCAAGGCCTCCCTCGCCCCTCGACGCCTGCGGCGCATCATCGGACCAGGTCCCGCTACGACGACGACGGACCGGTGGCCCTGGGCGGGCAGATGCGCCGCTGCGGCTCTGCCGCCGGCGAGGTCGTCGACTGTGATGGAACACGTGCCGACCGCTGCCAAGTCCTGACCGGCGACGACGCAGGCCATTCTTCGCCACCGCCTGTAACTCCCGCGCCATGACTGCGCAGAGGGCGGTCACCATCAACTGACCACGTAAGGCAATACAGCCAGCCCGGGCGCCGAGTCCCTCGGCGCCCGGTGGCAGCGTGAGTTCGGCGGAGTGTCATCAGCCACTCCCGGTCGGCGTCAGCGTCGGGCCCGGAGTCGTACGCCTCGACCGGGACCCTGCTCACTGCGCCTAGACACAGCTGCCCCCGGCTCGTACCGCACGGGCCGACGGGCACCCCCAAGATCTCGACCGAAGAGCTTTCGTAGACGGGCCGGTAAGCAGCCGGGGCACAGTCGGCAGTCCTGGAGTTCGTCCGCGGGCGGCGCGTCCGGACCGAGCAGCGGCACGATCCGCAGGAGTCCCTCCCCGGCTTCCGCCCACAGCCCCATCGGCCGTTCCTCGCTCCGCTCGAAGACGACGTCGCCGTCCGGGCCGTCGCTCGTGCGGACCCGGGCCAGCGTGCCGACGCCGTCGTCGGGGTGATCGGGCATGAACACCAGGACGGTCCTGTGCCCAGGCCCCTCGGACAGGACCTGGACGTGCCCGCGCCCGGCCGCCAGGGCCGCGCCCAGCTCGTTCAGCCCCTGGCCGTCGTCGTCGTTGCGCAGACGCAGCGCCCACGAGGCCGGAGCGCCGTTGAGTCTGCATCTGGGCAGCGGGTGCGGTGTGCTTCAGGAATTGCACGCTCGCCCGTCGGCGGTGTGCGGTACGGGACCGAAGGTGAGTGGCGCCATCGCGTGGTAGGCCGGCACTTGCCCGGCTGCCTCCCGATAGGCCGCGATCAAGTCGTCGTGGACGGTGTCCAACTCGGTTTCGGTACGTGCGGCCAGCAGCCAGCGCCATCCGATCGGGTCGCCTGCAAGGCGCCGCGTCACCACGCTGTCCCAGCCGGTCGAGGTGGCCTGGCAAACAGTGACGGCTTCACCGGTGGCGACCAGCAGGGCGGCGGTGGAGTAGTCGCCATGCAGCAGCCGTGGTGTGAGACCGGCCAGGAGAAGTGCCCGGTACAGGCTCTCCCACTCCCCGTCGGCCGTCCTGTCCATCATCCACCGCTCCTCCGTCAGATCCTCCAGCCGTACGCTCTCCTGGCCGGCGAGGGGGTGATGCCCGGCGATGGCCAAGAATCCAGGCTCACGCTCCAGCAGGACGCGCTGCCGCAGGCCGGGCGGGAAGCGCAGATGGGTGCCTTCCATCTCATGTACGTAAGCCACATCGAGCTGGCCTGCGGCAACCATTCGCAGCAGCGCATTCGAGGACACGTCGGTCTGGACGGCTGGTACGGACCCGGGATGGCGGTCGCGGAGTCGGCGCGCCCAGCCGGTCAAGACACGGCTGGGCGTGGAACCGATGCGTAGTTGCGGCGTCTGAGCGGCGCGAGCGGCCACAGCACGCATGTCAGCGGTCAGGCCGGTCATTTCGGCCAGCAAGGGGCGGGCCCGGGCAAGGAGTTGGTGTCCGAACACGGTGGGACGGCAGCCATCTGGCTGCCGGATGAACAACTGCCCGCCAAGCGCCTGCTCGATCCGGCGCAACTGTGCGGTCACCGACGGCTGGGCCATCCCCAGCACACGTGCCGCTTTGTGCAGGCTACCGGCGTCAGCGATGGCGCACACGACCCGCAGATGCCGTACCTCCAGCTCCATAGCGGGAGCGTAGATCCGCAGGGAGTTGTGGGTCTAGATCCTGAACGGACGCAAGAGGCGGGCCCGGGCTCGGCGGTCGTCCCCGCCCGGCTAATAGCACCGGGCTATCAGGAGACAGCAGCCTCCACACAGCCGCCTCTCCCGGCTCACACTCATCCCGCACCACGTCGCTTTCCCGCGACCGAACTCGAAGGAGCTCACCGTATGAAGCCCCCCATGCCGTTTCCGCGCATAGCCGCCTGCGCGGTCGGTCTCGCCGTCACCGCCATCCTCGGCGCCGTGGGCCAGGCCACTGCGGCCCCGGCCGACGCCCGTACACACACCGCCACCGCGTACCCCACCACGGGTGGCGCCGGAGCCGCCATCACCACGTCCTCCTCTCCGATGACGCGCAACGCCATGCCCATCATCGGCGGCGACCAGAGCCAGGCGCAGACATACCATGCCCGCGTGTTGCAGAACGGGTGGGGAATGTGCACCTCAACCCTGGTGTCCTCCCGCTATATCCTGACCGCCAGGCACTGCGTCGAGCAGCCCGCGCAATACGCCTTCCGCATCGGCAGCACCTACGCGGAGAGCGGGGGGACCACGGCCGCCGCCGCCCGGATCACCCTGCACCCGTCGGCGGATCTCGCGATGGTCCGGCTCGACCGGGACGTCAGCAACACGCCCGCCCCCATCGCCAGCGCCTACCCGCGGACCGGCTCCCACGTCTCCGTCTACGGATGGGGCGCCACATGCCAGCAGTATGAGACCTACTGCCAGTCGCCGACCCTCAAAACCGCCACCATGCGCATGGCCGGCCTGGCCCCCGACCTCTACGGCGGCACCGCCCTCCACCTGGAAGCCGTCGACGGTGTCGGGGCCGGCGGCGACTCCGGCGGTCCTGCGATGACCAGCGGAAGCGTGGTCGGGGTGGCCTCCACCAGTGACCGGCAGACCTTCACCCGGTACACCGCCACCGCTCCGTACATCGAGTGGATCAGGTCCGTAGCGGCCAACGGCTGACCCACGGGGCAGAACAAGGAACCGCTGAAAGGCGTGGGCCCGCACCGATACGGGTGCGGGCCCCGCCGGAATGACGCCACAGTGTCGGGCCTCGTCGAGTCGCGCCCGAGCCCCCGCCACGCGCGGCTAGGCCGTTTCGTTCAGATCATCTGATCGTTGGTCCGGGGTGTGCCGTTGACTGATGCGCAGTGGGTCCACCTGGCCGAGAGGTATGGCAACTGGCGGGGTGTCTACAACCGGCTTCGCATGTGGGCCGTCGACGGGACCTGGGAGCGGGTGTTCACCGCGCTCATGGCCCAGGCGGACGCCGACGAGGAGCTCAGCTGGGTCGTCCGGTGGACTCCTCAGCATCGAATCCGCCCCCGGTCACGGCACCGCCCTGGCCGCCCAACGGCCCCTCGACCCGATCCCCGACCCCGCACTCGAGGCCAGCCCGTGACCAGCACCCCCCATCCGTCTGCTCCTGGCCGACGACCACCCCGACGTACGGGCCGGACTCCGCGCCGTACTGGAGACCGAGCCTGGCATCGCCGTGGTGGCCGAGGCCGCCACCGCTGAGGACGCCATCGCCCGCGCCGCCCACGGCGACATCGTCCTCATGGACCTGCAGTTCGGCAAGGGCATGAACCGCGCCGAGGCGACCGCCCGTCACCGCTCGCCCCGGCGCACCCCGCGTCCTGATCGGCACCACCTACGACACCGACGCCGACACGCTGCGCGCTATCGAAGCCGGCGCCACCGGCTACCTCCTCAAAGACGCCCCCCGAGGACCTGGCAGCCGCCGTCCGCACCGCCGCCACGGGCTGAACCACCCTGGCACCCGCCGTCGCGGACAGGCTGCTGAACCGGCTGCGTGCCCCCGGCACCGCCCTGACCCGACGCGAGACCGAAGTCCTCGCCCTGGTCGCGATGGCCTGTCCAACCAGGCCATCGCGACCCGGCTCCACCTCACCGAAGGAACCGTCAAGTCCCATCTGGCCCGCATCTACGCCAAGCTCGGCGTCGCCCCCCGCACCGCCGCCGTCGCTACCGCCACTGGCCTCGGCCACATCCGCCGCCAGTAAGTGCCCCGCACCCGTGCGACGCCCCACGCCCGCACACCCCGGCCTCGGCCCCACCGAATACCTTGGCCCGAGTCCAGACGACGCTCCACTGATCACCCGGTGGGAGGCCGTGCGCTCACCGGGGCCGGGCCACCGAATCGGTGACGCCCAGCACGTCCACCATGCGGTTCAGCCTGCCGCGTGCACGTGCCCCGTGGGCCCGGGGCAGCCGGATCTCAGCGGTGGCCCTGGAGGCGTCCGCCACCCCGTAGGACAGGGCCAGCACCGGCATGCTGCTCAGCGTGGCGGCGATCCGGCCCAGCGCTCCACGGCTGTCACGGATCGCCACGCGGAGCGTGCACGCCGCATCATCCGGCTCCAGCGCTCCTGCAAGCGGCGAGGGGCCGCCGCGCCCGCCTGCTCCGCGCCGAGCGCGCAGAAGCCCGTAGGCGAGTGCCTCCTGAAGTGCCTCGCAGGACGCGGCGAGCACGTTGTCCGCGACGCCGACCGTGGACCACTCGCCGTGGCCGTCGGCGGTGGTGACCAGGACCCGGGTGGTGGACTCGGTGCCGTGGCGGCCCTCCAGGATGCGGACCTTGTAGTCCACGAGCTCGAAGGAAGACACCTCCGGGTACGTCGACCACAACGCTTTGCGCATCGCCCGGTCGAGGGCGTTGACCGGACCGTTGCCCTCGGCGGTAGCGACCGTCCTCTTGCCCTGGGCGCGGAGTTTCACCGTCGCCTCCGCCTCACGCGGCACGGCCGGCCCGCCCTCCGTGATCACGCGCCACGACTCGAGCTCGAAACAGCTCTCCGTGCGGCCCCCGACTTCGGCGCGCAGCAGCAGCTCGAAGGAGGCGTCGGCGGCCTCGTACGTGTACCCCTTGAGCTCGCGCTCCTTGACCCGCTCGACGACCCGGCCGACCAG
>NZ_JBEXQK010000037.1:0-66523 GCF_040612535.1 Streptomyces sp. NPDC006368
TCTTCGTTTCTGGCGGAAGCAAAACCCCGGGGGGCCACCCCGACAGACCCGGCCCCACCTGGGGGGGGGGGGGGGGGGAGCCGGGCGAACCCGGCCCGCCCGCACCGTCAGCCCGTGACGTTGGCGACGCCCTTCTTCGCGGTGGACCAGGCCTTGTCCGCGGGCGTGCCCTTCCGTTCCACCTCGCTCAGCGCGTTGGTGATCTGGTCGGCGACGTTCTTGTCGTGGACGCCCAGGACCTGCACCGGCGCCGCCTTCGCCGCGTCGCCGAAGATCTGGCCGATGGGGGCGTTGGAGAAGTACGGGTCCTTGGCGCTCGCGACCTTGGCGATGGCGCCCGTGGACGAGGGGAAGTTCCCCTGCTTCCGGAAGAGCTTGGCCTGCTGGTCGGGGGCCGTCAGCCACTGGATCAGCTCGTAGGCCTCCTTCTTGTGCTTCGCCGCGCGCGGCACGCTCAGGTAGGAGCCGCCCCAGTTCCCCGCGCCGCCCGGCAGCTTGGCGATGTCCCACTTGCCGCGCCCGGCGTCACCGGCCTGGCCCTTGATGTAGCCGAGCATCCACGCGGGGCAGGGGATCGTGGCGAAGGATCCCGCGGCGAACGCCTGGTTCCACTGCGGCGACCACTGGTCCAGCTTGGCGCTCAGCCCGGCGTCGGCGGCCTCCGCCGCGGTGTCCCAGGCGGCCTTGACGGCGGGGTTCGACTCGTAGATCAGCTCTCCGGAGGCGTCGTAGTACCGCTCCTTCTCCTGTCCGATCATGATCGTGAAGAGGCTGCCGACGCTGTCGAGCCAGGCGCTCTTGGCGGGGGCCTTCGCCTTGTACTGCTTGCCGAGCTCCAGGTAGCCGTCCCAGGTGGCCCACTTCTTGGCCAGCTCGGCGCGGTCCGTGGGCAGCCCGGCCTGTTCGAAGAGGTCCGTGCGGTAGCACATCGCCTCGGGTCCGACGTCGGTGCCGAGCCCCAGGACGCGGCCGTCCTTCGTGGTCGCCGCCGACCACTTGGCCTCGGCGAACTGGCCCTTGAGCTTGTCGGCGCCGTACGCGGTGAGGTCCTCGAACTTGTCGGCCTGCTGCTGGGTGACGGAGGCGATGCGACCCACCTCGATGCCCTGGACGTCGGCGAGACCGCCACCGCCGGCGAGCCGGGTCTGGAGCGACTTCCAGTAGTCCTGTTCGTCCTCGGTGTCCGTCTGCTTGATCTTGATGCCGGGGTGCAGCTTCTCGTACTCGGCGTAGAGCCCGGCCTCCTTGTAGCCGAACGAGCCGAAGAGGTCGACGGTGATGGTGACCGTGCCGTCGGACGCGTCGTCCGAGGCGCCGGATCCGCAGGCGGCGAGCAGGGCCCCGGTGAGGGCGACCGCGCCGAGTCGGACGGCGGCCCTTCTGGCGGCTCGGGCGATGGGCATGAGAAGCCTCCTTGGCTTCGGAAGTGCGAGCGAGATCTGAGAGCGCTCTCAGAAGATGCGTCTGGAGCGTGCCCGGCGCACCCGGCCGCCGTCAAGACTCGAACGCGTAACGGCGGGGCCGACACCCCCAATTCCGTTGCGTGCGCGATCTATTGACAGTCATGTTTCAGGAGTTTTACGTTCCTCCGCAATGAGAGCGCTCTCAAGTGCTCGACCCCCACTCCTCGAGGTGCAGTCCATGAGATCCCCGCGCACCCGATCAGCCGCATTGCTCCTGGCCACCACCCTGGCCACCCTCGGCCTGGCCGGTCCCGCCGCCGTCCCGGCCGCAGCCGCCACCGTCCCCGTCGGAGCGGGCAGCTACTCGGACACACGCCCCGCCGGAACCTCCGGCCCCACCACCAACACCGGCGCCCCGGTCAGCCCCAAGCTCACCGCCGCCGCCCAGGGCAAGCCCGTGCCCACCAACGACTGGTGGTCGTCACTGGCCTTCCAGCGCTACGGCGACAACCCCTGGTCCACCCCCATGTACGGCCACCCCCTCACGTACCAGGCCACCGCCGCCGGTCTGGACATCGGCTACCCGACCGCCCCCGCGATCGTCGGCGACGGCCGCCAGTACGAGTACGCCCACAAGCGGGACCTCACCCTCGGGCTCACGGGCCTGAACGCGCCCGACACCAAGGCCGACACCTGGTCCGACTGGACCGTCACCCCCTACTGGTCCGACGGCACGCGCACCCTCCGTACGACCATCGGACACGGCCTGCCCTTCGTATACGCCAAGGGCACCGGTGGCAGCGCCCACGTGACCACCGCCACCGCGCCCACCGTCTTCGCCGACCAGGGCAACGTCCTCGGCATCACCGTCGCCGGCCACCACTACGCGCTGTTCGCCCCCACGGGCAGCGACTGGTCCGTCTCCGGCTCCACCCTGACGGCGGCCCTCGGGGCGAAGGACTACTTCTCGCTGGCCGTCCTGCCGTCCACGGACGCCCTGGCCACGTACCGGAAGTACGCCTTCAGCTTCGTGACCGGCTCCAAAGTGACCTGGAGTTACACCGGCGGCACGGTCCGGGCCACGTACACGCTCACCACGCAGGCGCAGGAGGGCACCGAGACCGGCACTCTCCAGGCCCTCTACCGTCACCAGTGGCTGAACAGTACGGACCCGCTCACGCCCTACACGTACGTCTCACCCCGCGGCACCATGAAGGTCCGCGAGGGCACCGCGTTCTCGACCGGCCAGCGGGCGGCGGCCGTGCTGCCCGGGCTGCCGAAGTCGTCCGGCGTCGACCCGGCCCGGCTGCGCGGCTACCTGAACGAGGCCGCCAACGCCGCCGACCCCTTCTCCGGCGCCACCGACACGTACTGGACGGGCAAGGCCCTCGGACGCCTCGCCCAGCTCGTGCCCGTCGCCGAGCAGATCGGGGAGACCGCGACCCGCGACAAGCTCATCGGGCTCCTCAAGGGCCGCCTCCAGGACTGGTTCACGGCGGGCGGCGCGAACGAGTTCTCGTACGACAGGGCCTGGAAGACCCTGACCGGCTACCCCGCCTCCTACGGCAGCGACACCGAGCTCAACGACCACCACTTCCACTACTCGTACTACGTGTACGCGGCGGCGATCGTCGCGCAGTACGACCCCGCCTGGGCCGCCGACTCGGCGTGGGGCGGCATGGTCAAGACGCTCGTCCGCGACGCGGCCAACCCCAGCCGCACCGACACCGCCTTCCCCTTCCTGCGCGGCTTCGACGTGTACGCCGGCCACAGCTGGGCCTCCGGCCACCAGGGCTTCGCGGCCGGCAACAACCAGGAGTCGTCGTCGGAGTCCACCAATCTGAGCGCCGGGCTGGTCCTGTGGGGCTCGGCCACCGGTGACACCGCCCTGCGGGACCTCGGCGTCTATCTGCTGACCACGGAGTCCGAGGCCATCGCCCAGTACTGGTTCGACGCCGACCAGCAGGTCTTCCCGGCCTCCTTCGGACACGACACGGCCGGCATGGTGTGGGGGAGCGGCGCCGCCTACTCGACCTGGTGGACCGCCAACCCCGAGGAGATCCACGGCATCAACGTCCTGCCGGTGACCGGCGGTTCGCTGCACCTCGGTGGGGAGAAGGCGGCCATCCGCCGCAACATCGCCGAGATGGAGCGCGAGAACGGCGGCCCGGCCGTCGAATGGCGCGACATCCTCTGGGAGTTCCAGTCGCTCGCCGACCCGGCCGCCGCCAAGTCGAAGTGGGACGCGGGCCATGCCGCGTACACGCCGGAGCAGGGCGAGTCCAAGGCGCACACGTACCACTGGATCGCCACGATGGACACGCTCGGCGCCCCCGACGCGACCGTCACCGGGGACATCCCGACCTCGGCCGTCTTCAGCAAGGGCACGGTACGGACGTACGCGGCCCACAACCACGGCTCCACCGCCCGCACCGTGACCTTCTCCGACGGCGCGAAGCTCACCGTCCCGGCCCGGTCGACGGCCACCGGGACGGGTACGGGCGGCGGCGACCCGGACCCCGGCGACCCCGGGCCGTCCACCGGGAACACCTTCCAACTGCGCACCGGCGGCACCCTGACGACGGCCACGGGCGCCACGGCCGGCAGCGACACCATCGCCTCGGCGGGCGGAGCCAACCACGACGGCACCCCGTACCAGCCGCTGGTGTACGTGGCGAAGGGCGTCACGGGCACGGTGCGGCCGGGCGCCGCCACCGCCTTCCGCCTCCAGGTGGACGCGGGCACCTCGGTGGGCCTCGGCCAGCAGGCCCGCGTCAGCTACGACCTGACCGGTGACGGCACCTTCGAACGGACGGAGACGTACCACTACTTCGCGACCGACCCCGCGGTGGGCTGGGAGGAGTACAACCAGGGGCGCGGGCTGAAGTCGGCCACGGGCGCCCTCGGCGATCTGAAGGGCGGCACCGTACGCCTTGAGGTGTGGCCCGCCATCGGCAACGGCATGGCGAAGCTCCAGACTGGTACGGACCGATCCGTCCTGGTCATCCCGTACGGATAGCCGTCCGTACGGACGGTCCTTCCGTACCGGAGTCATCGGTACGCATGGTCATCCGTACGGAGATCAGGCGGAAGCCCGCCGTACCAGTTCCGTCGGCATGATCACCGAGCCCGGGGCGCTGCCCGCCCCGGGCTCGGCCTGTTCCGGTCCGCTCAGCACGCGCATCAGCAGCCGGACCATCAGGCGGCCCATGCCCTCGATGTCCTGGCGGACCGTCGTCAGCGGCGGATCGGTGGACTCGGCGATCGACCTCATGTCGTCGAAGCCCACCAGGGCGACGTCCTCGGGCACGCGCAGCCCGCGCTCGCGCAGCACCCGTAGCGCCCCGGACGCCATCAGGTCGTTCGCCGCGAACACCGCGTCCAGGTCGGGCCGACGCTCCAGCAGCTCGGCCATCGCCCGCGCCCCGCTCTCCTCCGTGAAGTCGCCCTGCGCGATCAGCCCCGGGCCGGCGTCCAGCAGCACGTCCTGGTACCCGTCCAGCCGGTCCGTCGCGGAGGTCTGGTCGCGCGGCCCGGCGATGTGCGCGACGCGCTCGCGGCCCAGCGACAGCAGATGCCGCACCGCTTCCCGGGCGCCGCCCCGGTTGTCGCAGTCGACGTACGGCACGGCGAGGCCGGCGGTCGCGCCCGGCCAGCCCGGCCGCCCGCCGAATACCGCCGGCACCTGCACACGCCGGATGATCGCGGGGAGTTCGTCGTCGTCGTGCACCGAGAAGGCGAGGGCGCCGTCGACATGCCCGCCGCCCAGGTAGCGACCGATCCGGTCGTAGTCACCGGGCCCCTCCACCCACAGCAGGACGAGCTGGGAGTCGTGGGCGGTCAGCTCACGGCTGATGCCCCGCACCTGCTGCTCGAAGAACGGATCGGAGAACACGCGGAACTCCGGCTCGGCGATGATCACCGCCACCGCGCCGTTGCGCCGGGTCACCAGGGTGCGGGCCGCGTGGTTGGGGATGTAGCCGAGCTCCTCGACGGCCTGACGGACCTTGTCCACCAGGGGCCGGCGGACGCCCGCGCCGCCGTTCACGACCCGGGAGACGGTCGCCCGGGACACCCCGGCGCGGGCGGCGACGGCTTCCAGGGTGGGACGGGTCCCCGGGGGCGGATCGGGCAAGGCGGGCAAGGGACGCTCCTCGGCGACACGGCGGGACCGGACGTACAGAAGCAGGGTATCCGGTCGCCGAGTGGCTGTGAGAGCGCTCTCAAAACCTGGACGCCGTCACCGCCGCCCCCAAAGAGCAGGGCGGCGGTGACGGCGGGGGGCTCAGTGATCGTGCCCGTGGTCCTGGTTCTGGTTCTGGTTCTGCTCCTGGTTCTGGTCGTGGTCGTGGTCGTGGATCGTGTTCGTCGCGGCGATCTTCTTCCACGACTTCGGCTGGGCGGGGGTGGCGGCCGCACCGGGCGCGTCCGCCGACCGCGACCGCGCCGCGATGCCGGCCTCGGCCGCGGTGGGCGCCGCCGGCTTCGACGGCTGGTACAGCCAGGTGTCGAAGAGCTCCGCCAGCGGCTTGCCCGAGACGCGCTCGGCGTACTTCACGAAATCGCCCACCTTGGCGTTGCCGTAGGCCCGCTCGGTCGGCCAGCCCTTGAGGATGGTGAAGAAGTCCTCGTCACCTATCTCGTTGCGCAGCGCCTGCAGGGCGAGCGCGCCCCGGTCGTACACGGCGATGTCGAACTGGTGGTCCGGGCCCGGGTCGCCCGGCTTGACCGTCCAGAACGCGTCGTCGGCCGGGTGCTGTGCGTACACGTAGTCCGCCAGCTCCTGCGCGGTGCCCTCGCCCTCCTTCTCGGACCACAGCCACTGGCTGTAGCGGGCGAAGCCCTCGTTGACCCAGATGTCCTTCCAGCCGTCCACCGACACGCTGTCGCCGTACCACTGGTGCGCGAGCTCGTGCACGACGACGGAGACGTTGGCGCCGTTGGCGAATTGGCGCGGGCTGTAGAACGGGCGGGTCTGCGTCTCCAGGGCGTAGCCGCTGGTCACGTTGGGGACGTAACCGCCGAGCGCGTTGAAGGGGTACGGCCCGAAGACTTCCTCCAGCCACTCGGCGACCTCCTTCGTGCGCTCGATGCTGGCGCGCGCGGCGCCCGCGTTGTCGCCGAGGTCCTTGCTGTAGGCGTTGAGGACGGGCAGGCCCTTGTCGGTCTTGTCGGTGGTGATGTCGAACTTTCCGACGGCGAGCGTGGCGAGGTAGGTGGCCTGCGGCTTGTTGGAGCGCCAGTTGTAGCGCGTCCAGCCGAGCCGTGAGGACTGCGACTGCAGGACGCCGTTGCTGATCGCCTGCGTCCCGTCCGGCACGGAGACGGAGACGTCGAACGTCGCCTTGTCCAGAGGGTGGTCGTTGGACGGGAACCACCACACGGCCGAGTCGGGCTCCTGGGCGGCGACACCGCCGTCGGGCGTGCGGTGCCAGGCCGTCCAGCCGCCGATCTTCAGCTCGGACGGCTTGCCCGCGTACCGGACGACGACCGAGATGGTCCGGCCCTTCTCCAGCGGCGTGGCCGGGGTGACCTCCAGCTCGTGGTCGCCGGAGGTGGCGAACCTCGCCTTGGTGCCGTTCACCCGGACCTCGCTGACCTTCAGGCCGAGGTCGAGGTTGAAGCGGGACAGGTTCTGCTTGGTGGTGGCGAGGATCGTCGCCGTACCCTCCAGCAGGTCCGTCTTCGGCTGGTACTTCAGCCGGAGGTCGTAGTGCGACACGTCGTAGCCACCGTTGCCGCTGGCCGGGTAATAGGGGTCGCCGATACCCGGGGAACCCGGAGTGAAATCGGCCGCCGATGCCGGGATCGCCAGCAGGAGGGAGGCGGCGAGAGCGCTCGGGGCGATCAGTCTGCGGTGCACGTCAAGCTCTCCAAGTCGTATGGACGGAAGATCTCCTGAAGGCTATTCACCCCCGTGGGCACAGTCATGTCCATGGCCCCACCCGTCACACGATCGCCATTCGGCCGACATGAAGCCCCGACATGAACCTCCGGCCGGAAGCCCGGCAAGCAGCCCGACCAGAAGCGCCGTCAGGGAGAGCTCATGGCCCGTCCCCGGACGGCTGCGGCGCCTCCGCGGCGCTCTTCTGTACGGCAGTCGGCCCGTGTACGTTCCCGCCCATGCCCATACCTGTGCGCGGCATCCGCCCGGCGAGGAGACCCCTGGCCGTGGCCGCGGCGGCCGCACTGCTGTCCGCCGTCCTGACCCCGGCCGCGAGCGCGCGGAGCGACACCTCCGAATCCCCGGCCGACCCCTCGGCCTCCGTCCGCCAGTCCGTCCCCGTCCACTCGTACGAGAACGCCATCCGCGAGTCCGTCTGGGTCGACACCGGCCTCGACGGCGACCGTGACGGGCGGACCGACCGGGTCGCCGCCGACATCGTCCGGCCCCGCGAGGCCGCCCAACACGGCCGGAAAGTGCCCGTGATCATGGAAGCCGGCCCGTACTACTCCTGCTGCGGGCGCGGCAACGAGAGCGAGAAGAAGACGTACGACGCGAACGGACACCCCGTCCGTTTCCCGCTCTTCTACGACAACTACTTCGTACCGCGCGGTTACGCCTTCGTCGCCGTGGACCTGGCCGGCACCAACCGCTCCGACGGCTGCTCCGATGTCGGCGGCCCCTCCGACGTCCGGTCCGCCAAAGCCGTCGTGGACTGGCTGAACGGCCGCGCCCGCGCCTACACCAGCCGTACCGGCTCCGACCGCGCCTCCGCCACCGGCTGGTCCACCGGCGACACGGGCATGATCGGCAAGAGCTGGGACGGCACCATAGCCAACGGCGTCGCCGCCACCGGCGTCGAGGGGCTGAGGACCATCGTCCCGATCGGCGCCATCTCCTCCTGGTACGACTACTACTTCGCCAAGGGCGCCCCGCTCTACGACTCCGGCCCCGACCGGCTCTCGCAATACGTCAACAGCCCCGGCGCCCGCGCCCGGTGCGCCCACGTCCAGCAGCGGCTCATCGACGGCGCGCCGCGCACCGGTGACCGGACGCGCCTGTGGGACGACCGCGACCACCTACCGGACGCGGACAGGGTCAGGGCGAGCGTTTTCCTGGTCCACGGGCAGCAGGACCTCAACGTCCGCGCCAAACACTTCGGTCAGTGGTGGGACGCCCTCGCCCGGCACGGCGTCGAGCGCAAGATCTGGCTGTCGCAGGCCGGGCACGTCGACCCGTTCGACTTCCGTCGCGCCGAGTGGGTGCGTACGCTGCACCGCTGGTTCGACCACTACCTGCTCGGCTACGACAACGGCGTCGACCGGGAGCCGATGGCGGACATCGAGCGGGCCCCCGACCGGTGGTCCACCGACCGTCTCTGGCCGCCGCGCGCCACGCACACCACCATCCTGCGCCCCGCCAAGGGCGCGGCAGCCGGCGTCGGCACCCTGTCCCTCACCCCGGCCCGGCCGGGCGCGACCGAGACGTTCACCGACGACCCGGCTCTGGGCGAGATCGACTGGGCGTCGCGCCCGGACCCGACGCCGCACCCGACCCCGCACGTGACATTCCCGACCTCTGGAGGCAGCACCCGATGAGGCCACGCGTCCGCAGTGCCCTGCTGTCCGTCACCGCCGCCGCCCTCGCGCTGCCGCTCGTCACCGCGCCGACGTCGCAGGCGTCGCCGCCCCCGCCACCCCGCACCGGCTTCGAAGCCGGCGCCGGGGCCCGCTGGACCGCCCTGCCCGAGGAGCAACGTTTCCTCGCCGCCGTCGACCGGGCCAGCGACCGCGTGTCGATGACCCGGATCGGTACCACCGAACAGGGCCGCCCCCTTCAGCTCGTCACCATCGGCACCGCCCGTACCTCCCACACCGTGCTGCTCATATGCAGCCAGCACGGTGACGAACCCTCCGGCCGGGAGGCCTGCCTCACCACCATCCGCGACCTCGCGTACGCCAAGGACGCGGCCACCAGCCGCTTCCTCGCCCGGACGACCGTCCTCGTCGTCCCCACGGCCAACCCCGACGGCCGGGCCGCCCACACCCGCGGCAACGCCGACGGAGTCGACATCAACCGCGACCACATCGCCCTGAGGACCGCCGAGGGCCGCGCCCTGGCCGCCGTGATCCGCGACCACCGCCCCGACGTCGTCCACGACCTGCACGAGTACGACGCCACCCCGCCGTACTACGACAAGGCCCTCCTCGCGCTCTGGCCGCGCAACCTCAACACGCACGCGCGCGTGCACGACGAGGCGCGCACCCTCTCCGAGTCGTACGTCCGTCCCGCCGCCGAGCGGGCCGGACACACCACCGGCGTCTACGGCATCTGGACCGATCCCGCCACCGGCGAGCCCGTCAAGCAGGTCGCCGGGGACGGCCAGGAGCGCATCCTGCGCAACACGGCGGGCCTCAAGCACGCCGTCGGCCTGCTCGTCGAGACCAGGGTGACCCCCCTCACGGAGGCCGAGAAGGAGGACGCGGCGCTCAACAACCGCCGCCGTGTCCGCACCCACCTCGTCGCCCTGGGCAGCCTGTTCCGGTACTCCGACGCGCGGCGCGGCAGCATCGAGGCGACCACGACCACCGCCCGGCGCGAGGGCCTGGCGGACCGGGGGCCGGTCCACGTCGGCGGCGCCGACAACGACCCGGCCGAGCCGGCCGAGGTCATCCAGGACCCGCCCTGTGCCTACCGCCTGAGCCCGGAGCAGTACGCCGACGTCCGGGACGAGCTGGCCCTGCACGGCGTACGGGCGCGCCCGGACGGGGACGGCTCCGCCCTCGTGCCCCTGCGGCAGTCCCGGCGCGCCCTGGTCGCGCTGCTCCTCGACGCGCGTGCCGCGTACCGCATCACCACGGGTCAGCCCGCCACCGCCTGTTGATCCCGATTCAGAAGTGACCAGTGTGGTAGGGGGTACCGAAGAGCGAAATCACGTTGAACGCGCGAAAGGTGCCGTTGTGTCGCACGACGAACAGAAGACGGGGCAACGGCTGCGGTTGCCGGTGAAGGCGGCCCTCCCCGGCCGTCACCCGCACGAGGACAAACCGCCCGTCACCGACCGGGTGGTGTTCGGCGTGACGGCCGTCCTCACCCTCGCCTTCGTCATCTGGGGATCCACCGCGACCAAGGCGCTGGAGACCGTCTCCGACTCGATGCTGAGCGGCCTGATGCACAACGGCGGCTGGGCCTTCGTCCTGGCCGCCTCCGGCTTCGTCGTCTTCGCTCTCTGGCTGGCCGTCAGCCGGTACGGACGGATCCAGCTCGGCCAGGAGCACGAGGAGCCGGAGTTCCGCACCGTCTCCTGGGTCGCGATGATGTTCAGCGCCGGCATGGGCATCGGCCTGATGTTCTACGGCGTCAGCGAGCCCCTCGCGCACTACACGACCCCGCCGCCCGGCACCGACCCCGCCGACTCCGCGGACGCCATGCAGACGGCCATGGCCACCACGCTCTTCCACTGGACCCTGCACCCCTGGGCGATCTACGCGGTCGTCGGCCTCGCCATCGCGTACAGCACCTTCCGGCGCCGCAGGCGACAGACCATCAGCGCCGTCTTCGAACCGCTCATCGGGAAGAAGCGCGCCGAGGGCGCACCGGGTCGTGTGATCGACATCCTCGCCATCTTCGCCACCCTCTTCGGGTCCGCCACCTCCCTCGGCCTCGGTGCACTCCAGATCGGCAGCGGGTTCAGGGAGCTCAACTGGATGGGGAAGACCAGCACCGGGCTGCTCGTCGCCATCATCGCGGTGCTGACGGTGGCGTTCGTGTTCTCGGCCGTCTCCGGCGTAGAGAAGGGCATCCAGTGGCTGTCCAACACGAACATGGTGCTGGCCGTCATCCTCGCGATCTTCGTCTTCGTCGCCGGGCCGACCATCCTCATCCTCGACCTCGTACCGACCTCGCTCGCCTCCTACATCGGCGACCTCGCGCAGCTCGCCGGCCGCACGGAGGCGGCGACCGGTGGCGGCGGGGTCGCCGACTGGCTGAGCAACTGGACGGTCTTCTACTGGGCCTGGTGGATCTCGTGGACGCCGTTCGTCGGCATGTTCATCGCCCGCATCAGCCGAGGGCGGACCATCCGTCAGTTCATCGGCGGCGTCATCCTGGTGCCGAGCACCGTCAGCCTGATCTGGTTCGCCATCTTCGGCGGTACGGCGATGCGCCTCCAGGAGGGCAACCGGCTCGGGGGCGAGACCACGCCCGAGGGCCAGCTCTTCGGCGTCCTTCAGCAGTTCCCGATCGCCGGTGTGATGAGCCTGCTGGTCATGGTCCTGGTCGGGATCTTCTTCATCTCGGGCGCCGACGCGGCGTCCATCGTGATGGGCACGCTCTCACAGAAGGGGACCTTCGAGCCGGCCCGGATCGTCGTCGTCTTCTGGGGTGTGGTGACCGGCGGAGTGGCGGCCGTGATGCTGCTCGTCGGCCAGGGCAAGGGCGACGCGCTCGCCGGTCTCCAGCACCTGACGATCCTCGTCGCGGCCCCGTTCGTGCTGGTGATGCTCGGCATGTGCGTGTCCCTGATGCGTGACCTCCGCCGGGACCCGCTGATCGTGCGCGGCGAACTCGCCGAGGAGGCCGTGGAGGAGGCGGTCATCGCGGGCCACGAGAAGTACGCGGGCGACTTCGAGATCCGCATCGGCCCGGGCTCCGACACGGAGGCGCGGAAGCGGACGGACTCCGGGGGGCCGGACGACGAGGCCCCCGGCTCCGGGAGCCGTCCCGGGACCCCGTGACCCCACCCCGTACGTCCCTGCCGGCCGCACCACGCGCGCGCCCGGCCGGGGCGGGACCGGGGTGCACGTCATTCCACGGGGCGCGGGCCGTCGAAGCCCCTCGTGCCGGTCACACCGCCGGCGGCCCGCGTGGGCCGCGGGCCGCCGCGCGCCTGAAGACGCCGTGGACGGACCCGCCCGCCCGGCTCGCCGAGCGGCCCCGGCGCGGCCTGCGCATCGTGGCCGGTCGCGCATCGTGGCGGTCGAGCCGGTCGAGCCGGTCGAGCACGTCGAGCCCGTCGGCGAGGCGGTCCGGGTCGGCCGAGCTGCCCGGCCGCCCGGCCGCCGACCCTCGACGGTCGTTCGCCGGACCGCCCTGACCAGGCGCCCGATAGGATCGGCCCCCTGATGACTGCAACCCTCGTCGCGAAGGACCTCGCCGCCGGCCACGGCGAGCGTTCCCTCTTCTCCGGCCTCGACCTCGTCGTCGCACCCGGCGATGTGATCGGCCTCGTCGGCGTCAACGGCGCCGGCAAGTCGACCCTGCTCCGCCTGCTCGCGGGGCTGGACACACCCGAGCAGGGTGAACTGCGCCTGTCACCGCCCACCGCCACCGTCGGCCACCTCCCGCAGGAGCCCGAACGGCGCGAGGGCGAGACCGTACGCGACTTCCTCGCCCGGCGCACCGGTGTCGCCGCCGCCCAGGTGGCGATGGACGCGGCCACCCAGGGTCTCGTCGACGGCACGCCCGGCGCCGACGACGCGTACGCCGTGAGCCTGGAGCGCTGGCTGAACCTCGGCGGTGCCGACCTCGACGAGCGGGCCGACGAGGTCGCCGCGTCCCTCGGCCTGACCGTCGGGCTCGACCAGCCGATGACCTCCCTCTCCGGCGGCCAGGCCGCCCGCGCCGGCCTCGCCTCGCTGCTCCTGTCCCGGTACGACCTGTTCCTGCTCGACGAGCCGACCAACGACCTCGACCTGGACGGGCTGGAGCGGCTGGAAGGCTTCGTCCAGGGGCTGCGCGCCGGGACGGTCGTCATCAGCCACGACCGGGAATTCCTCGCCCGAACCGTCACGAAGGTCCTCGAACTGGACCTCGCCCAGCAGGAGATCCGGCTCTTCGGAGGCGGTTACGAGGCGTACCTGGAGGAGCGGGAGACCGCCCGCCGCCACGCCCGCGAGGAGTTCGAGGAGTACGCCGACAAGAAGTCCTCCCTCGAAGGCCGCGCCCAGATGCAGCGCTCCTGGATGGACAAGGGCGTCAAGAACGCGCGCCGCAAGGCAAGCGACAACGACAAGATCGGTCGCAAGTTCCGCAGCGAGGCGAGCGAAAAACAGGCTGCCAAGGCCCGCCAGACCCAGCGCATGATCGAGCGCCTGGACGTGGTCGACGAGCCGCGCAAGGAGTGGGAGCTACGGATGGAGATCGCCGCGGCCCCGCGCTCCGGCTCCGTCGTGGCGACCCTCCGCGACGCGGAAGTGCGGCGCGGTGACTTCCACTTCGGGCCGGTCTCGCTCCAGATCGACTGGGCCGACCGGGTCGCCATCACCGGCGCCAACGGCGCGGGCAAGTCCACCCTGCTCGCCGCGCTCCTCGGCCGCCTCCCGCTGGACGCCGGCCACGCCGCGCTCGGCTCCGGCGTCGTCGTCGGCGAGGTCGACCAGGCGCGCCGGCTCTTCCACGGGACGGAGGCCCTGCTGGACGCGTTCTGCGCGGCCGTGCCGGACACCGAGCCGGCGGAGGTGCGCACCCTGCTGGCGAAGTTCGGCCTCAAGGCGCACCACGTCCTGCGCCCGGCGACGTCCCTCTCCCCGGGCGAACGGACCCGCGCCGCGCTCGCCCTCCTCCAGGGCCGCGGCGTGAACCTGCTGGTGCTGGACGAGCCGACCAACCACCTCGACCTGCCGGCCATCGAGCAGCTGGAGTCGGCCCTCGATTCGTACACCGGCACGCTGCTGCTCGTCACCCACGACCGGCGCATGCTGGACGCGGTCAGGACGGCACGCCGCATCGAGGTGGCGGACGGCAAGGTCACCGAGCAGTGACGCACCCCCGCTGAGGGCCTGAGGGCCGCCCGCCGGCCGCCCGCCGCTACGGGCGGTCCTCGGGCTCCTCGTACGTGTCGTACATGTCGTCGTCCGACGCCGCCCCCTCGGGCTCGCCCGGCCGTGACGGCTTGCGGTCCCGGTCCCGGTCCCGGTTCGGTGCCTGGCGCTTCTCCTCCTCCAGGCGCTTGCGGACCTCTTCGGGCTTGTCTCCGACCTGGTTCATGACCGTCTCCCGTTTCCGCGTCGTCGGATGGTGGCGTGACGCGGCCAGCGTCACACAGCCGGTTCGCGCCCGCACCTCGGCCGAAACGCGCCGGGGCGGGCGGGGAAGCCCCCGCCCGCCCCGGTTCGGGCGTCACGCGTGACGCGTCAACGGCGGCCCTTGCCGTCGTTCCCGCCGCCCAGCAGGCCGGCCTTGCGCAGGGCTTCCGCCATGGCGCTGTTCGCGGGCGCCGGCGACGCCTGCGACGGACGCCCGCCGCCACCGCGCCGGTCACGGCCGCCACCGCCGCTGCCCTGGCGCTGTCGCGGGGGCCGGCCGCCCCCGCCCCGCTCGCGCTTGGACGCCGCGCCGGACTCCGTGGCCTCGTCGTCCAGCCGCAGTGTCAGCGAGATCCGCTTGCGCGGAACGTCGACCTCCAGCACCTTCACCTTCACCACGTCGCCCGGCTTCACCACCTCGCGCGGGTCCTTGACGAAGTTCCGGGACATCGCCGACACGTGCACGAGCCCGTCCTGGTGCACACCGACGTCCACGAACGCGCCGAACGCCGCCACGTTCGTGACGACGCCCTCCAGCACCATCCCCGGCTCCAGGTCGCCGATCTTCTCGACGCCCTCCTTGAAGGTGGCCGTCTTGAACGCCGGCCGCGGGTCGCGCCCCGGCTTCTCCAGCTCCCGCAGGATGTCCGTGACCGTCGGCAGACCGAACGTCTCGTCCACGAAGTCGTCCGCCCGCAGGGACCGCAGCACCGAGGTGTTGCCGATCAGCGACGCCACCTCGCCGCCCGTCGTCTTCGCCATCCGCCGCACCACCGGGTACGCCTCCGGGTGCACGCTGGAGGCGTCCAGCGGATCGTCCCCGCCCCGGATGCGGAGGAAGCCCGCGCACTGCTCGTACGCCTTCGGGCCGAGCCGCGGCACGTCCTTGAGCGCCTTGCGCGACCGGAAGGGGCCGTTGGCGTCGCGGTACGCGACGATGTTCTCGGCGAGGCCCGAGCCGATGCCCGACACGCGCGACAGCAGCGGCGCCGACGCGGTGTTGACGTCGACACCGACGCCGTTCACACAGTCCTCGACGACCGCGTCCAGCGACCGCGACAGCTTCACCTCGGACAGGTCGTGCTGGTACTGGCCGACGCCGATCGACTTCGGGTCGATCTTCACCAGCTCGGCGAGCGGGTCCTGGAGCCTGCGCGCGATGGACACGGCTCCGCGCAGCGACACATCCAGCTCCGGAAGCTCCTGCGACGCGAACGCGGACGCCGAGTACACCGACGCGCCCGCCTCCGACACCATGACCTTCGTCAGGTTCAGCTCGGGGTGCCTGGCGATGAGTTCACCGGCCAGCTTGTCGGTCTCGCGCGACGCCGTGCCGTTGCCGATGGCGACCAGCTCGACGGCGTGCTCCTTGGCGAGCCGCGCCAGGGTCGCCAGCGACCGGTCCCACTTGTTGGCCGGCACGTGCGGGTGGATCGTGTCGGTGGCGACGACCTTGCCGGTCGCGTCGACCACGGCGACCTTCACGCCCGTACGGAAACCGGGGTCGAGCCCGAGGGTCGCGCGCGTCCCCGCCGGCGCCGCCAGCAGCAGGTCGCGCAGGTTCGCCGCGAAGACCCGTACCGCCTCGTCCTCCGCGGCCGTACGCAGGCGCAACCGCAGATCGATCCCGAGGTGGACCAGGACCCGGGTCCGCCAGGCCCAGCGCACGGTGTCGGCCAGCCACTTGTCGCCCGGCCGGCCCTGCTGCGAGATCCCGAACCGGGAGGCGATGATCCCCTCGTACGACGAAGGCCCCTCCACCGGCTCCTCGGGCTCCAGGACCAGATCGAGGACGTCCTCCTTCTCGCCGCGCAGCATCGCCAGCACCCGGTGCGAGGGCAGCTCGGTGAACGGCTCGGAGAAGTCGAAGTAGTCGGCGAACTTCGCGCCCGACTCCTCCTTGCCCTCCCGGACCCTGGCGGCCAGCCGCCCGCGCGTCCACATCCGCTCACGCAACTCGCCGATCAGGTCGGCGTCCTCCGAGAACCGCTCGGTGAGGATCGCCCGCGCGCCCTCCAGCGCGGCGGCCGGGTCCGCGACGCCCCTGTCGGCGTCGACGAACGCGGCGGCCGCGGCGAGCGGCTCCACCGACGGGTCGCCGAGCAGCCCGTCGGCGAGCGGTTCCAGGCCGGCCTCGCGCGCGATCTGCGCCTTGGTGCGCCGCTTCGGCTTGAACGGCAGGTAGATGTCCTCCAGCCGCGCCTTGGTGTCGGCGGCGCGGATCCGCGCCGCCAGCTCCTCGGTCAGCTTGCCCTGCTCGCGTACCGAGTCGAGGATCGCGCTCCGCCGCTCCTCCAGCTCCCGCAGATAGCGCAGCCGCTCCTCGAGCGTGCGCAGCTGCGCGTCGTCGAGCATCTCGGTCGCTTCCTTGCGGTAGCGCGCGATGAACGGCACGGTCGACCCGCCGTCGAGCAGCTCGACGGCCGCTCTCACCTGCCGCTCGCGTACGCCGAGCTCCTCGGCGATCCTGCCTTCGATGGACGTCGTCACGGTGTCCCGACTCGCCTTCTCGTGCCTCCAGCTTGCGGATGCATTCTGCCGGGTCACCGTGCGACGTGTCGCGCGCCCTGTCCTCAGGCGCGGCGCGTCCGGCCCCCGCCGCGCGAGGCCCCGCCGAACAGCCGGGCGAGCAGCCGGAACGGCAGGGTCACCACGGTGGCGACGGCGGAACCGATCATGCGGAAGAAGTCGGCGATCGTGCGCACGGGGCACCTCCAGGTGCTGTCGGGGTCGCCCTGTGCGGATTGCCGCCGCGCATCCGGCGAAACGTCTCCCCCTCCCGGCTCTCTCCCGGCTCCCTCCGGGCGAACCGCCTCGGCGCCCGCTTCCCGGTCCCGGGCTCAGTCCTTGCCGCCCGCCAGGTCAGCCGGGAACGCGCCCGCGGCGACCGCGGCGCCGAGGAAGCCCCGCCCCAGTTCGGTGAGCCGCTCGACGCCCGCCGCGCCGAGGTGCTCGTACGGAGCGGCGTCCAGGCGGTCCGTACGGTCCTCCACCTCGGCGCGCAGGGCGGAGCCCGCACTCGTCAACTCGCCCCGCTCGTCCAGCAGGCCCCGCTCGCGCAGCCGGCCGGCCGCCGCGTCCCAGTCGGCGCGTCGCCAGCCGCGCGTGGCGAGGATCCAGCGTGGCGCCATGCCCTTGCCGGTGGCCGTGTGGCTGACCAGCGCCTCCAGCGGGTCGAGCCCGGCGTCGAGCAGCGCGGCCAGGTGCGCGTCACCGCGGTGCTCGCGCAGCAGCGTCGCGGCGTGCCAGTACGCGAGGTGCGGCTCCTCGGGCACGGGCAGGTCGGCGTGCGCGGCGTACAGCGGGCGGGCGTGGCGCGTGCACCCTTCGGCGGCGCGCAGCGCGAGCCCGGCGGCCTCCGCCATCGCCTCGGAGGTGACCGTCGCGTCGCCGAGGAGACGCCGCAGCGTGGCGTCGGCGGCCCGCAGCCGCGCCGCCAGCACCTCCTCGGGTGAGGCGATGTCCCAGACGGCCGGGAGGTGCCGGGCGATCAGCTCGTGGTTGAAGTTGTAGAACGTGGCCGCGACGACACCGGGGCCGACGGCGCCCATCGCGGCGGCGCGCCCGGCGAAGTACGCGGCGGAGGAGTCCTCGACACCGAGGCCGGCCAGCTCCTCGGCGTAGTCGGGGGAGAAGTAGAGCGACGAGTGGATCGGGTTCAGGGCGTTGTGGCAGCGGCGTCCGGCGCGCGGCGGCAGAGTCGTCATAACCGCAGGTTACCGACTGGTTGGTACGTCAGCCAGGCCCGGCTCCGCATGGCAGGCGTGATGGCAGGAAAGGTGGGCTGTTCGTCCTTGTGGACGTCCGCGCCTGCCCGAAGGATGAGAGGCATGACGAAGCGATCCGTACTCGTCGTCCTCTTCGACGACGTGCAGAGCCTGGACGTCACCGGGCCGGTGGAGGTGTTCGCCGGAGCGGCCCACGTCAGCGGTGACCCCGGGGCGTACCCGATCCGCACCGCATCGCTCGACGGATCGCCCGTCCGCACCCAGAGCGGCCTGCGGCTGGCCGCCGACAGCTCGCTGGCCGACGCCGACCGGCCGCACACCCTGCTGGTCCCCGGCGGCGAGGGCACCGCCAACCCCGACCCCCGCCTGATCGAGTGGCTGCGCACCCACGCCCCGCGCGCCGACCGCCTGGTCTCGGTCTGCACCGGCGCACTCCTGCTCGCCGAGGCCGGTCTGCTGGACGGCCACCGCGCCACCACGCACTGGGCGTTCTGCGACCACCTCGCCCGCAACCACCCGGCGGTGGACGTCGAACCGAACCCGATCTTCGTACGCGACGGGAAGCTCTCCACCTCCGCCGGGGTCACCGCCGGCATCGACCTCGCCCTCGCCCTGGTCGAGGAGGACCTGGGCCGCGACGCGGCGCTCACGATCGCCCGCCACCTCGTGGTCTTCCTCCGCCGCCCCGGCAACCAGGCCCAGTTCAGCGTCCAGCTCGCAGCCCAGACCGCCCGCCGGGAACCGCTGCGCGAGCTCCAGCAGTTCATCACCGAACAGCCGGCGGCCGACCTGTCCGTCGAGGCCCTGGCCGCCCGCGCCCGGCTCTCGCCCCGCCACTTCGCCCGCGCCTTCCGGACCGAGACCGGCACCACCCCCGGCCGGTACGTCGAGCGCGTCCGCCTGGAGCACGCGCGCCGTCTCCTGGAGGAGACCCGCGGCGGCGTTCGGGAAGTCGCCCGCGCGGCCGGCTACGGCACGCCCGAGGCGATGCGCCGCGCCTTCGTCAAGGCGCTGGGCACCCCGCCCGCCGAATACCGGCGCCGCTTCCAGGCCCCCGCACCCACCCACTGAAAGGCCACCCTCATGCAGATCGCCATCCTCCTCCACCCCGGCTTCACCGCTCTCGACGCCGTGGGCCCCTTCGAGATGGTCAGCCAACTGCCCGGCGCCGAGACCGTGTTCGTCACCAAGGAGGCCGGTCCCGTCCGCAACGACCAGGGCAACCTCGCCCTCGTCGCCGACCGCACCCTGGCCGAGGTGCCCCGCCCGGACATCGTCCTCGTCCCCGGCGGACCCGATGTGGCGGAGGCCACCCGTGACGAGGACCTGCTCGACTGGCTCCGCGCGGTGGACGCCACCAGCACCTGGACCACGTCGGTGTGCACGGGCTCGCTCTTCCTGGCGGCCGCGGGCCTCCTCAAGGGCCGCCGCGCCACCACCCACTGGCTCGCGATGGACGACCTGAAGGCGCTCGGCGCCGAACCGACCGGCGAGCGCGTCGTCTTCGACGGCAAGTACGTCACGGCCGCCGGCGTCTCGTCCGGCATCGACATGGCCCTCCACCTGGTCGGCCGGATCGCGGGCGACGGGGTCGCCCAGACCGTACAGCTGATGACCGAGTACGACCCCGAGCCCCCCTACGACGCGGGCTCCCCGGGCAAGGCCCCGGCCGCGATCGTCGCCCGCTGCCGCAATGAGGCCGCCTGAGCGGCACCCGGGGGACGCGACCGGCCGCGCCGGGTCCGCAGCCGGGCGCCCGCGCGGTGGCGCCGTCACCTCAGACCCCGTACGTGAAGCGCGGCGCCCGGCGCTCCAGGAAGGCGGCGACCCCCTCCGCGGTGTCGCCGCTGCCGCGCGCCTGGTCCGCCCAGTGCGCGTCCCGGTCCGTACGCCCGGCCGCGAACTCCTTGGCCGCCGCCTGGGTCAGCAGCGAGCGGGAGGTCAGGATCCGGGTGAACTCCGCCACCCGCTTGCCCAGTTCACCGGTCGGCAGCACCTCGTCCACCAGGCCCGTGCGCAGCGCCCGCCCCGTATCGATCAGCTCACCCGAGAACAACAGGTACTTGGCGGCGGACGGGCCCACCAGCGCCACCAGCCGCCGCGTGGACGAGGACGGGTAGACGATCCCCAGCTTCGCCGGCGTCACACCGAACAGCGCGCCTTCCTCGGCGAACCGCAGGTCGCAGGCCGCCGCCAGCTGGCTGCCGCCGCCCACGCAGTAGCCGCGCACGGCGGCCAGCGTCGGCTTCGGGAAAGCGGCCAGCGCCTCCTCGGCCCGTACCGCGAGCGCCTGCTGCTCGTCGCCGGGTTCGCGCAGCGACGCGATGTCCGCCCCGGCGCAGAAGGTGGCGCCCGCACCGGTCAGCACGAGCGCCCGGACGGAGCGGTCGGCGGCCAGGTCCGTCAGCAGCTGCGGCAGAGCGCGCCACATGGCGGCGGTCATGGCGTTGCGCTTGGCGGGGTTGCTGATGACGACGGTGGCGACGCCGTCCGTGACGCTCTGTTCCAGCTGCGGCTGCTGCTCCATGCGCCGGATGCTATCCGGCGACGCCGAACGTACGATCACAGAAGGGGGTGCCGCCCGGACAAGCGACGACACGCACGTCTGCGAGGAAGCGAGCACGCTCATGGCCGACCCCACCCCCGCACCCGCCCCGGGCCCGTCCCCCGACCCCGCTCGGGAATCCGCTCCCCGTGACGGGCGCAACCTCAAGCGCAGTTTCGGCGTGCTGGTGCTGCTCGGTGTGCTCCTGGTGATCGCGGGGCTGGTCGGGCTCCTCTACACGGGCTTCGCCACCCTCACCTCGATGCTGCTCTTCGGCTGGCTGCTGCTGGTCGGTGGCGCGGTCGGCCTGGTGCACGCCGTCCAGTCGCGCCACGAGGGTTACTTCTGGCTCGCCGTGGTGGTCGCCGCGCTCAACATCGCGGCCGGGTTCGTCGTCATCCGCCATCCGGGGGAGTCGGCGGAGGCGCTCACCATGTTCGCCGCGCTGCTGTTCCTCACCGGTGGGGTCTTCCGGCTGGTGGGCAGTGTGGTGGTGCGAGGGCCGCAGTTCGGCTGGACGCTGCTGCAAGGTGCCTTCGGACTGCTGCTCGGTCTGCTGGTGCTGTTCGACTGGCCGCGCAGCAGCCTGTACGTGCTGGGGACGTTCTTCTCGCTGGCGCTGCTCTTCGACGGGTTGGGCCTGGTGGCGATCGGGGTGGGGGGCCGCAGGATCGTCGGCCTCATGTCGACAAAGCTGTCAGAAGACAATCCGCGGCGGTCGCTCAACTGACGCTGTCATACCCGGTCGATCAGAATGCGTCGATAGTCGGTGACTTCCGTTCACCGGCCCGGTCCGGAGTGAAAGAGTCCCAACACTCGATGCGTGGCGACAATCGAGCACGAGGGTGACAGACGGACCATCGAGAGCCGCGGGGGCGTCCCGGCGCGGCCACCGGCGTACGAAGGGGTCTGGCGCTTCACCGCCCCCGCGGTCGATGTCTCCGTACCGCAGGCCCGGCACGCCGTCCGGGATCTGCTGAAACGTCAAGGCGTCCCGCTCCAGGACGATGCCGTCCAGGGACTGCTGCTGATCGTCTCGGAGCTGGTGACCAACGCCGTACGGCATGCGGCGCTGCTCTCGCCCGAGGTCGCGGTCGAGGTCGCGATAGGACCGGAGTGGATCCGGGTGTCCGTGGAGGACAACCATCCGTACCGCCCGAAAGCGCTGGAGACGGATGCCGGCCGGACGGGGGGACGGGGGCTGCTGCTCGTCCGGGAGATCACGCGTGAGGCGGGCGGGGTCTGCGACGTCGAGCACACCGCGACCGGCGGAAAGATCATCTGGGCGGCACTCCCGCTGAGACCGGCCCCGTCCCCGGCCCCGCCCGCGCCCCCGGCCATCCCCTCGCCCTCCGCCTGAAGGCACCGCGCCCACCACCGGGTGGCGGAGCCGCAGGACGGGGCCGAACCGGCGAGGACCGCAGGCCCCGCGGAACCGGCCGTCCTCGCGGCGGTGGCCCGGCCCGGACCGACCGCCGCGAGGCTCACGGGCGCGGCGTCGCCGGCCTCACCAGCCGCCGTTCTCGCCGGTCAGTTCCTTGATCGCCGGACGCGCGGCGTCCAGCACCGTCATGAACCAGGCGGAGAACGGCGCGGCTGCGTGCCGCTCGAACAGCTCCGGTGCGGTCACGAACGCCGTTTCCTCCACCTCCGCCGGGTCCGGCCTCAGTGCGGCCTGCACCATCCCGACGAAGAGATGGTTGTACTCCTGCTCCACCAGCCCCGACGCCGGGTCGGGATGGTTGTAGCGGACCGTACCCGCCTCGGCGAGCAGCGACGGCGAGACGCCGAGCTCCTCGAAGACGCGCCGGGAGGCCGCCGCGAACGGCGCCTCACCCGGGTACGGATGCCCGCAGCAGGTGTTCGACCAGACGCCGGGGGAGTGGTACTTCCCCAGCGCCCGCCGCTGCAGCAGCAGCCGCCCCGCCTCGTCGAAGAGGAACACCGAGAAAGCCCGGTGGAGCCGGCCGGGGGCCTGGTGGGCGGCGAGCTTCTCCGCCGTGCCGATGGTGTTGCCGTCCTCGTCGACCAGTTCGAGCATGATCGATGGCTTGACTCCGTTCGACGAGCTGCTCGCCGCCGTGGCTGGTGTGATCGGCATGACCATCCTTCGCTTCGGTTCCCGGCCCTGTGGGGCAGTCTCAGTCTGCCGCACAAAAGCCGCTTGTCAGGACCCGCGACCCGTGTCCATTATGTCTGCTCCGTCCGGGTGGTGGACGGTCAGACGCCGAAGGCGGGCGGATATTCGATCATGCCCCGTGCGACTGCCCCGGAAGAGTCCGTGACCAGCGCCATCATCGCCTCGTCCGGCACGTCGAAGGGCGCCTCGATGCCGTACCGCGAAGCCGGTACGAAACCGAAGCGGGGGTAGTACTCCGGATGACCGAGCACCAGGACCAGCCGCTCCCCGCGCAGCCGCGCCGCGTCCAGCGCCGCCCGCACCACCGCCTCCCCGGCGCCCTGCCGCTGGTGCGCGGGCGCCACCGCGACCGGGGCCAGCGCCGCCGCCGGCAAGCCGCCGACCCGGCACCGGGTGATCAGGGCGTACGCCGCGACCGTTCCGTCGGGCGCCTCGGCGACGTACGACAGGCCGGGCAGCCAGGCGGCCGGGTCCTCACGCAGCGCGTCCACCAGGTCGGCCTCCTCCTCCCGCCCGAAGGCGGCGGCGATGACCTCCCGTACGGCGTCCACGTCGGCGTCCGTCTCAGGCCGGGTGCGCCGGCTGGGGTCGGCCGGGCGCAGGACGTAACCGCGATAGCCGTACTCGCCACCGTGCTCGCGGCGCATGGCGATCTCCGCGCGGGTGGCGGCGAGCGCCTCCGCCATGCCGGGCACGGCCGGATCGGCCGCGTCGGCCCGCTCCCCGAGCGGCCCGTAGTACTCGTCCCAGTCGCTCTCCGGCTGCGCGTGCGTGCCCAGCACGTGGTACCCGGCGGCGACCGCCGCCGCGGTGTTCGCGGCGGCGGACCGCAGCGCGTAGTGCCGGTCCCAGAACGCTCGGGCCTCGGGGGACGGTTCGGCGGTCGTCCACTCGCACTCGGTGACGACCAGCGCGCCGCCGGGCGCGATCAGCCGTCGCCAGGAGCGCAGCGCACGGTCGAAGCCGATCGCGTACGCCGAGCTCTGAGCCCACACGAGGTCGAACGAACCGTCGGGGAACGGCGGCTCGGCCATGTCGGCCCTGACGGTGCGGATGGACCCGCCGAGCCCGCGGGCGTCGGCGGCCCCGCGCAGCTCGGCCAGGAACGGCTCGTGCAGATCGAGGGCCGTCACCTCGGCGCCGGCCGTACCGGCCTCGGCGGCCATCAGCAGGGCGGAGCGGCCGGGACCACAGCCCAGATCGAGCACGCGGGGACGCTCCGGCAGCGCACCGGGAAGGCCGGCCAAGGCGAGCAGCCGACGGGTGGTGTCGTCGGAACCGGGACCCTGCCGCGGCAGACCGTGGTGCAGGGCGAAGAAGGCGTCGTGGAGAGCGGTGGTGGCGTTGTTGTCGGACAACGTGGGAAACCCTTGGTGTGAGAGGGCCCCGGCCGACGTACCGGATCAGGTCCGGATCGGATCAGGCGGATCGGATCACGTGCGGACGTCAGGTGATCAGGTCAGGTGATCGGATCGGGCGATCGGGTCAGCCGAGAACCCGGAGGCTGAGGTTCGAAGTCGAGGGGGTGGTCACCGCGACAGTCATCAACCTCAGCTCCTCTCACGGGCATGGCACGGAACGCTGATGTTATCAGTGGCAGAGCCGCGCCTCGTGCTCCGCGTGACCGCTCGGCTCCAGCTGGAACGTGCAGTGCTCCACGTCGAAGTGGCCGCCCAGGCACTCCTGGAGGGCGTGCAGCATCTTCTCGTGACCCACGGAGTCCAGCGCGCCCGGGTCGACCACCACGTGCGCCGAGAGGACCGGCATCCCCGAGGTGATCGTCCACGCGTGCAGGTCGTGGACGTCCTCCACCCCGGGCAGCGCCAGTATGTGCGCGCGCACCTCGGCCATGTTCACGCCCTTGGGCGCCGCCTCCAGCAGGACGTCGAGGGTCTCCCGCAGCAGCTTGAGTGTGCGCGGCACGATCATCAGGCCGATCACGAGGGACGCGATCGGGTCGGCGGCCTGCCAGCCGGTGGTGAGGATGACGCCCGCCGAGATCAGCACCGTCACGGAGCCCAGCGCGTCCGCCAGCACCTCCAGATAGGCGCCGCGCACGTTGATGCTCTCCCTCTGCCCCCGTACCAGCAGCGAGAGGGAGATCATGTTCGCCACCAGACCGAACAGCGCGAACGCGATCGCCAGGCCGCCCTTCGTCTCGGCGGGCGTGATGAACCGCTGCACCGCCTCGAAGAGCAGATAGCCACCGGCGCCGAGCAGCAGCAGACAGTTCGCCAGCGCGGCGAGGATCTCGGCCCGGGCGTAGCCGAAGGTGCGCTTGTCGGTGGCCGGGCGGGCCGCGAAGTGGATGGCCATCAGGGCCATGGCCAGGCCGACCGCGTCGGTCGCCATGTGCGTGGCGTCGGCGATCAGCGCGAGCGAGTCGGACAGGATGCCGCCGACGATCTCGGCCACCATGACGGAGAGCGTGATCGTGAGCGCGATGCGCAGCCGGCCCTTGTACGCGGCGGCCGCGGTCCCGGTGGGCGGTGGGCCGCCGTGCGTATGCCCGTGGTCGTGCCCAGCCCCCATGCGGCGCCTCCCGGTGATCGAAACAACGGTCCGAGCGGCCAGTGAACTACGGGTGGGGGGTATGTGCAAGCCGGGACTGAACACCGTTGTCATATGCTCTGACCTGCGGCGATGTCCGCAGGTCAGAGCGGCGACCCTCTGCGCGGCTCGGGGTGGCGAGTGTGCGCGGGCCCGGTCGGTGGGTGCGTACGCCGGTCGTGGCTGTGCCTACGGTCAGCGGGCGCGTCCGGTCAGCGGGCGCGCGCCTCGGGGTGGCGCAGGCGCCAGCCCTCCCAGGCCGACTCGACCATCTCGCGCACGCCGTACGACGCCGTCCAGCCCAGCTCCTTGGTGATCCGCTCGACCGACGCGACGGCCTTGGCCGCGTCGCCCGGCCGGCGCGCGTCGACCACCGGCGGCGCGGTGTGGCCGGTGACCTCGGCGACCAGGTCGGCCAGCTCCCGTACGGAGACGCCCTCGCCGCGGCCGATGTTCACCGTCAGGTCCCCGGCGCCGTCCTGGACGGCCAGGCGGCGGGCGACGGCGAGATGCGCGTCGGCCACATCGGCGACGTGAATGTAGTCACGCACGCAGGTGCCGTCCGGCGTCGGATAGTCGGCGCCGAAGATCCGCGGGGCCTCGCCGCGCGTGATCCGGTCGAAGAACATCGGGATGATGTTGAACACCCCGGCGTCCGCCAGCTCCGGCCGCGCGGCGCCCGCCACGTTGAAGTAGCGCAGGCAGGCCGTGGCCATCCCGTGCGCCCGGCCCGCCGCCCGGACCAGCCACTCGCCCGCCAGCTTGGTCTCGCCGTACGGGTTGATCGGCACCGCGGGGGCGTCCTCGCCGATCAGCTCGACGTCCGGGACGCCGTACACGGCGGCGGAGGAGGAGAAGAGGAACCGCTTCACCCCGGCGGCCACCACGGCCTCCAGCAGCACGATCAGCCCGTGCACGTTCTCCCGGTAGTAATGGAGGGGCCGCTCGACCGACTCCCCGACCTGCTTCTTCGCGGCGAGGTGCACCACACCGGTCACCTCGTGCTCGGCGAGCGTCCGGTCGAGCAGCTCCCGGTCCGCGACCGAGCCACGGACCAGGGGTATCGCCGCGGGCAGCCGCCCGGTGACCCCGGAGGACAGCTCATCGAGCACGACGACCCGCTCGCCCGCGTCCGCCATGGCGTGCGCCACATGGGCACCGATATATCCCGCTCCGCCTGTGATCAGCCAAGTCATGGCGGTCAGCCTATGCCCTGGCGACCGGCGGTTTGTGGGGCGAGGCGTGGATCGACGATGATGATCTCGGCCGCCCGCACCCCCTGCACGCCTCGGTGAACTTCGCCTTCCGTTCATCCGATAGCCTCAGCCGGCGTGCCGCCGCGCGCCCATCCCTGTCCAGGCCCAAGGAGTGAGTTCGTCTGTCGACCGCCATCCTCACCGGTCCTCCGGTACCCGGATCGCCGCTCGAGGGCGATCTGCGGTCGCTGGGCTTCGACGTCCGGGTCGCCACGGACCCGCGCGAGACCGCCGCGCTGCTGGCCGCCGTGCCGCCCGCCGAACGCGTCGCGGTCGTGGACCCCCGCTTCGTCGGCCACGTCCACGCCCTCCGGCTCGCCCTGACGGACCCCCGCTTTCCCGTGGCCGCCGCGCCCGGCGCGCTCACGGCGCGGCCGGAGGCCCGCGCGGCGCTGACCCGGGCGCTGACGTCCGTGGCGGCCACCACCGGCGCCGCCGCGGCCCCCGCGCCGGGCGACACCCCGTCGCCGGAGCCCGCCGTCGCCGCGCGCCCGGTCTCGTCCGGCGCGACCCCGGCCCCGGACACCGCGAACCCGACCCCGGCCGTGTCCGGCGCGACCGCCCCGGACACCGCGTCCCCGGCCGTGCGCCCGGCCCCGGGCACGGCGAACCCGGCCCCGGACGCCGCGTCCCTCCCAGGTGCCGCGGCGAGCCGCGCCGCGTCCGGCGCCGCCCCCGCCCAGGCGTCCGCCGAGCCCGCCCGCGCCACGACGCCCACCGGCGGTGACGCCGCCGCCCCGCAGGGCGCGTCCGCCCCCGCCCCGCAGGGGGCCCGCCCCACGGGCGGCTCCGCCGTGCTCACCCTCCCCGACCTGCTGGCCGACGCGCTCGGCGCCGACGGCGTCGACGTGCACCGGCCCGAGTTCGGCACCCTCGTCGCCGCCGTGCCGGCCGACCCGCAGAGCCGGAAGGAGACGCGGGACGCCGTCGCGGCCGTCGACGACGAAGCCGTACGGCTCCGTTCCGCCGTGAAGGCCCGCGACGGGTTCTTCACCACCTTCTTCGTCAGCCCGTACTCGCGCCACATCGCCCGCTGGTGCGCCCGCCGCGGCCTCACGCCCAACCAGGTCACCACCGCGTCGCTGCTCACCGCGCTCGTCGCGGCGGGCTGCGCGGCCACCGGCACGCGCGGCGGGTTCGTCGCCGCGGGCGTGCTGCTCCTCTTCTCCTTCGTCCTGGACTGCACCGACGGGCAGCTCGCCCGCTACTCCCTGCAGTACTCGACGATGGGCGCCTGGCTCGACGCGACGTTCGACCGTGCCAAGGAGTACGCCTACTACGCGGGCCTCGCCCTCGGCGCCGCCCGGGGCGGGGACGACGTATGGGCGCTCGCGCTCGGCGCGATGGTGCTCCAGACGTGCCGCCACGTCGTGGACTTCTCCTTCAACGAGGCGAACCACGACGCCAGCGCCAACACGAGCCCGACGGCGGCCCTCTCCGACAAGCTGGACAGCCGGGGCTGGACGGTCTGGGTACGGCGGATGATAGTCCTGCCCATCGGTGAACGATGGGCCATGATCGCGGTGCTGACGGCCGTCGCCACGCCCCGCATCGTCTTCTACGCCCTGCTCGTCGGCTGCGCCTTCGCCGCCTGCTACACCACCGCCGGCCGCCTCCTGCGCTCGGTGACCCGCAAGGCCCGCCGCACCGACCGCGCCGCCCGCGCCCTGGCCGACCTCGCCGACTCGGGGCCGCTCGCCGAGCTCGTGGCCCGCGCGCTGGGCCGCCTCAAGGCGCAGCCGCCGTACGGGTCGCGCACGGTGCTCGCCGCCACGGGCGCCGCGCTCCTGATCGCCGCCGCCTGGGCGGAGCCGTTCGGCAGCCCGCTGACGGTCGGCGCGGCGGCGCTGTACGCGGTGCTGGCCGGGGCGGCCGTCGCGCTGCCCCTCAAGGGCGCCCTCGACTGGCTCGTCCCGCCCGTCTTCCGGGTCGCCGAGTACGTCACGGTCCTCGTCCTCGCGGCCCGCTCGGACGCCCCGGGGGCTCTCCCCGCGGCATTCGGCCTGGTCGCGGCCGTCGCCTACCATCACTACGACACGGTGTACCGCATCCGCGGCGGCACCGGCGCGCCGCCCGCGTGGCTGGTGCGGACGATCGGCGGCCACGAGGGCCGCGCGCTCGTGGTGACGGTCCTCGCGGCGGCACTGGCGACCGGGAGCCACTTCACCCTCGCGCTCACCGCCCTGGCGGTGGCCGTCGCGCTGGTCGTGCTCGTGGAGTCCATCCGCTTCTGGGTGTCCTCCGGAGCACCCGCAGTACATGACGAAGGAGAACCCGCATGATCGGCCTCGTACTCGCAGCCGGTGCCGGACGGCGTCTGCGCCCCTACACCGACACGCTCCCGAAGGCCCTCGTGCCCGTCGACGGCGAGAGGACGGTCCTCGACCTGACCCTCGCCAACTTCGCCGCCGTCGGCCTCACCGAGGCCGCCATCGTCGTGGGCTACCGCAAGGAAGCCGTGTACGAGCGCAAGGCCGCCCTGGAGGCCGCGTACGGCCTGAAACTCACGCTCGTCGAGAACGACAAGGCCGAGGAGTGGAACAACGCCTACTCCCTGTGGTGCGCCCGTGACGTCCTCGCGCAGGGCGTGATCCTCGCCAACGGCGACACCGTCCACCCGGTCTCCGTCGAGGAGACCCTCCTCGCGGCCCGCGGCAACGGGCGGCGGATCATCCTCGCCCTCGACACGGTGAAGAGCCTCGCCGACGAGGAGATGAAGGTCATCACCGCCGACGGCGAGGGGGTCCGGCGCATCACCAAGCTGATGGACCCGGCCACCGCCACCGGTGAGTACATCGGCGTCACCCTCATCGAGCCCGAGGCCGCCGCCGACCTCGCCGACGCGCTGAAGGCCACCTTCGAGCGCGACCCCGACCTCTACTACGAGGACGGCTACCAGGAGCTCGTGAACCGCGGTTTCCAGATCGACGTGGCGCCCATCGGCGACGTCAAGTGGGTCGAGATCGACAACCACGACGACCTCGCGAAGGGCCGTGAGATCGCGTGCCTGTACTGACCCGTCTCATCCCCTCGCCGGTCGTCGTCGACATCAGCCGCGGGGCGATGGACGATCTGGCCGGCCTCCTGGCCGACCAGCGGATCTCCGCCTCCGGCAAGCTGGCCATGGCGATCAGCAACGGCTCCGGCCAGGCGCTGCGCGAGAAGCTGGCGCCGGTGCTGCCGGACGCCGACTGGTACGCGGTCGCCGACGGCAGCATCGACTCCGCCGTCCGGCTCGCCGACGCGATCAAGGGCAAGCGGTACGACGCCGTGGTCGGCCTCGGCGGCGGCAAGATCATCGACGTGGCGAAGTACGCCGCGGCGCGGGTCGGCGTCCCCATGGTCTCGGTCGCGACGAACCTCTCGCACGACGGCATCTGCTCACCGATCTCGACACTCGACAACGACAACGGCCGCGGCTCGTACGGCGTGCCGTCGCCGATCGCCATGGTCATCGACCTGGACGTGATCCGCGACGCCCCGGCGCGCTTCGTCCGCTCCGGCATCGGCGACGCGATCTCCAACATCTCGGCGATCGCCGACTGGGAGTTGTCGCACCGCCACACCGGTGAGCAGATCGACGGCCTGGCCGCCGCCATGGCCCGCACGGCCGGCGAGGCCGTGCTGCGCCACCCGGGCGGCATCGGTGACGACGAGTTCCTCATCGTCCTCGCCGAGGCGCTCGTCCTCGGCGGCATCGCCATGTCGATCAGCGGCGACTCCCGGCCCTCGTCGGGCGCCTGCCACGAGATCTCCCACGCCTTCGACCTGCTGCACCCCGCGCGCGCCGCGCTCCACGGCGAGCAGGTCGGACTCGGCGCCGCCTTCGCGATGCACCTGCGCGGCGCCCGCGAGGAGTCGGGGCTCTTCGCCGAGGTGCTCCGCAGGCACGGCCTGCCGGTGCTGCCCGACGAGATCGGGTTCTCCGCGGACGAGTTCGTCCGGGCCGTGGAGTACGCGCCGCAGACCCGCCCCGGACGCTTCACCATCCTCGAGCACCTCGACCTGTCCACCGACCAGATCAGGGACGCGTACGCCGACTATGCCAAGACCATCCGTAGCTGAACTCCGCCCGGTCGTACACCCGGAGGGAGTGAAGGACCGGCGAAGCGGTGAGCACTGGGGCGGCCGCCTCTACATGCGCGAGATCTCCCTGCGCATCACCCGGTACCTGGTCACCACACGCGTCACCCCGAACCAGCTGACGTACGTGATGACGATCGCCGGCGTCCTCGCCGCCCCGGCGCTGCTCGTTCCGGGCATCCCCGGCGCGCTCCTCGGCGCGCTCATGGTCCAGCTCTACCTGCTGCTCGACTGCGTCGACGGCGAGGTCGCCCGCTGGAAGAAGCAGTTCTCGCTCGGCGGGGTGTACCTGGACCGGGTGGGTGCCTATCTGTGCGACGCCGCGGTGCTGGTCGGGTTCGGCCTGCGCGCCGCCGACCTGTGGGGCGGCGGGCGGATCGACTGGCTGTGGGCCTTCCTCGGCACCCTCGCCGCCCTCGGCGCCATCCTGATCAAGGCAGAGACCGACCTCGTCGGTGTCGCCCGCCACCAGGGCGGCCTGCCGCCGGTCAAGGAGTCGGCGTCCGAGCCCCGCTCGTCCGGCATGGCGCTGGCCCGCAAGGCCGCCGCTGCGCTGAAGTTCCACCGGCTCGTCCTGGGGATCGAGGCGTCGCTGCTCATCGTGGTCCTCGCGATCCTCGACACGGTCCGCGGCGACCTGTACTTCTCCCGCCTCGGCGTCGCGGTCCTGGCCGGCATCGCGCTGCTCCAGACCGTGCTGCACCTGGTGTCGATCCTCGCCTCCAGCAGGCTGAAGTGAGGACGCCGATGAAGCTGGGCGCCGTCATCATCACCATGGGCAACCGCCCCGACGACCTGCGGGCCCTGATCGACTCCGTCCACAAGCAGGACGGTGACCCGATCGACATCGTCGTCGTCGGCAACGGCGCCCCCGTCACGGGCGTCCCCGACGGCGTACGCACGATCGACCTCCCGGAGAACCTGGGCATCCCCGGCGGCCGCAACGTCGGCATCGAGGCGTTCGGCCCCGGCGGCACCGACGTCGACGCCCTGCTCTTCCTGGACGACGACGGTCTCCTCCCGAACACGGACACCGCCGAGCTGGTCCGCCAGGCGTTCACCGCCGACCCGAAGCTGGGCATCATCAGCTTCCGGATCGCCGACCCGGACACCGGCGTCACCCAGCGCCGGCACGTGCCGCGGCTGCGCGCCTCCGACCCGATGCGCTCCTCGCGCGTGACGACCTTCCTCGGCGGCGCCAACGCCGTCCGTACGCGGGTCTTCGCCGAGGTCGGCCCGCTCCCCGGCGAGTTCTTCTACGCGCACGAGGAGACCGATTTGGCCTGGCGGGCGCTCGACGCCGGCTGGCTGATCGACTACCGCTCCGACATGGTGCTGTACCACCCGACGACCGCGCCCTCCCGGCACGCCGTCTACCACCGCATGGTGGCCCGCAACCGGGTCTGGCTGGCCCGCCGCAACCTGCCCGCCCCCCTGGTGCCGCTCTACCTCGGTGTGTGGCTGCTGCTCACCCTGGCCCGGCGCCCCTCGGGGCCCGCGCTGAAGGCGTGGTTCGGCGGGTTCAAGGAGGGCTGGACGAGCCCCTGCGGACCCAGGCGCCCCATGAAGTGGCGTACGGTGTGGCGGCTGACGAGACTGGGCCGCCCTCCGGTCATCTGACAAGCTCTACCGTACGAACACCGGGCGTACTCGGGACTCTCCCGCCACCTGACCCGCGCCCCTTTTCGCCGCGCATCTTGAACACGAAAGTTTCAACTTGTGAGTGAGACAACCCATGACGGAGCGATCGCCGTGAGCACGACCGCCGCCCCGCCATCTCCCGACGACGGCCTGACCCCGGCGGAGCTGGCCGCCAAGTACGGTCTCTCGGTGAGCGGTGCCCGGCCCGGCCTGGCGCACTACGTCCGGCAGCTGTGGGGCCGGCGCCACTTCATCCTGACCTTCTCGCAGGCGAAGCTCACGGCGCAGTACAGCCAGGCCAAGCTGGGCCAGCTGTGGCAGGTGGCGACCCCGCTGCTGAACGCGGTGGTCTACTTCCTCATCTTCGGCCTGATCCTGGAGGCCGACCGGGGCATGCCGAAGGAGGTCTACGTCCCGTTCCTGGTGACGGGCGTGTTCGTCTTCACCTTCACCCAGACCTCCGTCATGTCGGGTGTCCGCTCGATCGCGGGCAACCTGGGCCTGGTGCGGGCGCTGCACTTCCCGCGCGCCTCGCTGCCCATCTCGTTCGCGCTGCAGCAGCTCCAGCAGCTGATGTACTCGATGATCGTGCTGTTCGTCATCGTGGCCGGGTTCGGCAGCTACCCGTCGCTCAGCTGGCTGCTCATCCTGCCCGCGCTGGCGCTGCAGTTCGTCTTCAACACCGGCCTGGCGCTGATCATGGCCCGGCTGGGCAGCAAGACCCCCGACCTGGCCCAGCTGATGCCCTTCGTCATGCGGACGTGGATGTACGCGTCGGGCGTCATGTTCTCGATCCCGATGATGCTCGAGGACAAGCCGGCCTGGATCGCCGACGTGCTGATGTACAACCCGGCGGCCATCTACATGGACCTGGTCCGGTTCGCCCTGATCGACGGCTACGGCTCCGACATGCTCCCGGCGCACGTCTGGCTGGCCGCGCTGCTCTGGGCGGTCGGCATCGGCTTCGCCGGGTTCGTGTACTTCTGGAAGGCAGAGGACCGGTACGGCCGTGGCTGAGCAGACCAAGGACATCACCGCGGGCGGGGCGCGCGTCCCCACCGTCATCGCCGACGACGTGCACATCGTGTACCGCGTCAACGCCGGTTCCGGCGGCCGGGGCAGCGCCACGGCCGCCCTGAGCCGGATAGTCCGCCGCGGCAAGAGCGAACCGCGGGGGGTGCGGAAGGTCCACGCCGTACGCGGCGTCTCCTTCACCGCGTACCGCGGCGAGGCCATCGGTCTCATCGGCACCAACGGCTCCGGCAAGTCCACCCTGCTGCGCGCCATCGCGGGCCTGCTGCCCACGGAGAAGGGCAAGGTCTACACCGACGGCCAGCCCGCGCTGCTGGGTGTCAACGCGGCGTTGATGGGCGACCTGACCGGTGAGCGCAACGTCATCCTCGGCGGCCTGGCCATGGGCATGTCGCGCGAGGAGATCCGCGCCCGTTACCAGGACATCGTCGACTTCTCCGGGATCAACGACAAGGGCGACTTCATCACCCTCCCCATGCGGACGTACTCCTCCGGCATGGGCGCCCGGCTGCGGTTCGCCATCGCCGCGGCCAAGGACCACGACGTCCTGATGATCGACGAGGCGCTGGCCACCGGTGACCGCACGTTCCAGATCCGCTCCGAGCAGCGCATCCGCGAGCTGCGCAAGGAGGCCGGCACGGTCTTCCTGGTCAGCCACAGCAACAAGTCGATCAGGGACACCTGTGACCGCGTCCTGTGGCTGGAGAAGGGTGAGCTCCTGATGGACGGCCCGACGGACGAGGTGCTCAAGGCGTACGAGAAGGAGACCGGCAAGTAGTCCGGTCGTGGTGGACGCCGCCGGAGGGGCCCCTGCCGGAGCACCGGGCAGGGGCCCTCGCGCGGCGCTCCGTCCTCCGGGGCCCGGGCGCGTCAAGTTCCGCGTGGGTCCGGGAGGTTGCACACGCGGGCGGCACGGTCCGCATGGGTGTTCCCGTGCGTGTGACACCCCGCCAGGGATCCGGGCGTTGTACAACGTAAGCTGTACCGGTGCTGATTCGCGGCAAGTGGGGCGATACCTTCATGGGTCGCACCTCCGGGGCCCGCGGCCCCGCTCGGCGGTCGCACCACTGAGGACCGGCGGCGTGTCCGAAATAGGATGTTTTGGGTCAGCAGTGTAGAACGGGAGATGTGACGGCAATGACGGAAGATCTCCAGCTCCGCGAGGGTCCCGCCGTCCCCGCGCCGGGCAGTCCGCGGTGACAGGTACCCGGCAGGTGCGCCTCGATGCCTCCGCGCGCGCCACACTCGACAAGGCCGCGCACGAGAACTTCCCCGTGGCCCCCTTCTTCCTGCCGCGCGCCTGGCGCGACGACCTGATGGCCATCTACGGCTACGCCCGGCTCGTCGACGACATCGGCGACAGCGACCTCGCCCCTGGCGGTGCCGACGCCCGCCACCTGGGCGCCGAGGGCGAAACGGACCCGCTCACCCTCCTCGACGCCTTCGAGGCCGACCTGCGCCGCGTCTTCGACGGAGTCCCCGCCCACCCGCTGCTGCGCGCCCTCCAGCCCACCGTGCGCCGCCACGCCCTGAGCCCCGAGCCGTTCCTCGGCCTCATCGAGGCGAACCGCCAGGACCAGCTGGTGCGGCGCTACGAGACGTACGACGACCTCGTCGCGTACTGCGTGCTCTCCGCCAACCCCGTCGGCCGCCTCGTCCTGGGCGTCACCGGCACCACCAGCCCCGAGCGGGTCCGCCTCTCCGACGCCATCTGCACCGCCCTGCAGATCGTCGAACACCTCCAGGACGTCGCCGAGGACCTCGCCCGCGACCGCGTCTACCTGCCCGCCGAGGACCTGAAGCGGTTCCACGTCACCGAGGCCGACCTCGCCCGCCCCACCGGCGGCGCCTCGGTGCGCGCCCTCGTCGCGTACGAGGCGGAACGCGCCCGCCGGCTCCTCGACGCGGGAACCCCGCTGGTGACCAGCGTCGACGGCAGGCTCCGCCTGCTGCTCGCCGGGTTCGTCGGAGGCGGGCACGCCGCCCTCGACGCCATCGCCCACGCCGGATACGACGTCCTTCCCAGGCCGCCCCGGGCCGCGAGGCCACAGGTGTTCCGCCGAGCGGGAGCCGCCCTGCGAAGAGGACGTGGGAAGGGGTGAGCGGGACCATGGAAGGGCACGCGCAGATGTCCGCGCCGGTGCAGGCCGCGTACAGCTACTGCGAGGCCGTCACCGGACAGCAGGCCCGTAACTTCGCCTACGGCATCCGCCTCCTGCCCACCGAGAAGCGGCAGGCCATGTCGGCGCTGTACGCCTTCTCCCGGCGCGTCGACGACATCGGCGACGGCAGGCTCGACGTGACGGCGAAGCGGGACCGGCTGGAGTCCACCCGCGACCTGCTGGACCGCATCCGCGCGGACGCCGTCCCCGAGGACGACACCGATCCCGTGGCCGTCGCCCTCTCCGACGCGGCACGCCGCTTCCCGCTGCCGCTCGACGGCCTCGACGAACTCATCGACGGCGTCCTGATGGACGTACACGGCGAGACGTACGAGACATGGGACGACCTCAAGGTGTACTGCCGCTGCGTCGCGGGCGCCATCGGCAGGCTCTCGCTCGCCATCTTCGGCACGACACCCGGCGCGCGCGGCGCGGAACGCGCCTGCGACTACGCCGATACGCTCGGCCTCGCCCTCCAACTCACCAACATCCTGCGGGACGTTCGCGAGGACGCGGCCAACGGCCGCACCTACCTTCCCGCCGACGACCTCGCCAAGTTCGGCTGCGGCGACGGCTTCCACGCCGACCAGCCGCCCGGCGCCGACTTCACCGGACTCGTGCACTTCGAAGCGCGGCGCGCCCGCGCCCTGTTCGCCGAGGGCTACCGGCTGCTGCCCATGCTCGACCGCCGCAGCGGCGCCTGTGTCGCCGCCATGGCCGGCATCTACCGGCGCCTCCTCGACCGCATCGAGCGCGACCCCCAGGCCGTGCTGCGCGGTCGCGTCTCCCTGCCCGGCCGCGAGAAGGCGTACGTCGCCGTGCGCGGCCTCTCCGGATTCGACGCCCGGACCATCTCCCGGCACACCGTCAGGGGGCCTGCCTGATGCCCGACCACGCGACCCTCGCCTCCGGCGCCGCGTCCCCGACCACGACAGCGGGACCGGGACGACGGGAGGCCGCATGAGCGACGGACTGACACCCGGCCACGCCGTGGTGATCGGCGGCGGCCTCGCCGGGATCACCGCAGCCCTGCGCCTCGCCGACGCCGGCGTACGCGTCACGCTCCTCGAAGGCCGGCCCCGCCTCGGCGGCCTCGCCTTCTCCTTCAAGCGCGGCGACCTCACCGTCGACAACGGCCAGCACGTCCACCTCCGCTGCTGCACCGCCTACCAGTGGTTCCTCGACCGGATCGACGGCGCCCACCTCGCCCCGCTCCAGCGCCGGCTCGACGTACCCGTCCTCGACGTCGCCCACCCACGCGGCCCCCGCCTCGGCCGGCTGCGCCGCACCGCCCTGCCCGTCCCGCTCCACCTCGCCGCGAGCCTCGCGGGCTACCCCCACCTGACGTTCGCCGAGCGCGCGGGCGTCGGACGCGCCGCCCTCGCCCTGAAGCGGCTCGACCCCGCCGACCCCGCCCTCGACGGCATCGACTTCGCCACCTGGCTGACCCGCCACGGCCAGTCGCCGCGCACCGTCGAAGCCCTCTGGGACCTCGTCGGCGTCGCCACCCTCAACGCCACCGCCCGGCACGCCTCCATGGGCCTGGCCGCGATGGTCTTCAGGACCGGCCTCCTCTCCGACCCGGGCGCCGCCGACATCGGCTGGTCCCGCGTCCCCCTCGGCGACCTGCACGACACCCTCGCCCGCAAGGCCCTCGACTCCCTCGGCGTCCGCACCGAGCTGCGCGCCAAGGCCACCTCCCTGTCCCGCACCGACGGCGGGCGGTGGCGCGTGACCCTGCCCGGCGAGACGCTGGAGGCGGACACCGTCGTCCTCGCCGTCCCGCAGTACGAGGCCCACGACCTGCTGCCGCACGGCGCACTCGACGACCCCGGCAAACTCCTCGACATCGGCACCGCGCCCATCCTCAACGTCCACGTCCTGTACGACCGCAAGGTGGTGCGCCGGCCCTTCTTCGCCGCGCTCGGATCCCCGGTCCAGTGGGTCTTCGACCGCACCGGCGCCTCCGGGTACACCGGCGGCCAGTACCTGGCGCTGTCCCAGTCGGCCGCCGGGGACGAGATCGACGAGCCCGTCGCCGTCCTGCGCGAGCGCTACCTGCCCGAGCTGGAGCGGCTGCTGCCCGCCGCCCGCGGTGCCAAGGTGCGCGACTTCTTCGTCACCCGGGAGCGGACAGCGACGTTCGCCCCCACCCCGGGGGTCGGCCGGCTGCGCCCCGCCGCCCGCACCCGGGCGCCCGGCCTGTACCTGGCCGGCGCGTGGACCGCCACCGGCTGGCCCGCCACCATGGAAGGCGCGGTACGCAGCGGCATCAGCGCCGCGGGCGCCGCCCTCTCGGCACTCGGCCGCCCCCACGTACATCCGCTCGAGGAGGCGGCATGAGCCTGAGTACTGGAACAAGAGGAGAGACCGTGCCGACTGTGCCCCCGGTGAATCCGGCTGTCGACACCGTGGACGTCACCGCCCTGCTGGAGCGCGGGCGGACCCTGTCCACCCCGGTCCTGCGCGCGGCCGTGCAGCGGCTCGCGCCGCCCATGGACACCGTCGCCGCCTACCACTTCGGCTGGATCGACGCCCACGGACGGCCCGCCGACGGCGACAGCGGCAAGGCCGTACGCCCCGCGCTCGCCCTGCTGTCCGCCGAGGCGGCCGGAGCGGAGCCCGAGGTCGGCATCCCCGGCGCGGTCGCCGTCGAGCTCGTGCACAACTTCTCGCTGCTGCACGACGACCTGATGGACGGCGACGAGCAGCGCCGCCACCGCGACACCGTGTGGAAGGTGCACGGCCCGGCGCAGGCCATCCTCGTCGGTGACGCGCTGTTCGCGCTCGCCAACGAGGTGCTGCTGGAGCTCGGCACCGTCGACGCCGGCCGCGCCACCCGCCGGCTGACCACCGCCAGCCGCAAGCTCATCGACGGCCAGGCCCAGGACATCTCCTACGAGCACCGCGAGCGGGTCACCGTCGAGGAGTGCCTGGAGATGGAGGGCAACAAGACCGGCGCCCTGCTCGCCTGCGCCTGCTCCATCGGCGCCGTCCTCGGCGGCGCGGACGACCGCACCGCCGACACCCTGGAGGCGTACGGCTACCACCTCGGCCTCGCCTTCCAGGCCGTCGACGACCTGCTCGGCATCTGGGGCGACCCGGAGGCCACGGGCAAGCAGACCTGGAGCGACCTGCGCCAGCGCAAGAAGTCCCTGCCGGTCGTCGCAGCGCTCGCCGCGGGTGGCCCGGCCTCCCAGCGCCTCGGGGAGCTGCTGACGGCCGACGCCAAGAGCACCGACCTCGACAGCTTCTCCGAGGAGGAGTTCGCCATGCGCGCGGCCCTCATCGAGGAGGCGGGCGGCCGTGAGTGGACTTCCGAGGAGGCCCGCCGCCAGCACGCCGTCGCGATCGAGGCGCTGCACCGTGTCGACATGCCGGAACGGGTCCGCGCCCAGCTCACCGCGCTCGCGGACTTCGTCGTCGTACGAAAGAGATGACCGCCATCCTCACCATATGAATCGCCTAGGGCCTGTCGTCCGGATCCTGCCGGGTTCGCGTGCTCCCTGATCCGGCCTCATCCGGAGGACGGGCCCTAGTCGCCGGCCGGTGCCCCACGGGCACCGGCCGACGGCCCACCCGCAGCCGCAGCACGCCAACTGCACGAAGGGGAAGCCATGACAGCGACGACCGACGGAAGCACCGGAGCCCTCGAGCCCCGAGCCCCCTCGGCCAGAACGACCACCACGACGATCCCCGGCGCGAGCGGGGTACGGGAAGCCGCCGCGCGTGCCGCCGAACGCTCCATCGCCCATCTCCTCGGCCGGCAGGACGCCGAGGGCTGGTGGAAGGGCGACCTGGAGACCAACGTCACCATGGACGCCGAGGACCTCCTGCTGAGGCAGTTCCTCGGGATCCAGGACGAGACGATCACCCGCGCCACCGCCCGGTACATCCGCGGCGAACAGCGCGGGGACGGCACCTGGGCCACCTTCCACGGCGGTCCGGGGGAGCTCTCCGCCACCGTCGAGGCGTACGTCGCGCTGCGTCTGGCGGGTGACCGGCCGGACGAGCCGCACATGGCGCGCGCCGCCGCCTGGGTCAGGGAACAGGGCGGCGTCGCCGCGTGCCGCGTCTTCACCCGCATCTGGCTGGCGCTGTTCGGCTGGTGGAAGTGGGAGGACCTCCCCGAGCTGCCACCCGAGCTGATCCACCTGCCGCCGTGGTTCCCGCTCAACATCTACGACTTCGGCCAGTGGGCGCGGCAGACCATCGTGCCGCTCACCATCGTCTCCGCCAAGCGCCCGGTCCGTCCCGCGCCCTTCTCGCTGGACGAGCTGCACAGCGACCCGCGCCGACCGAACCCCCCGCGCCCCCTCGCCCCGGCGAACACCTGGGACGGCGTCTTCCAGCGGCTCGACAAGGTGCTGCACGCGTACCACAGGGTGGCCCCGCGCCGGCTGCGCGGGGCCGCGATGAACGCCGCGGCTCGCTGGATCATCGAGCGGCAGGAGAACGACGGCTGCTGGGGCGGGATCCAGCCGCCCGCCGTCTACTCCCTCATCGCGCTCCGCCTGCTGGGCTACGACCTCAACCACCCGGTGATGCGCGCGGGCCTGGAGTCCCTCGACCGGTTCGCCGTCTGGCGTGACGACGGCACCCGCATGATCGAGGCGTGCCAGTCGCCCGTCTGGGACACGTGCCTCGCCACGATCGCGCTGGCCGACGCGGGCCTGCCGCCCGACCACCCGGCGCTGGTCAAGGCGGCCGACTGGATGCTCGGCGAGCAGATCGTACGGCCGGGGGACTGGTCCGTGCGCAGGCCCGGGCTCACCCCCGGCGGCTGGGCGTTCGAGTTCCACAACGACACCTACCCGGACATCGACGACACCGCCGAGGTGATCCTCGCGCTGCGCCGGGTGCGCCACCCCGACCCCGAGCGGCTCGACGCGGCCGTCCTGCGCGGCGCCCGCTGGACGCTCGGCATGCAGTCCGCGAACGGAGCCTGGGCGGCCTTCGACGCGGACAACACCAGCTCCCTCCCCAACCGGCTGCCGTTCTGCGACTTCGGCGAGGTCATCGACCCGCCGTCCGCCGACGTGACCGCGCACGTGGTGGAGATGCTGGCGTGCGAGGGCAAGGCCCATCACCCCCGTACGCGCAGGGGAATCGAGTGGCTGCTCGCCGAACAGGAGGCGAACGGCGCCTGGTTCGGACGCTGGGGCGTCAACTACGTCTACGGAACCGGGTCGGTGGTGCCCGCGCTGACCGCGGCCGGCCTGCCCGGCTCCCACCCCGCCATCCGGCGCGCCGTCGCCTGGCTGGAGTCCGTCCAGAACGACGACGGGGGCTGGGGCGAGGATCTGCGCTCGTACCGGGAGCAGGAGTGGGCCGGCCGCGGCGCCTCCACCCCTTCGCAGACCGCGTGGGCGCTGATGGCCCTGCTCGCGGCGGGGGAGCGGGAGTCCATGGTGGTGGAGCGCGGGATCCTCTGGCTCGCCCGGACCCAGGCGCAGGACGGTTCGTGGGACGAGCCGTACTTCACCGGCACCGGGTTCCCGTGGGACTTCTCCATCAACTACCACCTGTACCGGCAGGTGTTCCCGCTGACCGCGCTCGGCCGGTACGTCAACGGCGAACCGTCCGTCGGGGCGCTCGGCGGGGAGGGCTGATGACGGCCGCACCGGAGCCGTCACCATCCGACGCGGCCCCCGAAGCGGCCCGCGACACCGTCCCTGCCGCGCCGCCGCTGCTGATCGCCTGCGCGCTCGGCATCGAGCGCCTCGCGCTGCGCGGCCGGCGGCGCCACGGCCGCGCGTCCGGCCCGGTGACCGTGGTGCGTACCGGCATGGGTCCGGCGAACGCAGAGCGCGCGGTGGTGCGGGCGCTCGCCGGTGAGCGGCTGCGGGACGCCGCGGTCGTGGCGTCCGGCTTCTGCGCCGGCCTCGCCCCGGGCATGCGCCCCGGGGACCTGGTCGTCGCCGACGAGACCCGCGGCCCCGGCGGCCCGGCCGGCTGCACGGGTACGGACCTGCTGGTGGCGGCGCTGTCCCGGACGGTCCCCGGGCGCACCGTGCACACCGGTCCGCTCACCGGCTCCGACCACGTCGTACGCGGTCAGGAGCGGGCCGAGCTGCGCGCCACGGGCGCGATCGCGGTGGACATGGAGTCCGCCGCCACCCTCGGCAGCGCGCTGGGCGCGGGGCCCCGTCCGGTTGCGGCCGTCCGAGTGGTCGTGGACGCTCCAGAGTACGAACTGGTCCGCATCGGCACAGTGCGCGGGGGAATATCGGCGTTCCGCGTTCTTCGTGCTGTATTGCCCGCGCTTTACGACTGGCACCGTTCTTTGCTGCTCCCCAGGAGGTGAGCCAGATGGCCATGCCGCTTCGCCAAACCATCCGGGTCGGGACCTATCTTTTCGGACAGAAGCTCCGCAAGCGTGACAAGTTCCCACTGATCGTTGAGCTCGAACCCCTCTACGCGTGCAACCTGAAGTGCGAGGGGTGCGGGAAGATCCAGCATCCGGCCGGGGTCCTGAAGCAGCGCATGCCGGTCGCCCAGGCGGTCGGAGCGGTCCTGGAGTCCGGTGCGCCGATGGTGTCGATCGCGGGCGGCGAGCCACTGATGCACCCCCAGATCGACGAGATCGTCCGGCAGTTGGTGGCCAAACGGAAATACGTCTTCCTGTGCACCAACGCCCTGCTGCTCCGCAAGAAGATCGAGAACTTCACCCCGTCGCCGTACTTCGCCTTCGCCGTGCACATCGACGGGCTGCGCGAGCGGCACGACGAATCGGTTGCCAAGGAAGGCGTCTTCGACGAGGCGGTGGAGGCCATCAAGGAGGCCAAGCGGCGCGGCTTCCGGGTCACCACCAACTCCACCTTCTTCAACACCGACACCCCGCAGACCGTCATCCAGGTGCTGAACTTCCTCAACGACGACCTGAAGGTCGACGAGATGATGATCTCGCCCGCGTACGCCTACGAGAAGGCCCCCGACCAGGAGCACTTCCTGGGCGTCGAGCAGACCCGCGAGCTGTTCCGGAAGGCCTTCGCGGGCGGCAACCGGCGGCGCTGGCGCCTCAACCACTCGCCGCTCTTCCTGGACTTCCTGGAGGGCAAGGCCGACTTCCCGTGCACCGCCTGGGCCATCCCCAACTACTCGCTCTTCGGCTGGCAGCGACCCTGCTACCTGATGGCCGACGGGTATGTAACGACGTACCGCCGGCTCATCGAGGAGACCGACTGGAGCGCATACGGCCGCGGCAAGGACCCCCGCTGCGCCAACTGCATGGCGCACTGCGGCTACGAGCCGACCGCCGTCCTCGCGACCATGGGCTCGCTCAAGGAGTCCCTGCGCGCCGCCCGCGAGACGGTCTCCGGAAGCCATGGGTGAGCTGACACCGCAGCCCGTGGCGCCGGGGGAGCCCGCCCCGCCGGCCCGGGTGAGGTGATCAAGGCCGTTCCGGAGTCGAAGATCGTCGAGACCCTCATCGAGGACGTCATGAAGATCGCCGCGTCCATGGCGGACACCGGAGTCCCCTCGGGGCCGCCCGCCGTCACCGTGAGCTGAACCGACCAGAGAGGGGGCCGGAGCGTGACAATGCTGGAGAACATCCGGGGGCCGCGCGACCTGAAGGCAGTCGACAGCGCGAGGCTCGACGAACTCGCGGGGGAGATCAGACAGTTCCTCATCCGGGCGGTGGCCAGGACCGGAGGCCACCTGGGACCCAACCTGGGCGTCGTCGAGCTCACCATCGCCCTGCACCGGGTCTTCGACTCGCCCGTCGACCGCGTCCTGTGGGACACCGGCCACCAGTCCTACGTGCACAAACTGCTCACCGGACGCCAGGACTTCTCCAAGCTGCGCGGCAAGGGCGGCCTGTCCGGTTACCCGTCCCGCGACGAGTCCGAGCACGACGTCATCGAGAACTCGCACGCCTCCACCGCCCTCGGCTGGGCCGACGGCCTCGCCAAGGCCAACGAGGTTCTGAAGAAGGACGGCCACGTCGTCGCGGTCATCGGCGACGGCGCGCTCACCGGCGGCATGGCCTGGGAGGCCCTCAACAACATCGCAGACGCCCGGGAACGTCCGCTGATCATCGTCGTCAACGACAACGAGCGCTCCTACGCCCCGACGATCGGCGGCCTCGCCAACCACCTCGCCACCCTCCGCACCACCGACGGGTACGAGCGCTTCCTCGCCTGGGGCAGGGACGCCCTGCGGCGTACACCCGTCATCGGACAGCCCCTGTACGGCTCGCTGCACGGCGCCAAGAAGGGCCTGAAGGACTTCATCGCCCCGCAGGGCATGTTCGAGGACCTCGGCCTGAAGTACGTCGGGCCGATCGACGGCCACGACATCGGGGCCGTCGAGTCGGCGCTGCGCCGCGCCAAGCGCTTCCACGGGCCCGTGCTGGTGCACTGCCTGACCGAGAAGGGCCGGGGCTACCAGCCGGCCCTGGACGACGAGGCCGACCGGTTCCACGCGGTGGGCGCGATGGACCCGATGACGGCCGAGCCGCTCGCCTCCTCCGGCGGGCTCTCCTGGACCTCCGTGTTCGGTGACGAGATCGCCGCGATCGGCGCCGAACGGCCGGACGTCGTGGCCCTCACGGCCGCGATGCTCCAGCCCGTCGGGCTCGCGGCGTTCGCCGAGCGGTTCCCCGACCGCGTATGGGACGTGGGCATCGCCGAACAGCACGCCGCCGTCTGCGCCGCCGGGCTCGCCACGGCGGGGCTGCACCCGGTCGTCGCCGTGTACGCCACCTTCCTCAACCGCGCCTTCGACCAGCTGCTGATGGACGTCGCCCTGCACAAGTGCGGCGTCACCTTCGTCCTGGACCGGGCGGGCGTCACCGGCGCGGACGGACCCTCGCACAACGGCGTATGGGACCTGTCCCTCCTCCAGGCCGTCCCCGGGCTGCGGATCGCCGCCCCGCGCGACGCCGACCAGTTGCGGGCGCAGCTGCGCGAGGCCGTCGACGTGGACGACGCGCCGACCGTCCTGCGCTTCCCCAAGGAGGCCGTGGGGCCCGGTGTGCCGGCCGTCGGGCGGATCGGTTCCATGGACGTCCTGCACCGGCCGGACAGCGGCGAGCCGGACGTACTGCTGGTGGCCGTCGGCGTCATGGCGCCCGTCTGCCTGGCGGCGGCCGGACTGCTGGCCGAGCGGGGCGTCACCTGCACGGTCGTCGACCCGCGCTGGGTCAAGCCGGTCGACGAACGGCTCGCGCCGCTGGCCGCCGTCCACTGTCTGGTCGCCACCGTCGAGGACAACAGCCGCAACGGCGGCGTCGGCTGGGCGGTCGGGCAGGCCCTGCGCGACGCCGGGGTGGACGTACCACTGCGCACCTTCGGCGTCCCGGAGCAGTTCCTCGCCCACGCCAAGCGCGGCGAGGTCCTGGCCGACATCGGACTCACCCCTGTGGAGATCGCGGGACACCTCAGCGCCGCGGTGGCACGCGAGGAGAACGACGCATGAGCAGGAAGTTCGATCTGGCGGCGCTGCTCGCCGAGCGCGGCGCCGAACGGTACGAGCTGCACGCCCAGCACGTGAACCACCAGTTGCCGCGCATGCTCCGCACGATCGGCTTCGACAAGTTCTACGAACGGGCCGAGGGCGCCTACTTCTGGGACGCCGACGGCCACGACTACCTCGACATGCTCTCCGGCTTCGGCGTGATGGGTCTGGGCCGGCACCACCCCGTCGTCCGCAAGGCGCTGCACGACGTCCTCGACGCGCAGCTCCCCGACCTCATCCGCTTCGACTGCGGCCCGCTTCCCGGACTGCTCGCCGAGAAGCTCCTGTCCCACTCGCCCCACCTGGACCGGGCGTTCTTCGCCAACAGCGGTACGGAGGCGGTGGAGACCGCCCTCAAGTTCGCCCGGTACGTGACCGGCAGGCCACGCGTGGTGTACTGCGCGCACGCCTTCCACGGCCTGACCACCGGCTCCTTGTCGGTCAACGGCGAGGAGTGCTTCCGCGACGGGTTCTCCCCGCTGCTGCCCGACACCGCGATCGGCCTCGGTGACCTCGACGCGCTGGAGCGGGAGCTGAAGCGAGGTGACGTGGCGGCCCTGATCGTCGAACCGATCCAGGGCAAGGGCGTCCACGAGGCGCCCCCCGGCTTCCTGCGCGCCGCCCAGGAGCTGCTCCACCGGCACAAGGCGCTGCTGATCGCCGACGAGGTGCAGACCGGCCTCGGGCGGACCGGTGACTTCTACGGCTACCAGCACGACGAGGGCGTCGAGCCGGACCTGGTGTGTGTCGCCAAGGCGCTGTCCGGAGGCTATGTGCCGGTCGGCGCCACCCTCGGCAGGGACCGGATCTTCAAGAAGGTGTTCTCCTCGATGGACCGGGTGCTCGTCCACTCGGCCAGTTTCGGGTCGAACGCCCAGGCCATGGCGGCCGGGCTCGCGGTCCTGTCCGTCATGGAGGACGAGCAGGTCGTGGCCAACGCCCGGCGGACTGGCGAGGAGCTCAAGACGCGGCTCACCGCGCTGAAGGACCGCTACGAGCTGCTGCACGACGTGCGCGGACGCGGCCTCATGATCGGTATCGAGTTCGGCCGGCCGTCATCGCTGGGGCTGCGCGGCCGCTGGACGATGCTCCAGGCGGCCCGCAAGGGCCTCTTCGCGCAGATGGTGGTCGTACCGCTGCTGCGGCGGCACCGCATCCTCACCCAGGTGTCCGGCGACCGGCTGGAAGTGATCAAACTGATTCCCCCGCTGATCATCGGGTCGCGGGAGGTGGACCGTTTCATGGACGCCTTCACGGCCGTGATGGACGAGGCGCACGCCGGGGGCGGCCTCATGTGGGACTTCGGCAGGACCCTGATGGAACAGGCCCTGGCCAACCGCTGATTTTGCCTCCGGGGCAAGAAAATTGCCCTGGAGGTCATTTCCTGGCGCAATGGACGCATGCCCAGCTCGCCCGGGGAGCCGTCCCCGGAACCCGTGCCCGACCTGTTGCCGGACGTCGCGCCCCAGCTGCGCGCCCTGCGCCGCCGCCGCGGCCTCACCCTGGAGGCCGCCGCCCGGCGCGCCTCTCTGTCGCCGGCGCACCTGTCCCGGCTGGAGACCGGGCGCCGCCAGCCCTCGCTGCCGATGCTCCTGGGGCTTGCCCGCATCTACGGTACGACCGTCTCCGGGCTTCTCGGCGAGGTGGAGCCGGAGCGGGACCCCATCGTCCGGGCCGGGCGCACCGAGCCCGTCGAGGCCGACGGGTGGACGTACCACCAGGCGGGCGGCCCGGGCCGGGCCATGCAGGCGCTGCGCGTGAAGGTGCCGTACGAGAGCCGGGGCGACCTCGTCCGCGTTCACCCGGGGGAGGAGTGGCTGTACGTCCTGGAGGGGCGGGTGAGGCTCGCCCTGGGGGACGCCGTCCACGTCCTCGACCCCGGCGACAGCGCGCACTTCGATTCACTCACCCCGCACCGGATCGCCGCGGCCGGACGGGACGGGGCCGAGCTGCTCTTCGTCCATACCCTCCTGCAGAGCCCCGCCGCCGATCTCTGCCTCGGCGGCTGCGCCCCGCGCCGCTGACGGCGCCGCCCGCCGCTCACACCCGCGGTGGCCACCCGTCGCCCGCACCCGTCGTTCGCACCCGCCCGAGAGAGGCACCCGGCCATGTCCCAGGAGTGGAAGTTCCCGCGAGGGCTCGTCATCCGGCTCTTCGCGTATCTGGTGGCGGGCCACCTGTTCGCGGCGTTCCTCTATCTGCTGTTCGCGCTCGGGGCCGAGTAGGGCTCACCCCTCGTCGAGGAGCCGCTCGCGCAGTCGCTCGCGGGTCTCGGGCGCCAGCTTCAGGCCCTCGGAAAGGTACCGGTCGGTCGTGCCCCAGGTCTCCTCGATCGTCGCGAACGCCGTCGCCAGGTACTCGATCCGGGCGTCGAAGAGCGGGCTGAGCAGCTCCAGCACCTCGGGCGACATCCCGGAGGCGGTGGTGTCGCTGCGGCGCACCTTGTAGCGGCGGTGCGGGTCGTTCGACTTGAGGTAGTCCTCCTCGATCGCCTCGCGCTCGACGCCGAGCGCGAGCAGCGTCACCGCTATGGACAGGCCCGCCCGGTCCTTGCCGGCCGCGCAGTGCATCAGGGCCGGCACGCTGTCCTCGGCGAGGGCGTGCAGCACCCGGCTGTGCTCGGCGGTGCGGTCCTGGATGATCGCGCGGTACGCGTGCGACATCCGGGCCGCGCCCTTGCCGTCCGCCAGGATCTCGCGGAGCTGGTCGAGGTCCCCGTCGCGGACCATCCGCCAGAATTCGGCGCCGTCCGCCGGGTCGGAGAGGGGGATGTTCACGTTGCGTACGCCGGGCAGGGCCACGTCGGGGCCCTCCAGCCGCTGGTCGGCGGCGTTGCGGAAGTCGAAGATCGTGTGGAGTCCGAGGGAGCCCAGGAACGCCGCGTCCTCGCCGGTGGCGTGCGCGAGGTGGCCGCTGCGGAAGAGACGGCCGTACCGGACGCGCCGCCCGTCCACCGTCGGCAGTCCGCCCACGTCGCGGAAGTTGCGCACCCCGGTCAGTTCGGGCTCCTCGGTCGACGGGATGTGCGGCAGCTGCTGCGTCACGGGGGCTCCTCCGCGTCTGCCGTCGGCGCTGGTCGCCGACGATGTCGCGATCCGACGATACGACATCGATACCCCGGGCAATCATCTCCGTGCGGCCCGGAACGCCGTGCGGATACGCCGTGCGGAGACCGGGATGCAGGGGGTCGGCCGGGGCCGGAGCGGGCATGGCTCGCGCGGTGCGATTGGTCCGCCTTGCGCCGTTTGCTCCTTCTCGAGTGGCGCGGGCTCGGCGCCGGCCGGAGGCGCGGGCCGGCCTGGTGGTGTGGGCCGGCCCGGTGGCGTTGTCGGGGGCGGCCTTGTATGAATGCCGCGAAAGCGGACACTTCAGCGCTTTACCCCGCACTCCTGGGGGGATCGATTGCGAATGACGGTTCTGTCCGTATTGGGCTGTTCGGTATAACGTGCCCCAGTACCAAGGGAGATGGGACGGGGCACGTGAGCAGCGTCATAAGCGTGACGGTCCGTGGCCGGGAGCCGCGCGCAAATCCCTTGCCCGCAAAGGGGATACATGATCCGTAATCCACGGAGGGTGACCGTGATTCCGATGCGCCGGTCCGGAAATGAATGCCTTTCGGAAAGGCGTGGCTTGTTCGCGTCGACCCGACTGCTTTACGGTCACGGCAATCCGGCCGGACCGCCGAATCCTGCCGCCGGCCCGGAATTCGCACCCACTCACGCGTGGCAGGAGCGGGGGAACCAGGTAGTACGCCGATCCCGAAATCCCGGGACCGGCTTGGGGTGAAGTCGCGTCGACCACGCGACCGGGCATCTCCAGCCCGAACCCGACAGCTCACCTCGCAGGCGCCGGAGAGGAATTCGCCATGCCCGCGAAGGGTAAGCACCGCCGTCCCAAGTCCAGCACGATCACCCGTGGTTTCGTCGCCGCCGGTACCGGTGGCGCCGCCATCGCCATCCCGCTGCTCGGCGCCACCGGCGCCCACGCCGTGGAGAAGACCGCCGCGCCGACCGCCGCCCCGCAGCAGGTCGTCGCCGCCGCGAAGGCCGCGCCCCGCACGTACACCGTCGTCGCCGGCGACTATCTCGCCAAGATCGCCCACAACAAGAACGTCAAGGGCGGCTGGCAGAAGCTGTACAAGGACAACCGCGAGGTCATCGGTGAGGACCCCTCCCTCATCCTCCCGGGCATGAAGCTCACCCTCGGCGCCAAGTCCGCGGCCAAGCCCGCCACGGCCAAGCCCGCCGCGGCCAAGCCGAAGGCCGCCGACACCCGTGAGGAGACCCGCGCCTCCCGCTCCGCCGCCAAGGCCGAGGCCGCCCCGGCGCAGCCCGCCGCCGAGACCAGCGGTTCGGGCTTCACCGCCCCGGTCTCCGCCGGCGTCAGCACGCCCTACCGCGCCTCTGGCTCCATGTGGTCCTCCGGTTACCACACCGGTGTGGACTTCACGGCCTCCTCCGGTACCAGCGTCAAGGCCGTCGGCCCCGGCACCGTCGTCTCCGCCGGCTGGAGCGGTTCGTACGGCAACGAGGTCGTCATCAAGCACGCCGACGGCAACTACTCGCAGTACGCCCACCTCTCCTCCCTCTCCGTCTCCTCCGGGCAGAGCGTGAGCGGCGGCCAGCAGATCGGCCTGTCCGGCTCCACGGGCAACTCCACCGGTCCGCACCTGCACTTCGAGATCCGCACCAGCCCCAGCTACGGTTCGGACATCGACCCGCTCGCGTACCTCCGCCAGCACGGCGTCTCCATCTGAGACACCCGGCGGGCGTGAAGCCCGACCTCTGCCCGGCACCCCTGGTGCCGGGCAGAGGCGTATTCCGGCTTGGGCGAATCTTGACCGGTGGTGTTTCTCACCCTCCGTCAACCCCGCCTTACGGTCGCGTAGGTCACATCGATGGGTGAAAGATGGGTTCTCGTGGCAGACGATTCGACCTTCAGAGACAGTGACGCATTCGGGTCGTACGCGGCGATCGGTGACAGCTTCACCGAGGGCGTCGGAGACCCCGGTCCCGGTGGGACGTTCGTCGGCTGGGCGGACCGCCTGGCGGTGCTGCTCGCCGACCGGGTGCCGGATCCCGAGGCGTTCCGGTACGCCAACCTCGCCGTCCGCGGACGGCTCCTCGACCAGATCGTCGAGGAACAGGTCCCGCGGGCGAAGCAACTCGCCCCCGACCTGGTGACCTTCTGCGCGGGCGGCAACGACATCATCCGGCCCGGCAGCGACCCGGACGATGTGGCGGAACGCTTCGAGCGCGCCGTCGTCGACCTGACGTCCGCGGTGGGCACCGTCCTGGTGACGACCGGCTTCGACACCCGTGGCGTGCCGGTGCTGCGCCACCTGCGCGGCAAGATCGCCACGTACAACGGCCACGTCCGCGCCGTCGCCGACCGCTACGGTTGCCCCGTACTCGACCTCTGGTCCCTCAAGTCCGTCCAGGACAGGCGCGCTTGGGACGCGGACCGGCTCCATCTGTCCCCCGAGGGGCACACGCGCGTCGCCCTGCGGGCCGCCCAGGTGCTGGGCCTGCCGATCCCCGCCGACCCCGACCAGCCCTGGCCCCCGCTGCCGCCGCGCGGCACCCTCGAGGTGCGCCGCGACGACATCCAGTGGACGCGCGAGTACCTCGTGCCCTGGATCGGCCGCCGTCTGCGCGGAGAGTCGTCCGGCGACCACGTCTCCGCGAAGCGCCCGGACCTGCTGCCGCTGTAGGGCCCGATGGCGCTTCAGGGCCGGTGACCAGCCCGGGTCCCGGCCCGGAGACCGGGCCGACGCCCCGGCACGAACCCGTGGGCCCGGGCCCCGGCTTGCCGGCGGGCGGGCCGTCATGGCCCCGGCGTACTCCGTCACTGCCCGCGGGGCGACGGGCGGCCGGAACCGGGGACCGGCACGGAGCACGCGCGCGTTGCGCCCCCTCGCGCGGACCGGGTCGTGCCCCTCGTCGTACGCGCGCCGCGGGGGCCGTCGCACGGCGCGGCTGAAGCGCGTGCGCGGGCCGTGTGGTGGACGACCTTGCACGCGTACGACGTACGAGGCCTCCGCCGGATGCGATCCGCCCGGGGCCGGACATCCCGCTGTCACACCCCCCGCCCATAATGGAGGGACCCAAGCCCCTGGAGGTGCTGTGACCGGCGCTGACTCCACCCATCCGCTGCGTTCCCGGCTGCGCGCGCTGCGGCCGGCCGCCTTCGGCGCGGACCCCGCGGGAGAGCGGATGGAGCGGATCCGCCGCTCGCCGAACTTCGCGGACGGGGTGTTCCAGAACCCGGTGAGCGCCCGGCACAGACCGTCCGGCTCGGCCGTGGAGTTCGCGAAGGTCTACTTCGAGAAGGAGGGGCGCCGTCGCCGTGCCCCGGCCGGCCCCATCCCGGTGCACGCCACCACCGCCGCCGACCTCGCCCGGCCCCCGGCGAGCGGACTGCGTCTGACCTGGATGGGACACTCCAGCGTGCTCGCCGAGATAGACGGGCGGCGCGTGCTGTTCGACCCGGTGTGGGGCTCCCGCTGCTCACCGTTCTCCTTCGCCGGCCCCCGGCGGCTGCACGCCGTGCCGCTGCCGCTCGCGGCACTCGGCCCCGTCGACGTCGTCGTGATCTCCCACGATCACTACGATCACCTGGACCTGCCGACCATCCGGGCGCTGGCCGCCACGGACACCCTCTTCGCGGTGCCGCTCGGTGTCGGCGCGCACCTGGAGCGCTGGGGCGTGCCCGCGTCCCGCCTGCGGGAGCTGGACTGGCACGAGTCCACGGAGGTCGGCGGTGTCCGGCTGACCGCGACCCCCGCCCGCCACTTCTGCGGACGCGGCCTGCGCAACCAGCAGCACACCCTCTGGGCGTCCTGGGTTGTCGCCGGTCCGGAGCACCGCGTCTACCACAGCGGTGACACCGGGTACTTCACCGGCTTCCGGGACATCGGCGCCGAGCACGGCCCGTTCGACGCCACGATGATCCAGATCGGTGCGTACAGCGAGTACTGGCCGGACATCCACATGACCCCGGCCGAGGGGATGCGCGCCCACCTCGACCTCCAGGGCGGCGGCCCGTCCGGTGTGATGCTGCCCATTCACTGGGCCACGTTCAACCTCGCCCCGCACCCGTGGGACGAGCCGGGCGAGGGCACGGTCGCGGCAGCCGCCGACGCGGGCGCCCGCATAGCCCTGCCGCGCCCGGGCGAGCCGTTCGAGCCCGCGGGGACCCTCCCCGTGGAGCTCTGGTGGCGAGCGGTGTCGGCACCCGTCGCCCGCCCCTCCCGCCGCCCGAAGGACGCCGCTCCGGAGGTCGTCCGGGACGAGCTCGACCTCGCGGGCGGCCGGTGACGCCGACGGGACGGATAACGCCGGCGGCGTAGCCCACCGCTCACCGCCCACCCGCACCGCTCACTACTCGCGCGGAAGCGGACAGCCGCCGCCCCGCGTCCGCCGGAACCCCCGCGTACCGGAGAGCCCCCGGCGGACGCGCGACCGGGACGCCGCCGCACGCGATCGAGGCGCCGTGACGCCCGTTCGCGCGGTGTCCTGAACAGTCCCGAACACCTCTGGCCGTTGTCACCGACCGCGGCCCGGCGAAGACTCTGTGTTGCCCCGGCCGACCCGGACACCCGGCCGGCCGATCGGTGGGGCGCACCCCGCGTCGCGGGGAGGACCGCCCAGTGGTGCGGTCCGGCGCCCCGGCGCAATCGACAGAGAACACCCGACGGAAGGGACATCGCCATGAAGACCGTACGTGGGCTGGCCGACCGCATGCTGGAACGCCTGGTGCCGCAGGAGACGGCGAGCGCCTGCACCGGCTACTGGATCCCCCGGTGCATCACCGGCTCGTGCGCCAACTACAGCAGGTACACGCAGCGCGTCTGGTCCTGCGACCTCAACAGGCGCGAGTTCCTGTTCTGCGGCTGCTCGTAAGCCGGGGCCCGCCCCGACTCCGTGAACCCCTGCGGAGTCGGGGCGGCCCCCTCCCCTCGGCATCCCGGCGCCGTCACCTGCCGCCACCGCCGAGGGGACCGCTCCACCTCGGGCACCGTGCACACACGTCCCGTGGCCCGGCCCGCGCCAGGGCCGGGCCACGGATCTCTCCCCGGGAGACCCAGTGGAATTCGTCTCGGCGCTGAGCCAGGCCTCGCTCGTCCTCGTCTTCGCAGCAGCATTCCTCGGCAAGATCAGGAACGCGGCGTCGTTCCTCGCGTTCCAGGACGCCGTGGCGGCACTGGGCCGGGTCCCCGCCGCACGGGCGGGCGTCCCCGCGGCGGCAGTCGTCTTCGCGGAAGCGGCGACCGTGCTGCTCCTGGCCGTTCCGTGGCCGCACGGCGACCGGCTTCCGGCCGTCATCGGCCTCCTGACGGCGATCGGGCTGCTGGCCTCGTTCACCTACGCCATCGCCCGCGCCCTGCGTGCCGGAACACGCGTGGCCTGCCGCTGCTTCGGCACCTCGGCAGGGCCCGTAGGCCCGCCCCAACTCGTACGCAACGCCGTGCTCCTCGTGGTGGCGGTGGCAGCGCTCCCCGGAGTGGCGGAGAGCGGGCACCTGTCCTGGCAGGCCCGGTTCGCCGCCTGGCTGTGCGGGGCGACGGCGGCTCTCGTCCTGGTGGTGGGAGACGAACTGGCGGCGCTGCTGCGATCCGTCCCCACCGCCCCGACCCGTACGCGCACCTGAACCCTCTACCGAGAAGAGGCCGACCATGGTCTACCTGGCCATAGCCCTGGTGGTTGTCGCCGCGCTCTGCGCACTGGACCTGATGCTGACGCTCGCGGTCCTCCGCCGGCTCCGGGACCGGCCCTCCGCCGCCCCGGTCCTCACCGAGGAGGGCGGTATCGCCGTGGGCGCGGTCGTGGAACCCTTCGCCACCCGGTGCTCCGAGGGCGTGCGGCTCACGGAAGGCGACCTCACCGACGGCGCCGTGGTGTCGTTCTTCACGCCGGGCTGCCAACCGTGCCGGGACAAGCTGCCCGGCTTCATCGAGAAGGCCACCGCGCTCCACGGGCGCCGCCAGGTGATCGCCGTCGTCGTGTCGGGCAGCGGTGAGCGGCAGCACGAGGACGAGGCCCGTGCGATGGCCGAGCGCCTCGCGGCCGTGGCGCGGGTGGTACGGGAGGAACCCGACGGCCCCTGTACGACCGCGTTCGGCGTCCGCGCCTTCCCCTCCCAGTTCGCCGTCTCGGCTCCGGGCGGGGAACCGCCCATGGTGGCCGCCGTCGGGGACTCGGTCCTCACCGCCGTACCGGCCGGGCGGGCATGAGCCCCGCCCCGGGGACCGCCGCACCGCCCCGTACGGCGCCGCTCCACCGCGCCGTGATGCCGGCCCTCGGTCTCGCCGTCCGTGCCACTCCCTTCATGTTGACCGCGTATCTGGCGGTGACCCTGGTCGGCGCCGCGGCACCCGTGGTGGTCACCTGGCTGGTCAAGGACATCCTGGACGGGCTCGCGGCGGGCACCGGTGTACGAGAGGTCTTCGCCCCCGCGTTCTCACTGGCCGTCACCGGCGCGGTGATGGCCTGCGCGCCCCAGCTCACCGCCTACCTCCAGGCCAGGATGACGCGCGCGACGAGCCTTCTCGTCCAGGAGCGACTGCACGCCTCCGTCGACGGCTTCGTGGGACTGCGCCGCTTCGAGAACCCGGAATTCCTGGACCAGCTCAGGCTGGCGCAGCACGCCGGGGGACTGGCCCCCTTCCAGGTGGTCCAGGGGGTGGCGGGCGTCGTCCGCAGCTCCGTCCTCCTCGCCGGTTTCATCGGTTCCCTCGCGGTCCTGCATCCGTTGCTCGCCCTCGTCGTGTCGCTGTCCGGTGCCCCCGTGCTCTGGGCGGAGGTCATGCTCAGCCGCCGGCGTGCCGCCACCTTCTGGGAGATCAGCCCCACCGAGCGCCGGGAGCTCTTCTACGCCGCCCTGCTGTCGAGCGTGGAGGCCGCGAAGGAGATCCGGCTCTACGCCGCGGGGCGCTTCCTGCGGGAGCGTCTGCTGGGCGAGCGACGCAAGGCCGACGCTCTCCGGGAGCTGATGGACCGCCGAGAGCTGCGCGTGCAGTCGTTCCTGCAGGTGGCCGCCTCCGTCCTGGCGGGGACCGCGCTGCTGTGGGCGGTCGAGTCCGCCGCACGGGGAACCATGACGGTCGGCGACGTCTCCCTGCTGCTGGCCGCCATCCCCGCCGTCCAGAGCGGCATCGGCGGGCTGGCCACTGAGACCGGGCAGGCGCACCACTCCCTGATGATGTTCGACCACTACGTCACCGTCGTGGGGCTCGGCCCCGACCTCCCCACCCCCCGCCGCCCCGCCCCGGTCCCGCCTCTGCGTGACGCCATCGAACTGCGGGACGTGTGGTTCCGCTACGAGGAGGGGATGCCCTGGGTGCTGCGCGGCGTCGACCTGCGGATCGAGGCGGGGAAGGCCCTGGCGCTCGTGGGGGTCAACGGCTCGGGGAAGTCGACGCTGGTGAAGCTGGTGTGCCGGTTCTACGACCCCACCCGCGGCCGCATCCTCTGGGACGGCACCGACCTTCGCGACATGGAGCCGTCGGAGCTCCGGCGACGCGTCGCGGCCACCTTCCAGGACCCGATGCGCTACGAACTGACCGCCCGGGAGAACATCGGCATCGGCGACCTGAGCGCCCTCGACGCACCCGGCCGGTGCGAGAAGGCGGCACGGCTGGCGGGCCTGCACGAGGACATCGCACGGCTGCCGCACGGATACTCCACCCTCCTCAGCCGCACGTTCTGGGCCGAGGACGACCACACATCCGGTGTGCAGCTGTCCGGGGGGCAGTGGCAGCGGATGGGCCTCGCGAGGTCGTTCCTGCGCGCGGACGCGGACCTGCTGATCCTCGATGAACCCAGCTCCGGCCTGGACCCGGCCGCCGAGTACGAGATCCACACCCGGCTGCGGGCCCGCCGCGCCGGACACACCAGCGTGCTGATCTCGCACCGGCTCGGCGCGGTCAAGGACGCCGACACCATCGCGGTCCTGGAAGGCGGGCGGATCACCGAACTCGGGGACCACGCACACCTCCTGGGCCACGGCGGCACCTATCACCGGCTGTTCACGCTCCAGTCCCGTGGCTACCGCGAACGGACGGACGACACCGCAGGTGAGGAGGCGGACGTGGCACACCCCCTCTCCCTGCCCGGCCAGGGCTCATGAGACGGTCGGCGAAGGGGGGCTCCGGGCGCGCGGCGGCGGTGACCGTCACCGCGCTCGCGGCCCTGGGCCCGACGGCGGCGTTCCTGCTCCGCCGCCGCTGCACCCTGCTCGACGTCAGCGGCTCCAGCATGCTCCCCACCTACCGCGACGGGGACCGGCTCCTGGCGCTCAGGGTGCCGGTACGCCTGGTGCGCCGGGGGGCGGTCGTCGCCATCCGGATGCGAGCGGCGGACGCCCCGGCCCATCCGGCCCGAGCGCAAGGGCAGGACATCACCCCCGGGGACCCCCTGCCCACCTGCATGATCAAACGCGTCGCCGCCCTTCCCGGGGACCGGATGCCGGGGCCGCCCTCCTCGACGGACGTCGTCCCGGCCCGCCGGGTGTTCGTCGTGGGCGACAACCACGAGGCCAGTTACGACTCACGCCATACCGGCCCCGTGCCGGTCGACCTGCTCACCGCGGTGGTCCTGTGCCGGATCCGCCACGGCGCCACCACGCGGAACGCGGACCACCGTGCGAGGTGAGGGCGACGGCCGCCACCCGCCGCCGGGGAGGGATCAGGGGCCCGAGCCACCCCGGGCCGTCCGCGCCGCCGCGGCCGCGTCGCGAGCCCGAGCCGCGGCCACCTGGTCACCGGCCAGCGCATGCGCCCTGGCCAGGGTTTCCAGGCCGGTGGCCAGCCACGTCCGGGCGCCGATCCGCCGCCACAGTCCGACGGCGGCCTCGGCGCGTCGGCGGGCCTGCGCCGGACGGCCGACCGCCAGCTGCGCCTCCGCCAGCGCGTACAGCGTGGCCGCCTCGCCCCACAGGTTGCCGAATTCGCGATACGTCCACAGGCTCCGGGCCAGCAGCCGGCGGCCCTCGCGAGCGGCGCCCTGGCGCACCAGGACGTCCCCGAGCCAACAGGTCGCGTGCGTGGCGCCCAGCCGGTCGCCGAGGTCCTCGCTGATCGCGGCGGCCAGCCGGAAGGAGTCGGCGGCGGGGGCGTGGGCGCCGAGGGCGCGATGGCTCTGCCCCAGGCACCGCAGGGCCTGCGCCTCGCCGGGCCGGTAACCCTCGCTCCGGCTCACCCGCAGACACTCCGTGAAGTGCTCCATGGCCGCCTCGACACGGCCATGCTCCAGGTCGATGACGCCGATGCCGTTGGTCGCGTAGACGAGACAGTTGACGTTGCCGGCGGCCCGGGCCAGCTCGGCGGCCTCTTCGAACCGCCGCACGGCCGCGGCGTACTGGCCGAGGAGCCGGTGCACGTACGCGAGCCCGGCCGTGGCACTGGCCCGGTACGACGGCCCCAGCCCCTCGGCCAGCAGCAGGGCCTGCTCGAAGTGGGCCAGCGCCTCCGGATAGCGGTCGAGAACGGTGGTGAGTTCGCCGAGGCAGCGGTGGAGCTGGGAGGCGCTGCGCTTGTCGCCGACGTGCAGCGCCGCCTTCAATGACCGCTGCTGCAGCCGCTCCCAGTCGTCGAAGTGACTGCCGACCTGGAAGAGCGTCGTCAGCGCCGTGGCCAGCCCGGCCGCCGGTGCGGTGTCCGCCCTGTCCAGCGCCTGGTCCGCCACGCTGATGAGGAACTGGCGTTCCTCGGTGAACCAGGCCAGTGGGTCGACGAGGAGCTGGTCCGTGTCCGTGGGGGAGAGCCGCCAGGAGACCAGGTCGGTCTGCGAGACGCCCTGGAAGTCGACGCTGAGCGTGTCCGCGGCGAGGTCGGCGAGATGGAGGCTCGTGCCGAGGAGCCGGGTGAGGGCCGCGGCGCGCTCCTGCCGTCCGACCTCGCGCCGGGCCCGCTCGCGGCCGAGCACCCGCACCAGGTCGTGCAGTTGATAGCGGAACCCCGTCGCCCCGACGGCCCGGACCCCGACGAGATGTACCTCCACCAGGTCATCGAGCACGTTCTCCGCTTCGGACAGGTTCACGCCCAGCAAGGCGGCCAGGGCCCAGGCGGCGAAGTCCGCCATGGGCAGCAGCGAGAGCAGGCGCAGTGCGTGCTGTGTCGTCGGTGCCATTCCCCGGTAGGTGAGTTCGATGCTCGCCCGTACGGCGATGTGTCCGACGGCCAGCTCGTCCAGCTTGCGCTGCTCGTCGGCGAGCGCCCGGGCGACCTTCTCCAGCGGCCAGTGCGGCCGCGCGGCCAGACGGGCCCCGGCGACCCATACCGCGAGGGGAAGCCCGCCGCAGGTCTCGACGATGGAGCGCGCCGAGCCCAACTCCGCGGCGGTCCGGTCGGGGCCCAGCATCCCGCGCAGCAGGGCCAGCCCGGTGGCGGAGTCCAGTACGCCGAGGGGAAGCCGGTGCCCGCTCATGTCGGCCAGCGTGGTCCGGCTGGTGACGACGGCGGCGCAGCGCGCGCCGTTGGGAAGGAGGTCGCTCACCTGCCGGGCATCGGCCGCGTTGTCCAGGACGATCAGCGTCCGCCGCTGGGCCAGCAGGGTGCGGTAGAGGTGGATGCGGCTGGTCATTTCGGGGGGCACGGCGCCTCCGCGAACGCCGAGTGCGCGCAGGAACGCGCCCAGGACCGTGAACGGCTCGGCCGGTTCGTCATCGAACCCCCGCAGGTCCACGTACAGTTGGCCGTCCGGGAAGCGCGAGGCCAGCAGGTGCCCGGCGCGTACGGTGAAGGCCGTCTTGCCGACACCGGCGGGACCGGTGACCAAAAGGATCACAGGCCCCGGTCCCTCCTGGTCCAGCGCCCGGCATCCCCTGCTCAACTCGTCCTGCCGACCGACGAACAGGGACTGGTCCGCCGGAAGCAGGCAGGGCACGAGCTGCCGGCCGGTCCCCCCGCCCTCATCCTCGTCACCCCGTCCGGCGGCGAGGCCCGGCAGCGCCTGGGCCGACCAGGGCACGTCCTCCGCTCGTGCGGAGCTCTCCCGCCGGGCCAGCGCCGCCCGCACCTCGACCCACTCCTTCACCGTCGCCGGGTCAGCGCCGCACGCCCGGACCAGCGCCGCCACCACGTCCTCTCTCGGCAGCGATCCCCGGCTGAGCGCGCTCGCCAGCGTGCTCACCGGCAAGTGCTCGCCGACCTTTCGAGCCTTGCGCTCCAACGCCCGGTAAGAGAGGCCGGACCGGTTTTTCGCCGTACGCAGCAGGGCGACGAACTCGGCGGCGGTCCGGGCGTTACTGGGCACGGGTAACGGCGTAGTCACAAAGGGTCATGCTACCCATTCCGGTGAACGCCCGACCAGCCTGCGATATCGGCCGGACCGGCGTCCCGCACTCCCCTCGTGCCGCGTCTCACCGCAGGTCGCGGGCGCGTGGAATGCGCCGCTCATCGCCCGGTGGGCGGTCTGCGTGGCGGGTTCGTGAAGTGCGCGAACGTGACAGGGGCAACGCGTACAGGGCGCGATATCGGCCATTCCGCAAGCGCGATTCCCCGGAGGGTCCCGGGCCTCCACCGAACTGCCGCCGGACTTCTCGCGCGTTGCTTTTCCTCACCCCGCAAGTCGCCGCACGAGGCCCGTGTGACCCACCGGCCCGTCGCCCCGTGGACCCGGGGCCGGGCGCGGGCCGCCCGGCCGCGCCGCGAGGGGCGGCGAGCGTCAACGCCGCGTTGCCGGTCTGCCGTACGAAGCCTCATACCAGAGCGGGACGCTCGCTGGGCAAGTTTGTCAACTGCCCACCGGACATGAATGCCTGCCGACTACCGTGTGTTGCCGGTGATCAACGGTGGGCTCATCGGACATGTGGTGGGCCCGCCGGAGCGCCGAAGTCGAACGCCCGTAGTACGCCGATTCCCGGGGCCCCACGAACCCGTATCAAGGACGCCGATGTCTCAACTTCGCGCACCCACCGCGCGGCCGGACCGCCGGGAAGGCGGGCGGCACGGCCGGTCAGGCGCCCGTGCTCTGCCGACCCATGGGAGGCCGCACGCCGCCACCCCGTACCCGGAAGCCCGTATACGCCCTCGGATCCTGCGCGCCGCCGTGCTCCCGGCCCTCGTGGTCGCACTGACCGGAGCGGTCGCGGTGGTCCTCACCCTCCGCGCCACCGGCGTTCGCCCGGCCCCCGGCCTGTGGGCCGCGCTGACCGCCGCCGCCGCGCTGGCCGTGGTGGCAGTCGCCGGGGCCGCCCTGGCCGCCGACCGCGCGGCCACCTCCGTACTGGACCGGTGCACCGCGCTGCGCCGCAGCGCCGCCCGCGGACAGAACGAACTGCGCGCGGTGGTCGAGCAGTTGCGCCGCGGGGAGCGGCCGACCGCCCGGCGGAGCGCTCCGATGCCCCCCGCCGACGCCGACGCGTTCGACCTGCTCGCGGCCGAGCTGACCCTCGCCCACGAGACCGCGGTCGCCACCGTCGTCCAGGCGTCCCAGCTCTCCAGCAGCGTCGGCAACGAACAGAAGGTCGAGGTCTTCGTCAACCTCGCCCGCCGCCTGCAGTCCCTCGTCCACCGCGAGATCCAGCTCCTCGACGAGCTGGAGAACGAGGTCGAGGACCCGGAGCTGCTCAAGGGCCTCTTCCACGTCGACCACCTGGCCACCCGGATCCGCCGGCACGCCGAGAACCTCGCCGTCCTGGGCGGCGCCATCTCGCGGCGCCAGTGGTCCAACCCGGTCACCATGACGGAGGTGCTGCGCTCCTCCATCGCGGAGGTCGAGCAGTACCCGAGGGTCAAGCTGGTGCCACCGATCGACGGCACCCTGCGCGGCCACGCCGTCGCCGACGTCATCCACCTCCTCGCCGAACTCGTCGAGAACGCCACCCTGTTCTCCGCGCCGCACACCACCGTGCTGCTGCGCGCCCAGCACGTCACGGCCGGCCTCGCGGTGGAGGTCGAGGACCGCGGACTGGGCATGGACGTCGCCGAGCAGCACAGGATGAACGCCCTGCTCTCCGACCCGGACCAGGTCAACGTCGCCCACCTCCTCCAGGACGGCAGGATCGGCCTGTTCGTCGTCTCGGCGCTCGCCCGCCGCCACGGCATCGCGGTGCGCCTCCAGTCGAACATCTACGGCGGTGTCCAGGCCGTACTCGTCCTTCCGCAGGAACTCCTCGGGCCCGCGTCCGACGAGCAGACGGCGGACGGCTCCGCAGCGGTGACCGCCGCAGCCGCTCCCGTACCGCCGCAGAGGCCCGCCGAGATCACGGCCCCCGAGCCCGTGCGTCCCGAACACCCGCACGCCCCCCCTCCGTACCCGCAACCCCTCCGCCACGAGCCCCTCCATCACGAGCCCACGCGCGGGGAAGCCGTGCGCCAGGAGCCCGTGCACCCCGAAGCGGCGTACGGGGAGCCGCCCCAGGCGTCCACCGCCCCGCCCGTCCTGCCCCACCAGCAGCCCCCGCCCGGCTCGGACCCCGCACCCCTGCCCGTACGGGACGGGGGGCGCACCGACCGGCCGCAGCTGCCCAAGCGCCGCGCGCAGGAACACCTCGTCCCGCAGTTGCGGGACGCGCCCGCCCCGCGCCGTCACGACGACCACGTCCTGCACGACCCGGGACTGATGGCCGCCTTCCAGCGCGGCATCGGTCTGGCCGAGTCCGCCCAGGCGTCCACCCCGGAACACGTCCCCCACACCCCCCACCCCGAACGCCCCGCACACCCCGAACCGCAGCGTCAAGACGAAGCCACCAAGGAGTAGATGCACCATGGCGAGCGATGCGCCGACCGGCCATTCCCCGGATCTCGACTGGCTGCTCAGCGGTCTGATCCAGCGGGTCCCCCATACCCGCAGCGCGGTTCTGCTCTCCTCTGACGGCCTGGTGAAATCGGTGCACGGCCTCGACGCCGACAGCGCCGACCACATGGCGGCCCTCGCCTCCGGGCTGTACTCGCTCGGCCGCAGCGCCGGCTCCCGCTTCGGCGACGGCGGGGAGGTCCGCCAGGTCGTGGTCGAACTCGACAACACCCTGCTGTTCGTCTCCACCGCCGGCACGGGCACCTGCCTGGCGGTGCTCGCCGGGCGTGAGACCGACGCCGCGGTCCTCGGCTACGAGATGGCGATGCTCGTCAAGAGCGTACGGCCCTATCTCGTCACCCCCGCCAGACAAGCGGCGGTGGCCCCGGGCGCCCCGGGACGCTGACCCGTGTCCCCGCGACAACGGCACGACGGGCCCTGGGTCGACGACGCGGCCGGCCGCCTCATCCGCCCGTACACGGTGAGCGGCGGCCGCACCCGGCCGACGGCCGCGCTGGACCTGCTCTCCCTGGTGATGGCCACCGGGGCGGTGCCGCAGACACCGCTCGGCCCCGAGCACACCCTGGCCCTCGGTCTGTGCCACGGCGGGCCGACCTCGGTGGCGGAGGTCGCGGCGCACCTGAGGCTGCCGGCGGTCGTCACCAAGGTGCTGCTCTCCGACCTCGTCGACTGTGGGGCGCTGACCGCGCGGGCACCCCGCTTCCACGACAACCCCACCGACCGTTCCTTGCTGGAGGCAGTGCTCCATGGCCTACAACGACGGCTCTGAGGTCCGGGTCGAGTCCGACGACCTCTTCCCCACCGCCCTGAAGATCCTGATCGCGGGCGGTTTCGGGGTGGGCAAGACCACCTTCGTGGGGGCGGTCAGCGAGATCGAACCGCTCAGCACGGAGGAGCTCCTCACCCAGGTGAGCGTCGGCACCGACAGCCTGGAGGGAGTGGAGTCCAAGACCACCACCACGGTCGCCATGGACTTCGGCCGCATCACCCTCGACCGGCGGCATGTGCTGTACCTCTTCGGCACACCCGGCCAGGAGCGTTTCTGGTTCATGTGGGACGAGCTCTCGGAGGGCGCGCTCGGCGCGGTCGTCCTCGCCGACACGCGGCGCCTGCACGAATCCTTCTCGGCCGTGGACTTCTTCGAACGGCGCGGCATCCGCTTCGTCGTGGCCGTCAACGAGTTCGACGGCTCCTTCCGGTACGAACCCGACGAGGTACGGGCCGCCATCGACCTCAATCCGGAGGTGCCGGTCGTGCTGTGCGACGCCCGTATCGCCAGCTCCGGGATCCAGACCCTGGTCACCCTCGTCCAGCACCTGCTGACGACCAACCCGGCCCCGGCCCCCGCAGTGGCGCCGCGCCATGGAGCACCCTCATGACCTATGACCCGACCGGTCATCTGCTGCTGACCCCCGTCGACCGGGAGGCACCGCTGCGCGTGCGGCGGCTGCGCCAGCTCGGCCTCGGCGAGCGCCCGGACCCGGCGTTCGACGAGTTCGCACACAAACTCGCCCAGGTGACCGGCGCACCGTACTCGATGGTCAACTTCATCGACGAGAACCGTCAGTTCTTCGCGGGTCTGCACACCCCGGAGGGCACGCACGCGGGCAGCGACCTCAGCGCCACCGCCGCCGCGACGGGTGGCGTCAGCCGTTTCATGGCCCGCGACCACGGCTACTGCCCCCATGTGGTGGTCCGCCGCAAGGCGCTGGTCCTGGAGGACGTCTGCGACTACCCCCGCTTCGCCGGAAACCCGGTCGTCGACGAGATCGGCATCCGCTCCTATCTCGGGGCGCCGCTCATCGACCGTACGGGCACGGCGCTCGGCACGATCTGCGTGGTCGACACCGAGCCCCGACCGTGGGGGCGGGCCGGCCTGGAGACCATCAAGGCCCTCGCCGCGGAGCTCGTGGAGCAGATCCACCGCCGGGAGGACGGCGGCCTGTGAGCCGTCCCGCCCGTCCCGTGGGCGGGACGGCGATGACGTCCCCGGAGGGTGCCTCCCGCACTCCCCGGGAACGTCACACCGCCCGGCCGGCTACAGGACCGGTTCCATGCGTACGACATCGGCGAGCTGCTCCGACCACTGGCCCTTCGCCGTGCCCAGCGCCACTTCGGCGAGGCGCAGCAACTGGATGTCCGACGTGCCCGCCGGGGCGAAGATGTGGTGCGCGTCGCGCAGATAGCGCTCGACGGGGCGGTCGGTGAAGAGCCCGGCGGCGGCGTGGATCTCCATGGCGTTCCGCGCCGAGTCCATCGCCGACTCGACGTTGACCAGCTTGGCGTTCATCAGCTCCGCGTCGCAGGGCATCCCCTGGTCCAGCAGGTGCACCGCGTGGTACGCGGTCAGCCGCGCGGTCATCAGACGGGACTGCATCCGGCCCAGCTTGAGTTTGATGGACGGCAGTTCGTGCAGGGGCTTGCCGTACCGCTGCCGCTCCTCGCAGAACCGGGTCGTCTCCTCCAGGATCGCCCGGTGGATGCCGAGCGAGACGGCGGTGAGGTTGGCCCGCCCGTACAGCACGCTGGAGGAGTAGGCGACGGCGAGCCCGTCCCCCTCGTCGCCGAGCCGGTTCGACGCCGGAACGCGGCAGTTGTCGAAGAACAGCTCCCCGAAGCTGAACCCGTGCAGGCCCATGGTCGGCTTCTGCTCACCGATGCGGAAGCCCGGCCGCCATGACTCCACGAGGAAGGCGGAGAGCCCCCGGGAGCCGGGGCCGGTGCGGACGACGACGCCGTGCAGGTCACCCACGTGGCTGTTGCCCACGAAGACCTTCCGGCCGTTGAGGAGATAGTCGTCCCCGTCACGGACGGCGCTTGCGCTCATGCCGAGCACATGGCCACCCGACTCGGGTTCGGTGACCGCGATGGTGGGCAGGCAGTCGCCCGCCGCGATGGCCGGCAACCAGGTCTTCTTCTGCTCGTCGCTGCCGAAGTGCACGATCTTCGCGGTACCGAGTTGCGAGGCCTGCACCATGGCGCCCATCGCGCCGCTGACCCGGGACAGCTCCTCGATGATGATCGTCTTGCCGAGGTGGCCGGCCCCCATCCCCCCGTAGTCCTTACTGATCGTCGCGCCCAGCCAGCCCTGGCGGGCGATGCGCCGGGACAGTTCGTAGTGCACCGACCGGCCCGCTTCCATCGCGGGTATCAGTGGCCGAACCTCATTCTCGGCGAAGTGCCCGACATCCCGCCGTAGTTGATGATGCAGTCGACTGGCGAAGTACCCGTCCATCCGAGCTCTCCTCTGCGAAACGCCTGCTCGTGCGGTTGTGCGAACAGGTGGTGCATCGGCAGTGATCCCGTCCCGAACAGGCCGACACCTCATGGTGTTGATCGCCCCCGAAGCGTTCAACGAGGTCGCCGACTCTGTCCGAAATACAGGTCCTTGACGTGAGATTAAGCCTGAGTTCGCCGTGGTACCGGCTGCCCGGCCCCATCCGGGGTCCATTCCCCCTCTGTCTCTTTGTGCCACATGCCAAGGGCAAAGGTTTCATGGGCATATGGCACCCAGGGGCAGGCGTCGGCCTCATTACTCACAGGCGTCCCAGGGGTACGGATGAGGCGGATCGATTCGGCATGAATTCCGACCGAATTCCGACCGAATTTCTACGGGCCGTGATCCGATGTGCGCGAGGACGGGCACGGCTCCCGCGCTCAGGGGCGCCGTCCGGCGTGCAGCGCGCGGCGCGGTGGGCGATGGATTGCGCCGGGGCGTGCGTCCTGGGGGCGCGCGCCCCGGTAGGGATCGAGCCGCGCCACCTCCCCGCCCTTGGCAGGGAGGCAGGCGGTTGGAGCGGAGGGCTTCAGCGGACGACGACGCTGAGACTCACGGCGTACCTCTCCTCGACCGTCCCGTCCGGGAAGAGATCGGACAGCCGCTCCCGCTCCTCGCCGAGGAACGCGCGGGTCCCCTCCCCGCCCCGCAGCAGGAAGGCGGAGTGGCTGCCGAGGTTGCCCAGGTGGGTGTCGAGCGGCACCCGGCGGCTCAGGCCACCCGCCGGTGGACCGCCCCGGAGCGATCGGCACGCCACGGACATCGGCGGGATGGGCCGGGACGTCCTGGCCACCGAGGAAGCGGCGTATCCGGGCGTCCTGGTCGGCGATCCAGGGGACCGACACGTCGGCGTCGTTGCACCACAGGGCCGGGGCGCCGCCGGGGCGCAGCACGCGCACCGCCTCGGGGACCGACCGGGCCGGGTCTGTCAAGTGCCACGACCGCGCGTAGGTGAGCAGGTCGAACGCCCCGGACGCGAGCGAAAGTCGGTTGCCGTCCCCGCGCACCGGCGGCACGTCCGGCAGGGCCCGGCGCAGTTCGGCCGCCATGCCCGCGCCGGGCGCCTGGCCACCGCCCGACCGGAAACCACCCCGGCTGATCTCCGCCGACTCGCCGCCTGGACAAAACGGTCACGCACCGTGTCCGTCAGCCCGGCGGCATCGGGTCATCGGGGTCTGGGCCGGTTCCGCTCGCGGAGGCCACGGGGCGGCGGAGGTCCCCGGGTGGGAGTCACCGGGGCCGCGTGCAGCACCCGACGTCGGAGGTCTGTGCGTGTTCGTCCTGCCACACGGTGCAACCTCACATGCGCTTGAGGGCGTGCCGTAAAGCGGTTCGTGATCACCGGCGGGAGTGCGGTATTGTTCTCATGCACGCCGGGCCGGGGGAAACCCCAGGTCAGACGGGCATCGGGACGTGGCGCAGCTTGGTAGCGCACTTGACTGGGGGTCAAGGGGTCGCAGGTTCAAATCCTGTCGTCCCGACTCGTGAGAGTCGCAGGTCAGGGGCCGTTTCAGA